>CAXTZL010000053.1:0-15789 GCA_964248555.1 uncultured Bryocella sp.
AGCCAGTTGAACTCCATCATCATGGTGTTGGGCACGGTGGAGTTGGGCAGAACGGCGTACTCCTGCAGGTGAATGACAAAGTCCTTGTCGCAGTGTGGCCGGTAGGGTACGCGGGGGTGCATGATTACCGCGCCGAGCATGCCGGCGAGCTCCTGCATCGCCATGTGCGAGTGATAGAAAAAGGTGCCTTCCTGGTGAATCGTGAAGTTGTAGGCGAAGGTTTCGCCAGGTTTGACGGGCTGCTGGCTGATGCCGGGCATGCCGTCGTTGCCGATGCGGTCCTCGAAGCCGTGCCAGTGAAGAGAGCTGGGCTCGGGAAGCTGGTTGGTGAACAGCACACGGATTTTGTCACCCTGGGTGACCTGGATCGTCGGACCGGGGGCCGAGCCGTTGAAGCCCCAGACATCAATGGTTTTGTCCGGGGCGATCTGGCGTTTAAGGACGTGCGCGGTAAGCCGGAAGACCTTGGTATCCCCGTCCATCTCGTAGGGCAGATCGCCTACATCCGTCGTGATGACGGGGGTGGTGCGAACAGTGGTAGCGTGTGCGTCCACCTTGGAGAGCGATCCGCTGGAGATGCCGAGATAGCCGCCGCGCGCGGCGACCTGTTGGGTGGGATTGAGCATGGCGTGCGTTTCACTGGCGGCGGAGGCGCGACCGGTTGCAAACAGGCCGGCACCGACGGCAGCGGCGCGACCCAGAAAGGATCTGCGATCAGGCATAGATCACCTTGAGGTATTAAGAAATCTTGAGGCGGGACTGGGATGTGCCGATTTTCGGCAAGCGTTACGGCCGGGGCAGGAGGCGCAGACTAGACACGGAGGACGGCAAACGCCGAGGCCTGTGAAGGCGTCTCTGGTCGTGTTCCAGCGTGCATCCAGTTTCCATGAAGCCGATCCGGACTTCGTGCCAGATCAAGGCCGTATTCAACACCAAGAAAAGCCGCGGTCGAGATTCCGGCTACGTCGTGTCCTGTCAACTGCGGGGGCGCGAGAGCGATGACGGTCTCTGTCCGGCAGACGGTGCTTCGATCGCGTTGGCCAGAAACAACGGCCGGTGAGAACGCGTGGGTGGTGGAATGGCAGCAGGCCACCCCGATGGACGGTACGTTGTGCGCAACGGGCATGAGGGCCATCGTTGCGGACACCGGATCACAGCAAGATTGGCAGCGCTCTGCGAGGGCTGGAGACGCGAGCAATCCGAGGAATAAAAGGACTGTGGTCCACAGACGAACTAAGGGATGTCTCACCACGGCGCGTAACAGCGTAGATGCGGACGATGGTGTGCAGGATGCAGCCGGGAATCTGGTTCTTGCCGCCCCCACCGAACTTTGGTGGAAGGTCGCAGCGGGGCGAGTTCAGTTCCAGCAGCGAGTGGTGGTAGAGCGCCCCCAAGGGTGGTATTGGCGAGTTGGTGCCCCAACATGATGATGAAGCGAACCGACCGAAGCTCTACCGAAGTGCTTCAGGACGCCGTGACGGAGCAAGGGTGTGTGTAGCAGGTTTCGCACAGTGGAGTGGGTTGAAGGTTTGGGAGTTCCCGCCTGGCACCTGTCCGTTGGGGCGTTTACACCACTTGCGTAGAGTTCGGCTAGGTTGCTGCAAGCAATTGTGGCGAGGCTTGATGCGAAGCTGGACCGGCTCCAGACACCTCGTCGGGTTGTGAATGAACTTTCCTCATCTTTGCTACTGGATGAACTACTTATGGAACTGAATCAGAGTAAACCTGGCCGCCTGGAGACGAACAGTTCGGGGGCGCTGTCCGAATCGCTGACAGCAGTTCGCGTTGCGGTGCCCGCACAGGGTGGCCGCGCACGGCGACAACCGGAGCCGCGGGCCCTGGCCAGCCACATTCCCAGGTTGCCGGTCGCGATTCCGGCTGCGCAGGTGGTGAGCGAACGGCAACGCCGCGCGCCGCAACGTATCTCGCCCAGGCAGGGGCAACCGGGACGCCGCGCCAAGCAGCAGGCTGCGCTGCCAAGCGCCGACGCACTGCCTAGAATGGAGGCACTGCTGAGCCCGGATGCGCTGCGAAGCCGTTGGCTGGCTGATTCCTGAATTTTAGTGCTGCGATTGCTCGCAAGGCCTGGCATGGGCTGGTTCCCGTATCACGCGAACGGCTGCGGCACCAACCGGTGCGAGCGACAGTATTCCGTGGCAGTCCCGCCCTGAGCGCACGATTTTCTCATGCGTGCGAATATGGGCTGGTGCGAACCTTTGCCATCGTGCTGGGATGTCTCGCGTGGGTTTTCTCGTGCTTCGACGCGGTGAGCTACTACCGCGCGGTCGAACAGCAGCATCAGGCAGAGGCGCGGTTGCCCGACGCCGCAGCGGATCAAGCCACACAGCAGACATTCGCCGGCCAGGATGGGAGGCGAATGCAGGAACGGGTCACGGCGGGTCAGGCAGCGGTAGCCAGTGACCAGCTGGCCCTGGCGAAGGCGCAGGCGTCGGGAGCCGGGGAGGCACAGGCGCGGCAGATTTTGGCTGCCGACCAGGCCGCCCTGCAGGCGGACCGCATGATGCAGTACACCGTCGAAGACTTTGCACGTGCGGATCCGAATCCCGCTGTGACGGCCGCGGAAAACAAGGTTGACGGCAATCGCAGACTCATTGCCGAGGCGGTTGCAACGCGCGCTCGCGACAAGAACCTTGCCCATGGCCTCATGGCGCTCTGGGTGCTCGTGGCCGGCACGGCTGTTCTGGCGTGGCGGGGCCGGGGTGCGGATGAGAATGCAAATGGAGAAGACGAGGACAACGAAGACGACGAAGACGACGAAGGGGATTCCGAAGCGGAAGATGATGAAAAAGAGCTGGATGACCTGTTCGCAGCCGAGGATCGGGAGATCTAAGGTGATTTCACGTTGATGCTGTCCGAATCCCGCGAGGGGACTACTGTCCGGTGCAAGAGGCGGTTGTCGCCGGGAGGCTGACGCGAAAGGCTTGTGAACATGACGCCTTTTTTTGAGCAGATACGCCTCTTTGAGCCGACTCCAGAGGAGGTGGGGAGGCGGCGCTGGATTTACGTTCCTTATGACCGGTTGCACGACGCCGTCGGTCCGCTGGGTGAGACACGCCCGGAAGAAGCGGTTGTGGTGTTGATGGAGTCGCGCGGCAAGGGGACGCGGCGGGACTACCACAAGAAAAAGCTGGTGATGGTGCTGAGCGCGATGCGGCATTTCGCGCTGGAACAGGGTGCACGCGGCTGCCGGGTGGTGTACGGCGCTTCGCCGACGAGCTTCAGTGATGGGCTGTTTGTACTGCAGGAGCGCTGGGGTTGGCCGGAAATCGTGGTGAACCGGCCAGCGGAGCGCGAGCTCCGGGTGGAGCTGCGTGAGGCCAAGGAGGCTGGGCTACGGATCCGGGCGGTGACGGATACGGCGTGGTTGAGCACGGCGGAAGACTTTCAGGCGGTGTTCGGCAAACCCGAACAGGGCGGCGCGGAGCGCAATACGCAGTATGCGGGCGGCAAACGGCAGTACCTGATGGACCGTTTTTACCGCTCCATGCGGCGCAAGACGGGGTTTCTGATGGAGAGTGCGCAGCCGGTTGGAGGGCAGTGGAGCTATGACGCAGAGAACCGTAAGCCGTATCGAGGCGAAGTGCCGATTCCGGAGCGGCCGAGCTTTCCGCCGGATGCAATCACCGAGGAGGTGATTGCATTGATCAAGCAGCGGCATCCGGAGCATTTCGGGACGACTGAAGGCTTCGACATTCCGGTCACGCGGGCCGATGCGGAGCGGGCGTGGCGGTTTGCGCTGGAGAACATGTTGCCGCACTTCGGGCCATGGGAGGATGCGATGAGCGCTGTGCATCCGGACCTGTTTCACTCGCTAACGTCGGCGCCGCTGAATCTGACGCTGCTGCGTCCGGCGGATCTGGTCGCGGACACCGTTGCGGCGTTTGCGGAAGGAAAGGTTCCGCTGGCGAGTGCGGAGGGGTTTGTGCGGCAGGTGTTGGGGTGGCGGGAGTTTATGCGGCATCTGCATGAGGCCACGGACGGCTATCGAACGGTGCAGAAGGATGGGGCGCCTTCGTTCCTGGAGGCGCACCGGAAGCTGCCGCCGGTGTATTGGGGCGTGACGAGCGGCATGCGGTGCATGGATACCGTGGTGGCGCAGGTGATCGCCAAGGGCTGGTCGCACCACATTACGCGGTTGATGGTGCTGAGTAACCTGGCGACGCTGTGTGGGTATTCGCCGCGGGAGCTGTGTGACTGGTTCTGGATCGCCTATGTGGACGCGTATGACTGGGTTGTGGAACCGAATGTGCTGGGTATGTCGACGTTTGGCGATGGTGGGCTGACGGCGACCAAGCCTTATGTGAGTGGCGCGGCTTATATCAACCGTATGAGCGATTACTGCGGAAAGTGTGCGCTGAACCCGAAGAAGAGCACGGGAGAAGGGTCGTGTCCATTTACGGCGTTGTATTGGAGCTTTCTGGAGCGGAACGAGGCGAAGCTGGCGGATAACTCGCGCATGCGGATGCCGCTGAATACGATGCTGAAGAAGTCCGGCAAGGAGCGTGAGGCGTTGCGGGAGCGGGCGGAGGAGGCGATCGGCATGCTGGAGCGCGGGGAGATTGTGCGGTGAATGGTTGGAACCATTTCTGTAGTACCCCCCCCGTACTTTCCCTTCAAAGTCTTGTCAGAGATGATCTTACGTGTGTACCTGCAGCGGCGGGATTCCGCCTGTGGTCAGTGGCTGATGGGATCTTTGTAACTTACTACCCTAATGTACCCAAGGTCACGCTACTCCTGTGCAAACCGCCGTGCAGCGAGAACAGGGGCGGAGACGGAACAGCAGGAGCTCGCAGTTTCGCTGATGACCTGCTTGGATGGCATAAGGCCGTTCATCGCTCAAGCTGGTTTACCCCCACCCGTTCTCAATTACTTCAAAAGGGTGAGACCCCATCGACGTTTGGTGGCCGCCCATGCCGTGGTGCTGGCGGTCCTGTTGCGATGATCCGTGGCACCGGGCAATACCAAATCCCCTAGTGTCCGCCGGGAACCCGGTCGCAAAAGCGCCGGACTTGCGGCGGCTTTCGTTTGCCATCACAAGCGGGTAGAAGCTGCCCACGCGCAGTCTGCCAAGCGTTGCATTCGACTTAGAAAGAGCTCTCAATTTGAGCTTGACAACGTTCTCAGGCTCTCTATAAGGTTTGCGCGTTTCAGTGACAGCGATCTCAGAACGCGCGTAACAAAAACCCGGCCTCTTGGCTAGGTCTTCTCCAAAGACATGCGTTTCCGGGACGACCTATAAGTCACGGTTCTTGGACCGGATCTGCTGAACTTTTAGGAGGATGTGGATGAAAAGCAGGAGCTACTCGCGCAAGGTGGAAAAGCTACTGAAAACTCGGGCTGGCGGGCGGGTCCGCGAGAATGGCTCTTTGCCGGTGATGCACGAGGAAGGGATGTCACGCGTCACGGGAGGTCTCTCCAGACAGCGCTCCAAAATGCCTTCGCTGCTCTATGGCAGCCTTACCCTTGCCGGCCTTCTCCTGCTTCCCTGGCCCAAGGCGATAGGTCAGGCAAGCACGGCGACCTATGGCGGACGGGTCTTCGATCCCACCTCGAGAGTCGTGAAGAATGCGAGTGTCACCGTAACCTCCGTGGAGACTGGAACCCAGTGGCAGACGACGACGAACGGCAGCGGCGACTGGCAGGTGCAGGCACTACCCGTGGGACACTACCGTTTCGAGGTGACAGCGGCGGGCTTTAAAACACTGGACAAGGATCCGATTCAGCTGCAAGTGTCAGACCAGAAGTTCGTTGATGTGAAACTTAGCGTCGGAGCGACGAACGAAACGGTCACGGTGGGTAGCCTCAATCCTCTGATCGATACCACGGCGGCGGTGTCAGGCACTGTTATCACGACCGAGCAGTTGCAGGAGTTGCCCACGGTCACCAACTCTCCGGTCGATTTCGTCAAGCTGACACCTGGCGGCCTGTTCGGACAGCCCAGCGGCGGTCCCGCCCACTTGTACTCGAATAATTCAGAATCTGCGGTCACCGTCGATGCAAGCGGTTCCGTGAACTACCAGATTGAAGGGGGAACCAACACCTTTGGAACCAACGGCAATATCGCCTTCATTCCCCCCACGGACGCGGTTGCCGAGCTCCGCATCGAGAAGAACGCCTACGATGCCTCGATCGGAAGAACCGAGACCGCAACCCTCGACATGACCTTTAAATCAGGCACCGCGAACTATCACGGCGTTCTGTATGAAAATAACCAAACGCCGACATTCAATGCCAGGGTGTATAACTCGTCTCCGCTGTCCCCGGTGCCGTCGGTCCATACCAACGAGTTTGGAGCTACGCTGGGCGGTCCTATCTCCATCCCGAAGGTCTTTGACGGACGCAAGCAGCACGCATTTTTCTTCTTCAGCTACGACGGGATTCGCAGCAAGGCGCCGAGCAATCCCATGGGTAGGATAAGCGTGCCAACGCTGCTTGAACGGCAGGGCGACTTCAGTCAGTCCTTCACGGTAGTGAACGGCACCCGGTATCCGGTTCAAGTCTATGATCCAGCCACCATCAATCCCACCACGACCGTTAGAACGCAATTCGCCAACAACGTGATTCCCGCTGCAAGGATCAGCCCGGTCGCGAAAGCCATCCTGGCCCTGTTGCCCCCTCCCACCGATGCGGGCGACGGCTCCAGTAGCGACTCAAACAACTTTATCAGTCGAGCGATTCAGATCAACCCTTTCAACAGCTACATCCTTCGCGTGGATAAGGCGTGGAACGACAATAACCACAGCTATATTGCTCTACGACGCAATCAGGAAGATCCCACCACGGGAAACAGCCCCTTCGGGGCTGCAGACATTCTTGATGGAACCTCTTCCCTCCGGAAGAACCTGGGCTTAACCCTGGATCATACCTGGGCCGCGTCCCCAAAGCTGGTTGCCGACCTGCGCGGAAATATAACGGCTTACAACACGGACACAATCAGCGCCAGCTACGGCTTCAATCCGGTGGACTACGGCTTCTCCTCTGCACTCGCCGCCCTGCAGAACCACGCAAGCATCCCACAGCTTACCGGTCTGCCGACCCCCAACCTTGGGACCAGCCAGGCGCCGACTTATGAGAATGACATCGAATACGAGGGTGTTGCCACGATCACTCAGATCTTCGGTAAGCACACGGTCAAATATGGTGCGCAGTACCTTGTGCAGCAACAAGCCCTCGGCAATCTGGGTGTCTCGAACGGTACGTTCGGATTCGGCACCAACTGGACGACCCGGAACCCGAATGCAACCGCAGGGCCGGGCGAAGGCTCCAGTGTTGCTTCCCTAGATCTCGGTCTTCCAACGAGCGGATCGATCGGCATTCCAGCCACGTCCTTCTGGTCTCAGCCCTACATTGCCGGTTTCGGGCAGGACGACTGGAGAGTCACGAACAAACTGACGTTGAATCTGGGCCTGCGCTGGGATGAGCAGCTGGGACTTACGGAACGGCACAACAAGTTCTATTCAGTCTACGACCCTAACGCAAACATCGCGCCCGTCACCGCGGTCGCCCAGCCTGCCTACGCCGCCGACCTGGCCGGGGGCTCGACGAACGCCGGTGTTCGCTTTCTACAGCAAAACCGGCCAAACATCAGTTCGTTCGTTGCAAGGGGAGCCATTGAATACGCTGGTGTGAACGGCAACACGCGCGATGTGACACAACTCACCGCAAAGTACTTTCAGCCCAGGGCGGGTTTTGCCTTTGCCTTCAGCCCTCTTACCGTGCTGCGTGGCGGACTGGGACGTTTTACCAATGCCAACTTCGTCACCAATCATGGCAATCAGCTTGGGTTCAGCCAAACCACCCCGTTCACCGCGACCAATGACAATTACATTACGGAGGCTGCCACGCTGGATAACCCGTTTCCAAGCGGCCTGGTTCCGCTCACTGGAAGTTCCCTCGGTTCCTTAACCAGCGTCGGGTCGGTTACCTCATTCTATGCAGCGGCGGTCCCGCGCCAATACAACGACGAAGTCAGCCTCAAACTGCAGCAGCAGGTGAAGAACTACCTGTTTGAGATAGGAGGGGTGTTCAGCGCCCAGCATGGCATCCTCGTAGGTTATGACGACGATCTGCTCAGTACGTCGGCGTGGCTGGCGGCCTTTGGTCCGCAGTTCGATGCGACTGGACGCCCTCTTGACACCCTGGCGGGAAACACCCAGGTGCCCAACCCGTTCCTGCACGCCCCCTACATCACCACGAGTCTCGACACGGCAAAGACGGTAGCTGCGTCGCAGCTGGCGCTTCCCAATCCTCTTGGGGACGTGACGATCAATCGATACACGGGTACCACAATTACTATGCGCTCCAGACCAAGGTTGAGAAGAGGTTCGATCACGGCTTCGGTGTGCTTTCGGCCTTTACCTGGGGAAAGAGTTTGTCAGACAGCAGCCGCGTTCTGCCTCAGCAGGTTTCGCAGGAGCTCAAGAGGCAGCTGAGCACCAGCGATGTGAGGTTCATCTACTCCGTCAGTCCTACCTACGACCTGCCTATTGGGCGTGGCCAACTTCTCGGTCACGATATGAACAGGGGCCTGGATGAAATTGTCGGTGGATGGAGGTTTACCGCGATCTTCACCGCCAACTCGGGTACACCGATTGGTTTGCCGACCAACAGCGCTTTCTACACAGGTGGCGATCCCGGCGCGGGCTTCACAAAATCGCGAACAAAGGCGTTCGACACATCCAAATTCGCTCCATACCCTACCAAGGCCACAACGGTCGCCCAGCTGGCTGCCTATCCTTCCTGGACGGGCGTCGGGGGTCTCCCTGGAGCCGGATATGTACCAACAGCCGCAGACATCAAAGGTGGCCTGGGAAACGGTGTCTATAACGACTTCGTAACGCGGTACAGCAACTACGACACGACCTTCGGGGACGTCCGCAATCCGGCGTTTCTGGATCTGGATATCGGCTTGCGGAAGAACTTCGCCATTCCCGGAGAACGGAGGTTTGAACTGAGGGTCGACGCATTCAATGCCCCGAATCACCCCATCTTTCAGGGTCCGAGTACCAATCCATCCAGCATCTATTTTGGTGTTTTGGGCGGCAGCTCGTCAAATGCTCTGCAGCAGGGGAATACCCCTCGTGTTGTCCAGTTTGGAGGAAAGTTTTATTACTAGTTCCTATGCGGGACGAACCGGTTCCAGGGAAGCAAGAGGCGTTCTTGCGAAGGCGTGATTGATCAAAACGGCGGCCTCCACTCTGGCGGCTTCTGGCTTGTCAGCAGGGAGACGGCTTTTGAAAGGAAGGCTCGTTGCAAGAATTTGAGGTGACTTCCTGCCGGCAGTAACCGGTTTCGGTGGCATGTTTCTGGAAATGGACGATCCCTAAACGACTTCTGCGTGGTACGAACGACATCTGGGGCTCAGCAAGGTCGAGGCGGCTTACGCTTTTCCTGCACCGACGAACGGTGGCCAGATCGTCTTCTCCTTCTTCATGCAGGACAACTCATATGCTCCCCCCGCACAGAAGGCGATGATCAACTTCCAGGTAGACGACCTCAATGCTTTGCTTGGCCGTTTGCAACCGGAAGGTGTGACGGTTGACCCGGAGCGCCTGAGCTATGACTTTGGCGAGTTCGGTTGGTTCACGGACCTCGCCGGGAACGGGTTGAGCTTGGGAGCCAGTCGCCGCAGAGCGCGAAGCGTGACCTTCTTTCTGCTTTCTCCCCCGAAGTCGATGGCAGCTCATCGCTGCCATCTCCTCTCCATTGATCGTGGTGACGAGCTTACGGTTCCACGGTGTGACCCTGGTTCTTTGAGTGCGACCTCGCTGAAGTGAGCAAATTTCTGCGGATCGGGTGGCGCTGAACGATCTATCTTATCCACCTCGAAATCTTTGAAAGTTACCCCATGCTGGTCATTGGAAAAGCCGAACCAGGGTTACTACCGTGAAATCGGTTTAGGGAACTGATCAAGGCTGGGCTGTTACGCTCAAAGAGAACCTCACCTTTGCCGTGCCCGCCACTCGGCGCTGCGTTGCGAGCTCGCCTGGGCCAGACCCTGTTTCAGCTGTTCAAGAGATAAGTTGTGCACGTAAACAGGTGTACCGGGCTGATGCCTCCATGACTCGTCGAGGCCCCCTACATCGATCGTGTCAAAGCCGAGCTCCCGAATCATCGCGATGACGACTTTCTTGGCGTCCGGATCGTCCCCGCTTACCGGCAACGCCAGACGTGCCGGATCTCCCAACGGCTTACCACGTTGCATCAGATCATCTGCAACGATTGTGTTGAAAGCTTTTATGGCGGGACGGCCCAAATGAGTTTCTACCCACCTGGTCTCGGGCATGCCCGCCTCGATCTCCTCGATGAGCCCATCTGCTTCGCGGCCGTAGTCCGCATTGCCGTTTGGGTAGTAGTTGCCCGTATCGACGACTACCATATTGTCGGATGCTTCGTTGAATATGTCTTTGGGCAGGTCGCGAATGCGGCCCTCAGGGATGGCGATCACGACGATCTCACTTCCGCGAATCGCATCTTTGATCGTAGACGCTTTGGCCCCGGTTTCCTGGGCCAGGTCGCTCAGCGTTTCCGGCCCGCGAGAGTTTGCCACAGCTACTTCGTGGCCTAATCGGGCCAGCTTTCGCACGAGTGTACTCCCGATATGGCCGGCACCTATGATTCCGATTCTCATCGAATCCTCCTCCTATCTTCGATGGAAAAAAAGGCAGTGCGTCGCAGAACACACGATCTTGGATTTGCACACACTGCAGGGATCACATCGGAGGAGAATGATCTTCTTACCGATGCCCCTGCTTTTGCGCAATCTCTCGCTGCGATGTTGTGGGGGCGGCGTGCCGGGCGGCGGCGCCTTCAGGCTTGACAAGGGGCGGGGGCGCGGGTGAGTTTTAGGGATGCCTGAGAGCCTGTTGCAGCCCGCCGATGCCGTTTCCGATGAGACTTCCCAGCCGATGACCTCCGCCGAGGTGGTGCGGATTACGCAGGAGACGAATTTTGGGACGTGGCGCTTCCAGAAGGGCTGGACGCCGATGCATGTCGTCGACACCGATGGGTGCCATCTCACGGATGCGAACGGAAAAAAGTATCTGGATTTCAGTGCGCAGTTGATGTGCATGAACCTGGGGCACAAAAACCAGGCGGTGATCGACGCGATCAAGCAGCAGGCGCAGGAGCTGGCGTATGCGATGCCGGGGTATGCGACGACGGCGCGGGCGGAGCTTTCAAAGCTGTTGTTAGAGGTGTTGCCGGAGGGGTTGAACCGGTTCTTCTTTACGACCTCGGGCACGGATGCGAATGAGGCGGCATTCAAGATTGCGCGGATGTATACGGGGAAGACGAAGATCATTGCGCGGTACCGGTCGTACCACGGGTCGACGGCGGGGTCGATTGCGGCTACGGGGGATCCGCGGCGTTGGGCGATGGAGCCGCGTGGCAAATCGCAGGGTGTGATCTTTGGGCCGGAGGTGCACTGCTACAAGTGCCCGATCCGGCATACGTATCCGGGCTGCGGGATCGCGTGCGCGGACTACATCGAGCACATGATTCGCAATGAGTCGGATGTGGCGGCGGTGCTGGTGGAGCCGATTGTGGGCACCAATGGTGTGATTGTGCCGCCACAGGAGTACATGGCGAAGATTCGCCGGATCTGCGATGAGAATGGCGTGCTGCTGATTGCGGATGAGGTGATGAGCGGGTGGGGGCGGTCGGGCGAGTGGTTTGCGATGAATCTTTGGGGCGTGAAGCCGGACATCCTGACGACGGCGAAGGGGATTACATCAGCGTATGTGCCGCTGGGGCTTTGTGCGACGACGAAGGCGATCGGAGATTACTTTCAGGATCACTACTTCGCGCATGGGCACACGTATGAGGCGCATCCGATGACGCTGCTGCCGGCGGTGGCGACGATCCGGGAGATGCAGCGGCTGAAGCTGGTGGAGCGAGCCAAGGAGATGGAGCCGTTTGTGTATGGAAAGCTGCTGGCGCTGAAGGCCAAGCACCCGAGCGTGGGGGATGTGCGCGGCAAAGGGTTGTTCTGGGCGGTGGACCTGGTGAAGGACCGGGTGACGAAGGAGCCGTTCAACACGTATGCGGACAAGGTGAGCGGAAAGCCGCTGCTGGTGGATCAAATTGCGGCCAAGACGATGGGGGAGGGTGTGATTATCCAGGCCTGGGTGTCGCATTTTGTGATTGCGCCGCCGCTGATTGCCAGCCGGGAAGAGCTGGAGCGGGGGATTGACACGCTGGACCGCTGGCTGCATCTGGCAGATGCGCACTGCATGCCCACTGTGGAACCGGCGACGACGAGTGAGACGTCCGACGCGTAGGTGGATGGGAGTTTTGGACCGTTTCGGCAGAAGGAAAGCCCCCTCCGTTCTGGGGGCTTTGGTGTTTCGCGTTGGCGCTTTGGATTATGCCGTCATGGTCACGGGCTGTCGCTTTGCGGGGCGCTTTGCGTCGCCGTGCTCGGCGTCGAAGCTGATAATGAGTGCACGAGCGGCTTTGTCCCCGGCGCAACGATAGCTGCGTTCTGTTTCACCGGAGACGTACAGGACGTCTCGCGGTCCAAGCTGGTGATTTTCGCCGTTGCGCTGGAGTGCGATGGAGCCGTCGAGGACGTAGACCATTTCTACGCCCGGGTATTGCTCGGGGTAGAAGGGACTCTTCGCGTTGCCGGGGAGAAATTCGGCTACGCAGGGGCGGAGGCCGCCTTCGGGGACGAGAATACCGAGGCTTTCGGCGATGTAGTCGGGCTCGGGCGAGCCCATGGGGAGGCGGACGCGGTCTTTACCGCGCTGGACGCGGAAGACACCGTTTTCTCCGGAGTCGAAGAAATAGGAGAGGTCCTTGCCGAAAACCAGGGCCACGCGGGCGAGATTGCGCAGGGTGGGAACGACGCGGCCGGTCTCGAGTTGCGAAAGGAAGCTGGCGGAGAGGCCGGTCTGCTTTCCGAGTTCGACCAGGCCCATGGACCGTTTGAGGCGAAGACGCTTGATGCGTTGGCCGAGATGAGCTTCGGCGAGGAGGTCTTCAGCGGCGTCGGGGTCGACGGCTTGTCTGTGGGCTTCCTCCACGACAGGTTCTTTGGTTTGCGGTTCTTTGTCGCTGAGGAGGACCGTGCCGTTGATCTGTTCCATACCGTGTCGGATGCGGGTAAAAGGTATCACGCGTTTGTCTCGTCGACATCTATTTGCTGTTATCGAAGCAATTGGACCTTCTTTGGATCGAGGTGTTGTTTCAGAGTGAGTAGGTTGTTCCAAGGGTCACGCGCGAGCCGGGTTTTCCAGGACTCGAAGTCTGCGACGGAGAATAGGGGACGTTCGCCGGTAGAAAGTTCCTTCCATTGCAGAGGCACGGAGACGTGGACGCCGGGCCGGGCGCGCGGGGAGAAGGCGGCTACGGCGGTGGCGCCGCGTTCGTTGCGCAGGTAATCGAGGTAGATTTTGCCTTTGCGCGCGGCCTTGGTCATTTTGGTGAGGTAGAGGCGGGGGTTGCTGCGCTCCATGCCGAGGACGAAGTCGTGGGCGGTGGATTTGAGTTGCACGAAGTCGAGTTCCGGCAGGATGGGAACGACAACGTGCAAGCCCTTACCGCCGGTGGTTTTCAGGAAGCTTTCGAGGCCGAGGCGCTCCAGGCGGCTGCGCACGTCTTCGGCGGCCTCGGCGATGGCCGACCAGGGGAGGTCCTCGTCGGGGTCGAGGTCGAAGATGAGGCGGTCGGGATGTTCGAGGTCGTCGTTGCGTGAGCCCCAGGGGTGGATTTCTAGGACACCCATCTGCGCGAGGCCGGCGAGGGCTTCGGGGGTGGCGAGGGTGATGTAGGGCTCCGGGGTGCCGGTTGTTTTGTCCGGGACCTCGACCGAACCGACGCCGGGGGGGAGCATGTGGTTGACGTGTTTTTGGTAGAAGCAGGGCTTGTCGGCGCCGTCGGGGCAGCGGACGAGGCTTAGCGGGCGGTTGGCGATGCCGGGGAGCATGCGGTCTGCGACGGCCCAGTAGAAATCGGCGAGTTGTTGTTTTGTGAGGCCGCTGGCGGCGTCGAGCAGCTTGGCCGGGTGGGTGAGGCGGATGGAGGCGGGCAGGGTGCCCTGCCCGGCTGTGCGGGAAGTTATTTTTTTCGTTGAAGGCGTGGTGGCTTCAGCGGTTGGGTGTGTGGACCGGCCGGTGGCCGCCTGCTTGGGTTGGGGCGGTTTTGTGGCCTCCTCGCGGACGACCTCGGCGGCGGCTTTGTCTTCGCGGAGGCCGAGAAAGGCGGCCTGGCGGACGAGGTCTTCGGCGGTCCAGGTGGCGAAGCGGACCTGGGCTACGAGTTCGGGGCGTACCCAGAGGACGTTTCTGCGCGCCTCCGGCGGGATGCTGGTGAAGGGAGCCGATTTTTGTTCGAGGGGAGCGAGCCGGGTGCGGAGTTCGCGGCGGGTGCGCTGGGTGAAGCCGGTGCCGGTGCGGCCGGCGTAGACCAGTTTGCCGTTTCGGTAGTAGCCGAGGAGGAGCGAACCGATGCGGTCGGGGCCGTCCGAGGAGGGCATAAAGCCGCCGACGACGAACTCCTGCTCGTGGAGGCACTTGGCTTTGAGCCAGTCGCCATTGCGGCCTCCGTGGTAGGGGGCGTCCGCGCGCTTGGAGACGATGCCTTCGGCGTGCAGCTCGCAAGCCTGGTGGAACATGGCGGCACCGTTCGTTTCGAGATGCTCGCTGAGGCGGACGGCGGCGACTTCGTCGGTTGGCAGAAGGGAGGCGAGCAGGGTCTTGCGCTGCTTCAGCGGGAGATCGCGGGGGTTATGGCCTTCTATGTGGAGCAGGTCGAAACAGAAGAAAGTGAGAGGGTTTTTGGCTCCCTGCTGAAAGGAGGCCTGCAGGTCGGCGAAGTTGGTGGTGCCATCGGGGGCGAGAACGACGACTTCGCCGTCCAGGGTGAGGCTTTTGGCGGGAAGGCGGGCTACGGCGTCAGCGATTGAGGGGACGCGGTAGGTCCAGTCCAGGCCGCTGCGGGTGAGCATTTGGACGCCGCGGGCGCTTTTGCGGGCCTGCATGCGGTAGCCGTCGAGTTTGAGTTCGTGGAGCCAGCCTGTGCCTTCGGGCGGAGCTTCGGTTTCCTGGGCGAGTTGGGGATCGAGGAACTCGGGTTGGGTTTCCTTTGAAAGTTTCTTAAGGTCGAGTTTCGGAGATGTGCGGGAAACCTCCGGCGCACCGTTTTGCGGTTCCGCGGGGGGTGCCTCGGGAGGGTCCGGTTCAGCCAGGAGCTTCGAGGTTTTGAAGGACGAGATGGGCTTTTTCGTCTGCGCTGCAGGGGCTTTGACCGGGGCGTCCTGACGGTACCAAGCCTGGCCCTCACCGGCGGTTTCCTTTGAGTTCCAGACGTGATCTTCCTGCCGGGCGATCTGTTCCATGGTGCGGCCGGTGAGGGCTGAGTTAGGCTCCTGTTCCGTGATGGCGGGGGTGTCCGGGCCGCGCTCGAAGTCGTCGTGCTCCTTGATGAGAAGCCATTGCGGCTTGTCGGAGCCTTTCCAGCGGCCGTCGGCGCTGCCTTTGGTGGTATGCATGCGGATGAGAGTCCACTTGCCGCGCATCTTGGTGCCGTGCATCTCGAATTTCAGGCTGCCGGCGCGCAGGCCGCTTTCTACGTCTTCATGTCCGGGCTGCGGCCCCCAAGTGCCCTGGTCCCAGACCATGACGGTGCCGCCGCCATATTGGCCCTGTGGAATGATGCCTTCGAAGCCGCCATATTCAATCGGGTGGTCTTCGACTTGCACGGCGAGGCGACGATCGCCGGTGTAGTAGCTGGGTCCCTTGGCGCAGGCCCAGCTCTTCAGGACAC
>CAXTZL010000054.1:0-15631 GCA_964248555.1 uncultured Bryocella sp.
ACGTCGCCCTCTCAAGGCGAAGAGTTCGGGTTCGAGCCCCGATATCGCTACCAAACACAAAATCATTTCCGGACTTAGCAACACCCAGCAACATTCAGCAACAGTAAAAGACGCACCCGAGGCGGTGGAGCAAAGGCCCTGCCAGCCCCGGAGGCTGGCGTGATTGCGTTTGGAGCAGGCCAATGAGGTTAGGCTGACGAGCCGTAGGTCACTGGATTCCGGTGATGCCGGCAGGGCCATTCACCCCTAAGCCATTCACCCCTAAGCCTCGGTATTCACGCCTGGCCGCGACCCTTTCGGATGGATCTGCGTCTTTCTGACGTTCGATGTCTTGCACAGTCTTGTCCCGCACAGTTTTGATCTTCAGCACTTTGGCTTCTTAGTTCGCCTGCACCGGCCCCGCGATCACTTCGGCAAGTTTGCCGAGAGTCTGGTGCCAGCCCTCCGCTTGACCACTCTTTGCTGCGTTTTCCATGGTTTCGTTTCCAGTAAAGGTGAGCTTTGTCTGGCCGTTTCCCAAATCTTCAAAAGTAACCACGTCGTGCGCATCCTCTAGGGCTTCATGTTCTTTGCCGTAGTGTGCAGGCTCAACCTTGTTTCCTTCCGAGTCGGAAAAATACATGGAGGAAACGATCTTCTCGTGGGGAACGATCTCATGGTACTCACCCCCACTCCAGAACTCCTGCCCATCCGGCGCTCTCATGCAGCAGAGAAACTTTCCTCCAACGCGAAACTCCATCCTGCAAAAGGGCGCCGTGAAACCCTTCGGCCCCCACCACTGCATGACGTATTTTGGGTCTGTCCACGTCCTCCAGACCCATTCACGCGGGGCATCAAAAATTCTTGTGACGACCATCCGCGCCGTCTCCTCCGCCATGTTTCTTGTCATATCTGAGCTCCGATCCTCATTTGCTCTCCAACCGCATCCAGCTTGTCCAATCTCTCCCCTGTATCGGCGATCGTAACGGGCCCGGTCGCTTCCTGTGCTGAACCTTGAACCCTGCGGCCGGCGAGGCCCACCTTGGCCCACCTTGGCTACGTGCATTTCCGTGACCAGTTCGAAATTCTTGCCAGACGCGCCTCAAGAACTCCCGTCTGCATGGGGCCCTTTCCTTATGCTGACCGGGGCAAATTTGTCGAGATGCCCTTTGGTGTGTGGCAGGCCGGCGGCTGAAGCCCGGGCTTTACGCCAGCGGTGTCTAGCGCGAAGCCCCGCCGAAGCGGAAGGGAGGCGGTTCCACCATGACCATTTCCGGGATCGCATCCGCAGACATGGCCGGGATGTCTTCCAGAGGCAGACCGGCGAGTTGGTCCAGCACCGAGAGGAGGGCGTCGAAGACGTCGCGGTCCAACCGGTGCGGGAGATTCGACGCAAGCTGCCGCTGAACCTCCGCAAGGGTGAGGTCCTGCCGGTAGGACCGGCTCTCCATGAGAGCGTTGAAGACGTCAGCCAGGGTCAGGATGCGCGACTCGATGGAGAGCTGCTCCCGCGTCAGGTGATGGGGATAGCCGCTACCGTCGAGCTTCTCGTGATGCTGTTCGGCTAGAACGGCAATCTCGCTGAAGGCACGGACGCGAGAGAGAATTTCCCGGCTCAAAGTCGGATGACGGTGAATCGTTGTCCACTCCTGCGTAGTGAGCGACTGCGGCTTGTCAAGGATCGTGTTGGGCACGCCCAGCATTCCGATGTCATGCAGCAGGGCGGCGCGCCGGACGACGTCCACGCGATCCGGGGTGAGTCCCATCGTCTTACCGAGGAGCACCGCGACTTCGGTCGTACCCACTGCGTGGCGATACGTGAATGGGCTCTTGGCATCGATCACGTCGGCAAAGCCGCTGCAAATCAGATCGATATCGCGAGCGGCCAGCGCAATGGAGCTGCCCGGGTCCAGCGAGAGCACGGTGGATTGCAGCGCATCGGGGTTCGTACCGGGCAGGCACTGATTCCACAAACCCCCCAGCCGATGCAGGCTCTCCGCCGCGCGGACGAGATCGGGATCAAACCACGTGTCAGAGCGCGCGGAGAGTGTGTCCATAGCCTTCGCCGGACCGAACTCGTTGCAAAAAAAATCGAGTTGTTGGGCAATCGAGCAGATGCGGCCCAGAAGAGGAATGTCGCCGGCGACCAGGTGATCGGGCAGCCCATGACCATTCCACTGCTCATCCAGCGAGTAAACAGCAGCGCAGGTTTCCACGCCCATGCCCAACTTGTGCAGGATGACGGCGCCGCGTTCGCAGCGCGCCTCGATCATCTCGGCGGTTAGATTCCCGGGGCTGCGGACCATGCGATAGATCTGGCGAATGCGGCTCCAGGCGTTTGCCGTTGGCGCGACGTTGTTCCAAACAAAGCTGAGCGCTTCGCGGTTAGGCTTGCCCAGTTTTTCCCGGTCAATGAACTTGAAATGCTGCTTGACCAACTGATCGTCTGCGCTGAATGCGTGGGCCATACGCGCGGAGTTGCTGCTGCAGCCGATGTCTTTTAGTAAAAGAGCGTAGTACAGGTCGCCGAGCGCCTGACCGGACAACCCGATCTGCTTACCCAGGCGCATGCCAAGCAGGCAGGCACGGAGCGAGTGACCGGGACGGGCACCCTCCGTGATGTCCAGGGCAAAAGACAGCGCAGACAGGATCTCGCCCAGCATGACAGGCTGGTCAGTGGGGGAGGGGAACGCAGCGTTGGCAGGCGACTTGGACATGGGTACGGCGATTCAGTGGATCGAAAAGGAGCAGGCGTGCGGCCCCGGTGGCGTTCTGATTCGGTGGCACCCTCACTATCTTCCTTTCGGCAGCGAAGTGCAATCCATGCGCGCTGCGGAGAGCCCAAGGACTCGCTTACAGAGAGACGTTTATGCACGCAGTCACGACGCATGCAGTCACGACGCATGCAGTCACGATGCACGCAGTCACGACGCATGCCACCACGATGCATGCACAATCGGCTGGCTCTCCGTGGCAGAACGGCTAGTGCGAGAGCTTCAAGCTCAAAGTCCGGGGACGGGTTGCTGTGTGGAAGGTTTTCTTTTTGATCCTGGTGAATGCCTTTTTATCAGCGTTGGTTGCTCACGTGGAACAGCATCCAGAACTGCTTCGGCTGGATGCGCTCGGGTACGCCGTTCTGGAGCGGAACATGTTGCACGAGGCACTTGCTGCTCACAAGACGGATTACGTGCGGCGGCTAGAACATGCCGGACGGATCATCGACGGTGCGCTCGGACTTCCCCAAGCACGCGGAGTTCAGCTTTTGATGCGCACCTACGCCCTGACCAGGGGGCTTTGGCAGTCCTACCAGCATGCGGAGGAGACGCTTCTCGCGGGCGTTGCCGTCTCACAGAACCTGCCCGCGAACCCGTTTGGAAGAGAGCTGCGCGAGGCACTCATGGAGTATTGGCGAGGCGCCCTTATGAGTGTGGATGACCCGGGCATCTGAGGCCTCTTGTTCAGGAACGAGAGATGACTTTTTCTCGCCATGTTCTTAGGCCGCGATGCTCTTCAGCAGGTTCACGTCGCGTCGTGGGGATTTCCCGAACATACGGCCGTACTCACGGCTAAACTGTGAGGGACTTTCATAACCCACTCGGAAAGCGGCGTTTTCGACGTTGGCTGCGTCGGCGATCATGAGACGGCGAGCTTCCAGAAGGCGAAACTGCTTTTGATATTGCAGCGGGGTCATGGAGGTGACCGCCTTGAACTGGCGATGAAAAGCCGAGGGGCTGAGCTGCGCAATGGCGGCGAGGTCCTCGATGCGAACCGGCTCAGCGAAGTGGTCGCGAAGGAAGTGAATGGCTCGAAGGATGCGATGCTCGTGGTTGTGGGTCAAGGTCATTCTGATGACCTCCCCGCCGTGAGGGCCAGAAAGCAGCCAATAGGACATTTCGCGCATAATGGCTGGATAGAGAACCGGAATCGCGCTGGGCGTGTCAAGCAGATGCACGATGCGGAGGACGCAGTCGGCAAGGGGACCGTCGAAGTCGGTAACGAACACACCGCAGCCGAGATCTTCGCTGGGCCGGGGCGGACCGGCGAGTTCACTGGCAACGGCGCGCAGGATCGCAAGGTCGAGTTCGAGAATGACTCCGAAGTAGGGCGTGGTAGGGTCGGCCTCCATGACGGTGCCGAAACCAGGCATCTCTACGCTGACAAGCAAAGCCTGCCCAGCACTGTAGTAATGGCATTGCTCACCAAAGGTGGCTGATTTCTTTCCCTGCACGGTAATGCAAAGAGCAGGCCTGTAGAGGATAGGATTGGCCAGGCGCTGGTGATCTGAGCGCAAAATGGTCAGTCCTGCCAAACAGGTAGAAAACGGACTCTGACCGGATTGCGCCTCCGTATAGCGCGATACGGCCTCTAATAAGTTTTCCGGCACACCAACCCTCTGGTACGTCACACATGCTCAGGCTAGACTTCCGGGCAGGAATAGGCAAGAACGGAGGAAGTTCCGGTATGTCGCTTCCGCCGCGGAAAACCTATCCTTGTGGCATAGCGAGGTTACAAGAGGGGAATATGTCTGGAATCAAAGCAGCAAACGAACGCGCAAAGATTGCCATCGTCACAGGCGGTAGCCGCGGACTCGGCCGTAACACGGTACTCAGCCTGGCAAGGCGAGGCGTCCATTCGATCTTCACCTACAATGCCAACCGGCAAGAAGCCGACAAGCTCATCATGGAGGTAAGGGAGACGGGCGCAAAGGCCATTGCACTCCAGCTCGACGCCGGCAAAATTAGCACCTTTGACCCGTTCGTCAAAAGCGTAGCCGCGGCGCTCGGCGAACTGGAAGCGGAGCGATTCGATTATCTCGTCAACAACGCGGGCACTTCGCATCACGCACCGTTCGACAAGGTCACGGAAGAAGACCTCGATAGCCTGTACAACGTTCACTTCAAGGGTGTGTTCTTCCTCACGCAAAAGCTCCTGCCATGGATCAATGACGGCGGGCGAATCGTGATGATTTCTTCAGGACTGGCTCGATTCGCCTTTCCTGGAAGCTCCGCCTATGCCTCCATGAAGGGTGCCGTCGAGGTGCTTACGAGATATCTGGCAAAAGAGTTGGGTCCACGCGGAATCGCCGTCAACACCGTTGCGCCGGGAGCCATTGCTACCGATTTCAGCGGGGGTATGGTTCGCGACAACCCTGCGCTAAACCAGCAAATCGCCGGCCTCACAGCGCTCGGACGGGTGGGCCACCCCGACGACATCGGGCCGATGATCGCTTCTTTGCTTTCTGACGGGAATCGTTGGGTCAACGCGCAGCGCATCGAGGTCTCGGGTGGCATGCTGATCTAGGAATGGAAGCCCGCTTACTCTCCCGGGAAGCCCGTTGTGTTTTCAGACGGAGGTCACAACGGGCTCAGAGGATTCATCGGTCCCGGGGAAGGCAGCCGCCGTCATTCTGCAGGAGTGCCGAGAAAGGCATTTGGCCCGCCCGTCACGCTCGCCAAACTCCTCTGAGCTACAGTGGTCGGGCTGCAAATCCGATCAACCGTGCTGTTAGGATAGGGATGTACATGGCACGGTGATTCGATCGACCTATGGTCGTAGGGTCACAAGGCGGGAGTAGTTCAGTGGCAGAACGTCAGCTTCCCAAGCTGAATGTCGCCGGTTCGATCCCGGTCTCCCGCTCCAGATTTTGACATAGGAAGAATAAAAAGGGCCGCCAGTTTGGCGGCCCTTTTGCGTTTGGAATGATGTATTGCAAAAGCCTATTTGGCGCTGGCCGTCTGCGTCGCCTTGGTCTGGTCGGGCAACTTATGCTCCTCCAGTGCGAGCGCCTCGGGCATGTAGGTCAGGGCTTTTTCGATCTGGGGATCGTACTCGGCGCGAGCCTTCATGCCAGCCGTCAGGCCGAACTGAGAGCTCAACAACTCCGACTTGATCGACATCTTGATCCAGGGCAGGTTTTCGTTGAAATCCTTTTCCGAAATATCGATCTTCTGCTCCTTCAAGAATGCCTTGAAGTTTGAAAGCAGGGCATCGTCGACCACCATGTCTCGCGAGACGGTGTGATCGGCAAGGTAGTGCTTCATGAAGTTGAAGAACGCATAGTGCACCAGCAGCGTATCTTCCGTGCGGTCGTCCTTGATCTCGCCGATCTTTTCGTCGGGCGTGATCCCACCGCCGCCGTAGACGGTACGGCCGGAATCGGTCAGTTTCACTTCTTTGTTGGTCGTATTGGCCGGCAACGCATCATTGCGAACGTAATAGTAGTCGTAAAGCGAAACGCCGTTGTAGTTGCGCTGAATGAGCCGGCCGGATGGCGTGTAGTAGTGGTACGTTGTCAGCGCCAGCCCCGTGTTCTCCGATACGGGGAAGACAGTCTGCACAAGCCCCTTGCCGAAGGTGGTTTCACCGACAATCAAAGCGCGATCATGGTCCTGCAGGGCACCGGAAACAATCTCCGCCGCCGAGGCCGTGTTCCGGTTGACCAGCACGACGATCGGGTACTTGGCATCGGAGCCCTTGGGCGCACGGTACAACTGATCCTGGAAAGCGCGTCCGTGCTGCGAGACCACGATCTGTCCTTTTTGCAGGAATTTATCGGCTACGGCAACCGCCTCGTTCAGCAGGCCGCCCGGATTGCCCCGCAGGTCAATGAGCAGACCTTGCAGATTCGGGCCGAACTTGTCGAGCGCGTCCTGCACATCCCGTGACGTCGTTTCCTGGAAGTTCGTCAGGTGAATGTAGCCGATGCCAGGCTTGATCATGAAGGCCAGGTCAACCGAGGAGCGGTTCACCTCATCGCGGGTCAGGTCGAAGGTCAGCGGCTTGGGGGTGCCCTCACGCGCCATCGTCACGATCACATGGGTGCCGCGCGGACCCTTCAGCAGGGAAGCCACCGCCGCGGAATCCATGTTTTCAACGTTCTTGCCGCCGACCGAAAGAATGACATCACCCGGCCGAATGCCAGCCTTGTAAGACGGCGTCCCCTCAAACGGGGTCACCACCATGATCCTGTTGCCCTCGGGACGGATCGACATCCCCACGCCGTAATAATGACCGCTCTGGTCCTCGCGCATCTGGGCGTAGGCCTTGGGGTCATAAAAATTGGAGTGCGGATCCAGCACATGGAGCATCCCCGGGATGGCGCCATCGTAGATCGCCTTATCCGTACGCTCCGGGTTCATTTTGTCGGCGTAGTTGGCTTCAACGAGGGCATACACATCCGTGAAGGAGCGCATGGAATCCCGTAGATTGGACTCGTCGGAGGCCGACTGCGCGGCCACTTTGCCGCCCACAACAGAGCCCGCAAAGCCGCAGACTGCCAAAAAAACCGTTGCAGAAAACAGAGCGCGGCGTGTGGAAGGTTTCATCAGGCAGTAGACCTCGCATGGCTGCCGAGAAGAAAACGGGCAACTCTCTGGATTGGACGGAGTATAGCACCGGGGGATAGCCGGCTTCTGCCCACAAAGGTGGGGGTTGTTGGCACCGCGCAGGCGGCGTTTCGCCTCCCTCCTCAGTACAATAAGAGGGAGCAGTGTTGACGCCCGGAGGCAAGGCCGGTCTAACCGGTAGAGCCGGCCCCGCTGGTCTGGGGTACGGTTCGTAGGGGCTGGGCTACGGTTTGTGGGTTATGTGGCGGTCCGATCAGGGCAAGTGCGGTCTCGGAACAGGGAACGGTGCGGAAGTGGTGAGCAAAAGAATGAAACTGGTGCAATGCAGGCGCCTCTTGGCGACAACATTAGCGGTTGCGGCGGCGTCCACCTTTGCCGCGGCAGCCGGGGCGCAGACCGCGGCGGCGCAGGGCGCCTTCCCGGTCCCCGGCGGCGGCTTTACGGCCAACTCCACCTTCCAGGTGCCGCCCGTTCCGCCGGCAACGCCGATTACGCAGGATGGCACGGTCGTCGAGGACGCCATCGCCCGCGTCAACGATCAGGTCATCACCCGTACCGAATACGAGCGGTCACAGCAGGGCCTCGTGCAAGAGGCCAAGCAGGACAACTGGACCCCCGCTGCATTTGATGAAAAAGAGCACAACCTGCTGCGCGACATGATCGACCAGCAGCTTCTGCTCTCCAAGGCCAAGGAGTTGGGCATCACGGGCGACGCCGAAACCGTGCGTCAGCTGGATGAAATCCGCAAGCGCGCCAACCTTCCCGATCTGGAGGCACTGCAAAAGGCAGCCGAGGAGCAGGGTGTCTCGTTCGAGGACTTCAAGCAGAACATCCGCAACCAGGCCATCACACAGCAGGTGGTGCGTGATGATGTCGGGCGCCGCATCAGCCTCACGCCCAATGAGGAGCAGACTTTTTACCAGGCCAATGCCAAGGAATTTGAACAGCCGGAGCAGGTTCACCTCAGTGAGATTCTGATCCCCACCCCGGACAACGCCACCGATGCCCAGGTCTCCACCGCGCAGACCAAGGCGGACGCCATCGAGGCCAAGCTCAAGGCGGGCGCGAACTTCGCAGCCACCGCCAAGGCCGACTCCGGCGGACCCACCGCCTCGGCTGGCGGAGATCTTGGCGATTTCAAGCGTGGCACCCTGGGCGACGTTCTGGAAAAAGCGACCTTTTCGCTGCCGGCGGATCAGTTCACGGAGCCGATCCGGACCCGCCAGGGCTTTGTGATCCTGCGCGTCGATAGTCACCAGGCCGCCGGCACTCCCCCGCTGGCCCAGGTGGAATCGCAGGTGCAGGAAGGCCTATACATGAGCAAGCTGCAGCCCGCCCTGCGCGCGTATCTCACCCAGGCGCGCCAGGATGCCTTCGTCGAGATCAAGCCGGGGTTTGTCGATTCGGGCTCAAACCACACGGACGCCCGCATGAAATTCACCACCTATGCGCCGCCGCCGGTAAAAAAGCGAGTCATCAAGAAGCAGCAGGCGGAGCAGGAACATGCCGATAAGGCTGAAAAGCAGCTTGCCGAAGCGCGCGCGAAGCTGGCCGCCCGCCAGCAGGCCAAAGCCGCAAGCCAGGGAGGCGTTCGTAATGCCTCGGCATCCGGCAAGCAAAAAAAGGTAAGGCGCGAGAAAGTTCGTTATGGGCAGGCTCCGCGTAACGCCCTTCCAGCCGGGTCGCTCGACGTTGCCGCGGTTCCGTCGCTCGGCGCGGCTACCCCGGAGAGTGCCGACAAGGCGCTCGGCGGTGAGGCTCCGGGCGCCGCCATGGGTTCACCCACGCAGTCCATTACCACCGTCTCGACCGGCACGGGTGAGGATGCCGAGGGTGACGCCCTCGCCCAGAGGACGGTGCCGGACCACAAGACCCGCTTTTCCAACCGTCAAAGTGATCCGGACGATAAGAAAGCAGAGCTCAAACTTGCTGCGGCCGAGGTGAAATCGACCAAACGTCCCCTCGCTGCGACCACAGAACAGACCGCAGACGAGAAGCAGCAAGCAGGTCCCCTGGGCCTCGCCGACAAAAACGCGAACAAGTCGAAGAAACACAAGCGCGCCAAGGGCGAGTCCAAGGAGCGCCTGCAGGACAAGGTCACGGCACCCGTGGCCCCGCAGGCGATTGATCCGACGGTAAACAGCTCACTGTGCACCTCAGCCACGGGTACCGGCGTGCGGTCCCCCGCCAGCGCCGACCACACCACGCTACCCCCGGCCACACCCACCCCGGCCAACCCCGCCGCGCCCGGCATGCCGATTCCCGCCGTCACCTCTGCCTCTCCCAACGCGCCGGCGACCACGCCCAACCCGCCGCAGTAGCCGCCATGAAGGAATTCTTCATCGCGGACGCGCCACGCTTTGAAAACCAGAACGTCACCAGCTTCTTCTGTCTCTCCTCGCTAAGCGTGCGGGAGCGGAAGGGCGGTGGCGGGCAGTACCTCGCCCTCCTCCTCGCCGACCGCACCGGGCAGTTCGAGGCTCGAATGTGGGAAGACTTCGCGGATGTCCTCTCCGGCTGCTCCGAGGGTTGCTACGTCAAGGCTCAGGGTCAGATCTCGCGTTATGGCGGCAAGTTCCAGATCACCCTCACGCGTCTGCGCTCGGCTGCCGAAGCGGAGATCGAACCCGCCGACTTTGTCCCCACCACGCGCTTCGACGTGAGTGTCATGGACGCCGAGTTGCGCGGCTACATTGCCGCCATGCAAAACACCTGGCTTCAACGCCTCCTGCTCAGCTTTCTCGACGACTCCGAAATCGGCCCCGCCTTCCGCACCGCACCCGCAGCAAAACGTCTCCACCACGCCTGGATCGGCGGCCTGCTGGAACACGTACTGCACCTGGTCCGGGCCTGCCGCACCATTGCCCCGCTCTATCCTGAAGTCGACGCGGACCTGCTCATCACAGGCGCCATCCTGCATGATATCGGTAAGGTTCGCGAACTTTCCTGGGGCACTGATTTCCGCTACACGCTCGAGGGCCAACTGATCGGCCACATCTCCATCGGCCAGCGCATGCTTGCGGAAAAGCTCCTTGCTCTCAATCAGCAGGCCAGGAAAGAGGCAACGGCGCAGGGCATCGAGCCTCAGCTCTTTCCTGAACCCCTCCGCCTTCTGCTGGAGCACCTCTTGCTTGCCCATCACGGCAAGCTCGAGTTCGGCTCGCCCAAGCTGCCCATGACGCCGGAGGCTCTGCTGCTCAGCACCCTCGACGACCTCGAAGCAAAGTTTGAGACCCTGCGCGGCGAGTTCGCCAGCGGACTCGCCGCCGGCCGCCCCCCGGACCAACCCACGGAGTGGGTGCGGTCCATGGAACGGGCGCTCTTTGACTCGCGGCGCTACCTCGCCACAGCAGCGCCGCCCGTAGGCCACGCCCCAAACGCAGCCGCCCCCACGCCAGAGCCCGTGTCTGTCCCGGACCCAGTTTCGGATTCAGTTTCGGACGTGGCACAGAGCCCGTCTCAGGACTCCTCGCCCGAGTCCGCGCAAATCCCTCCACTCTTCGCGGCCATTGTTTCGGACTGAAGCACCACACCAATTTCCGGGCGATTCTCGGCACGGTCGTCCCTCTAGGCTTGGTATGATCGAAAGCTTATGTTGAGGTTTTCTACCGCAGGGGAAAGTCATGGCGAGGCGCTGGTAGCGCTCGTCAGCGGCCTGCCCGCAGGCATTCCCTTCGATGGAGAGTTTCTCGACCGCGAACTCTGGCGCCGGCAGCAGGGCTATGGTCGCGGCGGCCGCATGCGCATCGAGAGTGACACCGCTCACGTTCTTTCCGGCATCCGCCACGGCAACACCATCGGCTCCCCCGTCGCCATGACCCTGGCCAACCGCGATTGGAAGAACTGGGAAGAGCTCCTGCCCGTAGGCGCGGGTGACCCCGGCAAGCACAAAGCCGTCGCCAGCCCCCGTCCGGGCCACGCCGACCTTCCCGGAGCCCTGAAGTATGACTTTAAAGACGCGCGCTATGTGCTTGAGCGGGCTAGCGCTCGCGAATCAGCGGCGCGCGTGGCTTGCGGTGCCCTCGCCAAAATGTTGCTCCGCGCCCTGGGCATCCATGTGGCCAGCCACACAGTCCGAGTCGGCTCCGTCGAGCTCGAGCGGGAAGCTTCCTGGAGCGAAATCGCCGGTGTTGCCGAGCGCGATCCCATCCTTTTGAGCTGCGTAGACCCCGAAGTCGAAGCCCGGATGAAGGCGCAGGTCGATGCCGCGTTGCGGACCGGTGACACCGTGGGTGGCGTCTTCGAGGTCGTCGTACACGGCCTCCCACCCGGCATTGGCACCCATGTGAACTGGGACGAGCGCCTCGACGGCCTGCTCGCGCAAGCCCTCATGAGTCTGCAGGCCGTAAAAGCCGTGGAACTGGGACGCGGCGTCACAGCAGCCTCCTCGGCGGGTTCGGCGGTCCACGATGCCATCCGCTACGCCGGTGAAGAGATCGCCCCCAGCGGCGGCGAAAGCTTCACCCGCTTCACTCGCCAGCGCAACAACGCCGGTGGCGTCGAGGGCGGCATGTCCAATGGCGAAGACGTCGTCGTCCGCGGCTACCTGAAGCCGATTTCCACCCTGCGCAAGCCGCTCGCGTCCGTCTCCTTTGCGACCCGCGAGGAAACCAAGGCATCGTATGAGCGATCGGACGTCTGTGTCGTCCCCGCGGCGGGTGTGGCGGGAGAAGCCATGATCGCGCTGACCGTGGCGCGCCTCCTGCTCGAAAAGTTTGGCGGCGATTCGCTCCGCGAACTGGAACGCAACTTCGGCGGCTACCGTGACCAGATCCGGGCCTACTGAGAAGGAAACTATGGCAGGGACCACTGCGGAAACATCGCGCAAACTATACGAAGTATTGAAGTACCCCGACCCCGTCCTGGGCAGGGAGGGAGACCGCGTCAAAGACTTCGGCCCGGAGCTCGCTGAATTCGTCGCCGACATGTTTGAAAGCATGTACGCCGCCCAGGGAATCGGCCTCGCGGCTCCCCAGATCGGCGTCTCCCGGCAGATCACAGTGATCGATGTCAGCTTCAGAAAAAATCCCGATGACAAACTCGTTCTGATCAATCCCGAAATCGTCGAACGTGAGGGGGAGCAATACGAGGAAGAGGGCTGCCTCAGTCTCCCCGAGATTCGCGAAAAGGTCAGGCGCTCCGCCTGGGTCAAGGTCCGCGCGCAGGACGTGAACGGTGTCTGGTTTGAGGTCGAAGGCGAAGAACTCCTCTCCCGCGCCCTGCAGCACGAGATCGATCACCTCCATGGCACACTGTTCATTGACCGTCTCAGCCGTCTGAAGCGGGACCTCCTCGGCCGCCGCATTCGCAAGCTGCAGAAGCAGGGCGAGTGGTAGGCGGCGGGCATTGAAACTCGTCTTCTGCGGCACCCCGGAATTTGCCGTGCCCAGCCTACGCGCCGTCATCGATGCCGGCCATGACGTCTCGCTCGTGCTGACCCAGCCCGACCGCCCCGCCGGCCGGAAAATGGAACTTCACGCGCCCCCGGTAAAGCAGCTGGCCCTCCAGCACGGCATCGAGGTATTGCAACCCGAGCGCCTCAAGCGCAACGACGGCCTTCGCAGCCGTCTGGAGGCCATCACGCCCGACGCCATTCTCGTCGTCGCCTATGGCCGCATGATTCCGGACTGGATGCTGTCGCTCCCGCGCTTCGGCAACCTCAATCTGCATGGATCGCTGCTGCCCAAATACCGTGGCGCGGCTCCCGTGCAATGGGCGGTCGCCAACGGCGAAACCGAGACCGGCGTGACCACCATGCGTCTCGATGCCGGGCTCGATACCGGCGACATCCTCCTCGAGCACCGCATCCCCATCGGGCCCCAGACCACGGCCACGGAGCTCTTCCGTGAGCTTGCCGAGATCGGTGCCGCCCTTCTGCTCCGTACGCTGGAGGGTCTCGCCTCCGGTCAAATCCAACCGAAGCCGCAGGACCACGCCCAGGCGACTCTCGCCCCCATCCTCACCCGCGAGGACGGCCGGCTCAACCTCGCAACCTACACCGCGCAGCAGGCGTACAGCCGCTGGCGCGGCTTTCACCCCTGGCCCGGCGCCTGGGCCACCTTTCGCGGCAAGCGCTTTCTTGTACACGCTATGCACCCGGCGATCGCGCCAACCGCCGCCTTCTTGCCCCCCGGTGCACTCCTTCTGGCCGGAGATCAGCTGCTGGCCGGCGCCGCATCCGGCACAGTCATCGAGCTCACAGAAGTGCAGATCGAGGGAAAGCCCCGCATGCCCGGACAGGCCTTCGGGCGCGACTTTCAGCTCCGCCCGGGTGAATTGCTTGCCTAAGCCGCCACGCCAATCCCAAGCCTCTCACCCCGAAAAATCCATCCCAACGGGGGGCCAGACTATCCCCAAAACTGCCTCCATCAGCCCCGCCCGCCTCGCCGCCGCCGAAATTCTTGAGGAGATCGGAGCCACCGGAGCTCACAGTGATGACCTCCTTCATGGCCATCGCCTGCGAGCACTCTCCCAGGTGGACCGCGACCTCGCCACGGCACTCGTGCTCGGCGTGTTGCGTTGGGAGATCGCACTGGACGCCCGGCTCCGTCCCCTGTTGAGCCGGCCCGACCTGAAACTTGCTCCACCCGTGCAGATCGTGCTCCGTCTGGGAGCGTTCCAGCTGTTGCACCTGGAACGCATTCCGGTGCACGCCGCAATCAACGAGAGCGTCGAGTTGGCTCGCTTCGCAGGGCATCCGCACGCGGCCGGCATGGTCAACGCTATTCTCCGCAAGCTGGCCACGGCACCCGCGCCCCGTCGGCCGCTGGTGGAAACCACCCCCGCCATGGCCGAGCGCCTGGGGCACCCGGCCTGGCTCGCCGAACGTTGGGCCGGCTTCTACGGCCGCGCCGCGGCGGAGGCCATCTGTACCTTCGACCAGCACCCCCCCGCGATCTCCACCGCTGAAAGCCCAGGCGCGGCAACGGATCTTTTTGCTGCCTTCGATGGGCAGGTCTCTGCGCCGGCCATGGACGCCGGCTCGCGCCTGGTGGCCGAGCTCGCCGCCGCGAGCCGCCCCACGGCGCAGCGGGTCTGGGACTGCTGCGCCGCCCCCGGCGGCAAAACGGTCGTGCTGGCCGCGCGCCTGCCCTCCGCCGCGCTCTTGGCCACCGATAACAGTCCGAGCCGCCTCAAACGCCTGCGCGAACGTCTCTCCCGCGATCTTCCCGGCCGGGAGATTGAGCTCATGCAGGCCGACGCCGCGGCCGTACCCGAATCCGTGGGCACCTTCGATCTGATCCTCTGCGACGTCCCCTGCAGCGGCACGGGAACCCTGGCGCGTAATCCGGAAATTCGCCACCGCCTGCTGCTTGCCGACCTGCGCCGCCAGGCCGAGCGCGGAGAGCGCATTCTTCGCGGCGCAGCAGCCCGGCTCGCACCCGGTGGCCGGCTTCTCTATTCCACCTGTTCCCTTGAGCCGGAAGAGAATGAGGCGGTCATTGACGCCGTGCTGAGCACATCCACAGGACTGCGCCGCCTGCCGATGCGGCCTGTTCTGGAAGACATGCGCGCCAGCGGTCGCATCCGGCTCGGGGGCAATGATCTGGAACGCCTGGAGAAAAATGGCTTCCTTCGCACCCTCCCCGGTACCCCGTTTCAATGCGACGGCTTCTTCGCCGCCCTGCTGGAAGCGGTATAACCGAGCAATCTATCGTGGCGGCAACGGAACGGCTGTGGCGCGCGGAGCCGTAGGAGCACTTGCAACCGGACCCGGCGCTGTTGAAACCGTGGTGCTTCCCGGCGCGGCGGGGGACGAACTGCTTTTTGCGTTTGCGGCTCGATAGAAGTACAGCCGGATCGTCTGCCCGTCATGGCCACGAAATCCGGCCTCCGGCACCTGGGAAAGCACCGGGCCGCCAGGGGTGACCGGAACCGGGGGGGCGACGGCTGCCGGCTGGCCACTCGCGTCGAGAGCCACACCATTCGCACCGCCCACCACCGCGGCCGACTCCGCTGACGGCGTTGAAGGCATGCCCCCGATCGTGGCCACGCGAAGTCCCAGCGCGATCGCCGCACGGTTGGCATTCGTGAAGCTCATTCCCACAAACGACGGCATCACAAATCCCGTCGCGGTCTCCGACTCCGCCGAACTCAGCAACAGGTTCACCCGTGGCTGGTCGATCCCCGCATCCGGCGGAGGATTCTGCGCCAGCACAAAATCCGGCTGCCCCGGCGCTTGCATGTGCAACACCGTACCCAGGTCCAGCTGATCGCGGCGCAGATCCATCGTCGCCTGGTGCATCGGGGCACCCACCACGTTGGGAATCGGAACCTGCTGCGGACCCAGGCTTTCCACCACGCGC
>CAXTZL010000055.1:0-15590 GCA_964248555.1 uncultured Bryocella sp.
CCGACGAGTTCAGCCCGCAGGGCGTCCTCGAAGGCTATCTGGTCTCCGCCTCCGATCCCAAACGCATCGTCTGGATCGAAGGCGCCGACCACTTCTTCGCCGGCACCCCCACCTCGCCGGGCTCCAAGCTGGCCCCCTACGCCGCCGCACTCCGCGACTGGCTCAGCACCAGCTATCCTCAACTCAATCAGCCAGACTAGAGAGTCGAGCCCAATCCCGCCATCACGGGTTCGGCGGCCTCGGCCTGCGCCCCCGCAAGCAGTTCTCCCAGCACTTCCACCACCTCATCCACCTGACTCTTCTCCAGCAGAAAGGGCGGCAGAAACCGCAGGATCTTCCCCTGTACCAGGTTCAGGAGCACGCCGTGGCCTAGAGCCGCTTCGGCCACAGGTCGTGCCGGCACTGTCAGTGCCATACCAAGCAACAGCCCTCGTCCACGCACGTCAACGACCTGATCGATTCCGACGGCAAGGTCGCGCAAACGCCGCTTCAGGTAGTCGCCACACTCCCGAACATGGGCCAGCAACCCATCCTCCTCAACCACCCGCAGGAACTCAAGCCCCAGTCGGCAGGTAAATGGACTCCCGCCCAGCGTACTGCCATGCTTGGCAAGGCCGAAAGAGTGGAACAGATCGTCATTCACTAACAAAGCACTCAGCGGCAGCCCGCCGCCAAGCGGCTTGCCTAGGAGCAGCATGTCCGGCTGCACACCGGAGGCCTCAAAGGCGAACCAATCCCCACTCCGCCCCAACCCGCACTGAATTTCGTCAAAGATCAGCAAAGCGCCATACTGATCCGCTAACCGTCGTGCCTCCGCCAGAAAGGCCGTATCAAGCTCATGAATACCGCCCTCCCCAAGAATGGGCTCCAACAGAATGGCGGCAGTCTCCGCCCTCACCACGTCCCTGAGCTGCGTCAGATCATTGCGGTCGACGAAGTGAACATGCGGAATGCCCGGACCAAAATCCATACGGTAGCGATCCTGGCCTGTCACCGACAGAGAACCATAGGTGCGCCCGTGATAGCTCTGCCGCAAGGCCACGATCTCTCGCTTATCCGGCCCAAAGTGTTGTCGCGCATGGGTATGCGCCAGCTTCAGGGCACCCTCCACGGCTTCCGAGCCGCCGGTCGAAAAGAAGGCTCCCCGCATCCCGGAAAGGCCACAGAGCTTCTCCGCCAATTCGATCGGGTAGCGGTTGGCGTACTGGGGGGACAGATGAACCAGTCTCGCCGCCTGCTCCGCCATCACCTGCACAAGCCGGGGATGCGCGTGGCCCAGCGCATTCACACCCAGGCCGCCCATCATGTCCAGGTAGCGCCGGCCTTCCACGTCGTAGAGATACATGCCCTTTCCGTGGTCCATCACCACCGGAAAGCGAGCATAGACCGGCACGAGAACCTCTGCGTCGCGGTGCAAAAGCTCGGAGGTGTCCACGTGGGGGCTGCTTTTGGCCTTCATCCCATCAGTTCACAGCAGAGACGGCGTATGGTCAAGGGCAGGTGACGCAAAAGGGACAGGCTTCGCCGGGTCAGCATTCACAACCTTGCAGCCATGGGTGTAAGCCTAGAAGACAGAGCTTGGTGTGTATGCAAAACGGAAGGCTTTTATGGTTTCATGCAGCCCGGGCCGGGGGGAGGTGGTTCACACCTTGGCACTATGGCGGTCTACACGCTTCGCTGTTTGGCCCTCCACTTGCATGCAGAGCTAGAGAGCGCCTCGCTCCGTTGAAATGAAAAGCCTTACTCAAACCCGGCTGGTTGCTCTCATCCTGGCGATCCTTACATTGGCGGCCGTTGCTTTGTCCATCGCCAATCTGGTTCAGGAGACCAGCTATCAGGTAGCCACCGACGGCGTTCTCTGGACAGAAGCCCGCGGCGGCTTACGTGCCACGATCGTGCCCGCCGATACGCCCGCCAGCCGGGCAGGTATCCGTGCCGGAGACATTCTCACGGCGATCAATGAAGTGCCGACACCGCGACTGGCCTCCGCCGAACGGGAAATCAGCCAGAGCGGGGTCTGGTCTCACGCGACCTACTCTCTTCTCAGGACCACTGCACGCGCGGGCCGTCCGGCACCGCTCGAAATTGGCGTGTACCTGGAACCCGCGGACCGGGTCGACTACCAGGTCTCCCGCCTGATAGCGCTGGTGTACCTCGCCATCGGGCTTTACGTATTGTTCCGGCGCTGGACGGCTCCCCAGTCCACGCATTTTTTCATCTTCTGCCTCACCTCGTTCATCCTGTACGCCTTCCGTTATACAGGCGTTCTGGATGGTCTTGATCTCACCATCCTGGCAGGCAACGTCTTCGCGCGAGCCCTGCAACCTGCACTATTTCTGCATTTTGCGCTCAGCTTCTGCGGGGGCACCCGGCGGGGGTGGCGTAGCTGGACTCGCTACACCGTTCTCTATGTGCCCGGAGTGCTGCTGGTCTGGCTCCGCTATCTGTCCCTGAGGCGGTGGTCCGTTACGGGGCTTCTGCTGCATCGGTTGGACCAGATGGATCTGGCCTACCTTGCGGTTTTCTACGTTGGCGCCGCTGGTCTGTTCTGGTCCCGCTACCGCCGCGAACAGCAGCCGCTGGAGCGGCAGCAGCTCAAGTGGCTCGCCCGCGGCACGCTGCTTACCATCGTTCCCTTTACGGCACTCTATGTTGTCCCATTTCTTGCTGACTGGAACGCACCGACGGCTCTGAAAACAGTGGCCCTGCTGTCGCTGCTGCTGCTTCCACTCACCTTCAGCTGGGCGATTGTGCGTTACCGCCTGATGGATGTAGATCTCATTTTCAAGCGCGGTGTGGCGTATACGCTGGCAACCGCCGCGCTCGTGGGTCTTTACTTCAGCGTGATCGCTCTTTCGGCGGAACTGGTGCACGAACACATCCAGCGCCTGCAAAGTCTCCGAGCCTGGGGCCTCATGATCACCGTGGTGATTACCGGCCTTGTCTTTGACCCCCTGAAACGTGGCATTCAGTCCCGGGTGGACCAGCTTTTCGACCAGAAGCGGGTGGACTACCGCGAAACCCTGGTGGACTTCGGCAAGCAGCTTAACGCACAAACCGACCTAAACACCCTTGTCACCTCCATCGTGGAGCGTCTTCACGGCACTTTGCTGGTGACCCGGGTGGCTGTTTTTCTGGCTGATGAGGGATTCTCAGTACGCCGTCCAAGGTTCAATCTGGCTGCCTCGTATGGGCTCACGACAGCACTGGACAGCCTTTCTTTGGACCTGGGATTTTTATCCCTGTCCCCGACGGACAACACGACACACCTCTTCTTCGAGAATCCGAAGGCGGTTTTGCGCTTGCCGGAGTCGCAGCGCGCGACGGCCGCGGCCCTTGACCTTCACTACTATGTGCCCTGCCGTGCCGCCCGGCATGAAGGAGTCGGCCAGAGCACGGTGGCCGTGCTCGGCTTGGGGCGCACCGGATCGGGAGACTTCCTTTCCAGCGAAGACATGGAGCTGCTGGAATCCCTGGCCGGGTACATCGGCATCGCGATCCAGAACGCTCAGCTCTACCGGCGCCTCGAGCAGAAGATCCAGGATTTCGAGCGCCTGCGGGACTTCAACGAGAATATCGTCGAGTCCATTAATGTAGGTGTCTTTGCCCTCGACCCCGAGGACCGTATTGAGAGCTGGAATGCGCAGATGGAAACCATGCACGGAACCCTGCGCAATGAGGCCCTGCACCGACCCATCCGGGAGGTGTTTTCTCCCGAACTCGCCGACGAGTTGGACCACCTGCGGACCGAACAGGGCGTTCACACGCTTTATAAATTCCGCTTTCCGCTACCGGATGGCGAGCAGCACACCGCCAACATAACGGTGGCGCCTCTATTGAACCGGGAGATGGAGGCGGTAGGCCGGATCGTTATCGTGCATGACATTTCGGATCGCGTCAGCATGGAAGCCCAGCTCACCCAAGCTGAGAAGCTGTCATCCATTGGTCTGCTCGCCGCCGGTGTTGCCCACGAGGTCAACACTCCCCTGGCCGTGATCTCCAGCTACACGCAGATGCTGGGTAAGCAGTTGCGGATGGATCCCGGCGCCCAGGCGCGTCTTGGCCCGGTAATAGAAAAGATTACCCAGCAGACCTTCCGTGCGTCCGAGATCGTGAATGGTCTCCTGAACTTCTCACGGATGGGCACAGTGAACCTGGTCCGTCTCGATCTCAATGGGATCGTTCGAGAAACTATTCTTCTGCTCGAACACCAGATGCGCTCCTCTGGCGTCACCGTGACGACGGAATTTTCTGACGACCTGCCCCCCATGTTGGGCAATCGTGGCAAACTGCAACAAGTCTTGGTTAACCTGATGCTAAATGCCCGGGACGCCATGCAGGAGTCCAACGATCGGCGCATTGTTGTTCGCACCCTGAGCGCCGCAGCGGGTGTGGAACTACTGGTAAGCGATACGGGATTGGGCATGCCCCCGGAGGTCCTGCGCAAGATTTACGATCCGTTCTTCACGACGAAGACGCAGCCGCGGGAGGGCCAGACAAAAGGAACCGGCCTCGGTCTGGCCGTCTCGTACGGCATCGTTCAGGAGCACGGCGGCACGATTGAGGCCAGCAGCACGGTCAGCCAGGGCACCACGTTCCGCCTTTCCTTCCCATCCATTGACCCGCGCAAATCGTCGGCTGCGGCAAACACCGTTGCGCTCCAAGAACAAGGAACTGTCGTCCATGCCTGAAGTCCTGCACCCCGAGCGCACATCGCTCGACCTATCCAGCCCCACAAACGCAGCCACAGGGCAACGCATTCTGATCATCGATGACGAGGCTGGCATACGCGACTCGCTTGAAACCCTTTTGATCCTGGAAGGCTTCACGGTGGAGATGGCGCGTGACGGAAACGGCGGTCTCGATTTGCTGAGCCGATATAGTTATGATCTTCTGCTGCTGGACTTGGCCCTGCCCGGGGAGAGTGGCATCGATCTGCTGCCGCGAATCAAGGGGATAGCTCCCAATCTGCCGGTCATCATGATCACGGCCTATGGGACCGTCGGCAATGTCGTGGACGCAATTCAGGCAGGTGCGTCAAATTTTGTCCAAAAGCCCTGGGACAATGAAAAGCTACTCGCCGACATCCGCGCCGCCATCGGCCGCAGCCGTGCCGAGCAGGAGGTCATCCACCTCAAGCGAGCGCTGAAGCAGCGGTACTCCTTTGAGAACATCGTGGGCAAAAGCGAGCCCATGCTGCAGCTTTTTCAGCTTGTAGAGCAAGTGGCACCGAGCCGCTCCACCATTCTTCTACAAGGCGAAAGCGGCACGGGCAAGGAGCTCATTGCCAAAGCCGTACACGCCCACTCCCCCCGGCGCGACCGCCCTTTCATTCCTGTAAATACCGGGGCTGTACCGTCAGAGCTGCTTGAATCCACTCTCTTTGGTCATGAAAGAGGGGCTTTCACCTCGGCAATTTCAGCGAAGAAGGGTCTATTCGAGGTCGCCGATGGTGGCACCCTGTTCCTTGATGAAATTGGCACGATGGGCATGGATATGCAGGCGAAAGTCCTTCGCGTGCTGCAGGATCGGCGCTTTATGCATTTGGGCGGAACACAAGAAATTCAGGTGGACGTGCGCATCATCGCTGCGACCAACGTCAATCTGCAGCAGGCTGTGAAAGAAGGCCGGTTCCGTGAGGATCTCTTTTACCGCCTGAATGTGATTGCCCTGGAGCTGCCGCCCCTGCGACAGCGTAAAGAGGACATCCCCCTGCTGGCGGCACATTACCTGCGCGTTTTCTCACAGGAAAACGGCTTACCTGTCCGCGATCTTTCCACCGAAGCGCTTCGGGTCATGATGGACTACGGCTGGCCCGGCAATGTACGCGAACTAGAAAATGCGATGGAGCGTGCGGTGGTCCTTTCCCGCGCCACGCAGGTCACGCCCGATTTACTGCCCAGTCAGCTACGTGGGCAAACCTACTCCACTGCCCTGCTGGAGGAAAATACCAGCGCCTCGCTTTTCGATGTGATGGAGGAGATCGAGCGCCGGATTATCGCTGACCGACTTGAGCGCTGTAACTGGAACCAGACAGAGGCCGCGGAATACTTTCGCATACCGCTTTCTACGCTGAACCAAAAGATCAAGCGGCTCAGCGTAGAGGTGAAGAGACGGCACAGGGACGCGAGCGCGACTTAGCGTCCTGGCCGTTTGATGGCACCGGCCTTTGCTGGAGCCGGTGATTTCGCTGCCGCTGCCTTCACGGCGGTTGCCTTGGCTGCCGCTGCCGTGGCAGGGTTTGCTACCACACCAGGCGTTCCCTTCGCAGCCGTCTTCTTTGCCGTCACCGGAATGGCTGTCTTGCTGGCGAGCTTGGCGGAAGTGCCTTTGGACGGCGTAGCAGTTGCGGCCTTTTCAGCAGCCTTTTTCGGTTCGGAGACGGGAGCTGCCGCCGATCCTTTGGGTTGGGATCCCTGCTTGGTTTCTACGTTTCCGGCAGTTTCCCTGGAAATCTGGCCCGCATTCCCGTCAATCCGCTCCAAAGCTTTTTTGACCGGTTGCTCCGGCAGACTCACCTCCCCAGCGGCTTTAGCCGGAACAGCGGTTGCTGATTTGCCTTGTCCAGCCGCATCGTGGGCGGCGATCTTTTTGCCCGGCTTCACCGTCGCAGGGGATGGGTTTTTCGTCTCCGTGATCGCCTCAGGGGAAAGTTCCGGCTCTTTTATAGCTGATTTTGCTGCGACCTTGCCCGGGCGGACCTTTGAGGCTGTTGCGCGCGGAGCAGCAGGCTCGTCCTCGGCGTCATCCGGCTCTTCATCCGAACCGACGGGCCTCTTCGTGGTCTCAGCGTCTTCCGCCTCAGACGAGTCGTCTATCTCGAGGTCATCGGAAAGCTCTGGCTCGACCGGAGTTGCTGCCGCAGCGGATGCCTGGCGACCTCGGCCACGGGCTGATTTTGCGGCGCGACGACGAACTGTGGGCGCTTGCACCGGGGCGGGCGGGGAATACGGCTCCAAAAAGGCGCGCATCTCCTCGGCGGTGTTCAGCTTTCCATCCATGAGAGCAAAGAAGAGATCTTCGAGCAGCTGATCGTAACCGGCAAGCTCCGAGGTGATGCGCATTTCCTGCAGCAACGCGTGTGGAATGCGCTGCCGCATGCCGGGCCACTCTGTGAAAAAGGACTTGAACTTTGATTGAAGGGCGGTGGCACGCGTGGTCGTGGCTAGCGCAAGCAAAACTTCGGGATCTGTAGCCATCAGCAGCTTCCAGGTCGCGGAAGGCAGGGCGGCCGACTTTGACCCCATCTGCGAGGCAAGTTCCTTTGCACGCGCCTCCAGCGTATCGATCTGGCGAACGAATCCACTTCTTGGAAAAGAACCCTTCATGGCTGAAAGATCCTCAGGCAACAGCCTGGAGGTCAGCAGCGGGAAATAGACGGGGGAGGGATCCGTGAAAATGCCAAGCTGCTCCATTTGCCCCAGAACGTCGCGTACCCGATCCAGAGCCTCACGGTCCATCTTCAGACCAACAAGGGAAGGCGCCAGGGTCTGAAGCCAGCCTTCCGCCTCCAGGTGTTCCAGTACGGCGATGGGATCTTCCTCATGGAAGATCTCCTCCCTTTCGTAGCCACGTGCCATGGGCGAAAGGCGTTCAATTGCAGCCTCTTCCCTGGCGTTTTCATAACGCCTCTGCGTGCGTTCTTCCAGGGTCCAGCCCATCCGGCTGATCAGGCGGGCGGCCCGCAGCAGTAATGCCGGTTGCTCTATAAATCCTAGGCCGGAGACAAGCCGGAGCTCACGATTTTCGAGATCGGCCACGCCGTTCAGGGGATCCAGCAGAAGGCCGTAGGAGCCTTCGTTGAGAGAAATGGCCATGGCGTTGGCCGTGAAGTCGCGCCTGCGCAGGTCGTCCAGAATCGTCGCAGTCTGCACCTCCGGCCGGCCAGGCTGAGGGTAAGAAACCGACAGCGTGGAGCCCACCTCGACCCGAACACCCCCGGGGAATACAAAATAACGGGAGAAAAAAAGCGTATCTTCTCCCGCAAGGCTCGCTTTGGCGGCCTCCAGGACAGGTTGTAGGCTGGACACCTCACCCTGCACGGCAAAATCCAGATCCCGCACAGGGGCACCACTGGTAAGGTCGCGAACCGCTCCACCCACCAGGAACACGGGGGTGCTGGCCTCGCGCGCCGCGTGACGCACAGCTTCGAGAGCCTGGCGCTGCGTTGGAGTCAATCGATGTTGAAGCAGGTAGATGTAATCGGCCATAGCGAAAGAGCTAAAATCATTCCTTCTGCTTCCAAGGCGCTGCTAAGCCTAATAGAACGTTATATTTAAAGGCATAGGCCAGTCCTGCAAGACAGCTTATTTTACACGAAGCCGGGCCCATTTGCGCTGCTTTGCACAGAAATTGTGGCAGACTGCACATTCTCTTCAAAACGGTTGCCTCCGACAGCTATGCCCGGCAGGCGATCATGGTCGCGAAACCGGTACAATCCTCGCCATGACCCTGGGCGAAGTCGCGGTGCAGCTCGGAGCGGACCTTGTGAGTGGAGCGGCTGATCATGACCCGCAAGCCGGAAAGTCCATCTCCGGAGTTGCCGGGATCGAACACGCCGGCGCCACCGAGATAGCCTTTGTAGCTAACCCAAAATACGCCAGCCTGGCACGCACGACCCGCGCCGCCGCTCTCATTGTGGAACCTGACTTTCCCGCGGTCGCCGTTCCTACATTGCGGGTTCCCAACCCCAAGCTGGCGTTTACAAGGCTGGTAATCCTTTTGCATCCAGCGCCGCAGTTTCCAGCGGCGATTCATGAGACCGCAGTGATCGCTGCTTCCGCCCAACTTGGGCAGCGGGCACATGTGGGTCCCTATGTTGTCATCGGAGACAACTGCCGCCTGGGCGACGATGCCGTTCTTCTGGCCCATACCGTGTTGTACAACGACGTGCACGTGGGAAATCGTTTCCTAGCCCATGCGCATGCTGTGGTGCGGGAGGGCTGCCGGATCGGGCATGACGTGATCCTCGGCAATGGTGTCGTGCTCGGCGGCGACGGCTTTGGCTTTGCGCGGACATCAGAGGGAGAGTGGGTAAAAACACCACATCCCGCGCCGGTGGTCCTCGAAGACTGCGTAGAAATTCAGGCAAACTCCTGCATTGACCGGGCGGTCGTGGGAGAAACGCGCATCGGACGAGGCGCGAAGATTGATAATCTCGTGCAGGTGGGCCATGCTTCGACGGTGGGTGCCGGCACGTTGCTCTGTGCCCAGGTGGGTCTGGCGGGATCGACCCATATCGGGAAGGATGTCATCCTCGCAGGGCAGGTGGGCGTCGCCGGACATCTCACGGTGGGCGATGGCGCCGTCGCCACGGCGCAGACAGGAATTCCCAACAACATTGCCCCCGGTACCGTGGTAAGTGGGTACCCTGCCATGGAAAACCGCGCCTGGCTACGCATGGTTGCATCGCTGCGGCGTCTGCCTGAACTGCTACACCGCAGCCGCACGGAGAAACCGAATGCTTTTTAAAGCTCTCTCCGGTGTGAGCCAGGTTTCGGCGGCCAAACGGATCTTTCTTTCGCTCGCCGCCACTTTTCCTCTCTGTCTAGCAGGTTGCCACTCCCCTTTTATCGAGGCCACCTTGGTCAACCATTCAGGCGCCAGTGTGCGGCTAGTGGAGCTCGACTACCCTAGCGCCAGTTTTGGGACACAGACCCTGGAGGATGGCTCTACCTTTCACTATCGTTTTGAAGTGATTGGAGAAGGACCCGTGAAGCTGTCCTGGACCGATGCACAACAAAAGGAGCATGACTTTCAAGGTCCCGCAATCCATGAGGGTCAGGAAGGAACGATTTCGGTGACGATCACTCCAGGACAGCCTGCATGGCGATCCGCGCTTCACACCCTCGGCCACTAATCCTGCAACCCTGCCGGACATCGAGCGGGTGGCCATCCTTTGGGGCTGATCGGGCTAATTCACGCCTGTAGGCCGCCCGATGGTAGGTTCGCTGGTATGGTGCACCTGGGCCGCGGCTTCGGACTGCCCGCTTTGCCCGCTACGTTTGCGCTGATTTGCCGTGTAGGCCACCAAAATGGCCGCGACCGCGATAATAGCGCCGACAGCCAGGAGAATAAAGGTAATCATGGAACTCCCTTCGCCCGATCCCCATTTGAGCAGGGGGTGCGGCAATACATACTCTGTGGGATGCCGTCGATCCGCCTCCGGTAGACTTGAGGGGTGACACTGGGCATATTTATTACCTTTGAAGGCCTGGACGGCTCCGGGAAGACAACCCAGTTGAGGCGTCTTACAGCGGCGCTTGCAGCCCGTGGCGAAAAGGTGGTCACCCTGCGCCAGCCCGGCGGTACCCCTCTGGGCGACACCATTCGTTCCCTCGTGCTTGACTCACGGAGCGCCGATAGAGTCGGCAGTCTTGCGCCGGAAGCGGAGTTGGCCTTGATGTTTGCGGATCGGGCGCAATCGCTCGCGCAGGTGGTTCGCCCCGCCCTGGCCGCGGGTGCGGTCGTTCTCTGCGACCGCTACACCGACTCTTCGGAGGCCTACCAGGGTGCCGGCCGAGAGTTGGGCCCGGAACGGGTCAGGCAGACGCACACGGCCATCTGCGACGGATTTCAGCCCGACCTCACCATTCTGCTCCTGCCACCACTGGAAACTTCCCTGCGCCGCGCTCGCCGCCGCAATTACCATGCTATCCAGACCGCAGGAACGGATGAAAACCGCTTTGAGCGGGAGGATGATGCGTTCTATGGGCGCGTCTACGGGCAATATGAGGCGATCGCTACGCGCGAACCGGAGCGCGTGCGCGCCTTCCGCGACGACGATTCCATTGAATCCATTGCCGCGGGGGTTCTTTCCGCCGTGCTAGAGCGACTAGATTCCCGTGGCTGTGGTTTCATTGCAGGGCAAAGCCGCACGGCGTCTAATTAGCTCGAATGGATACCCGAACGAAAGACTTTGGTACGAGTGGCGATTACCTTGGCGAAACGGCAAAAGGCGAGTGGCGCCTGCCGCCCGGCCTTCGCAAATCACTGCCATTCTATGTGCGTCGCCCCTGGCTTAACTTCGGCGACCCCATCCCGTTGTTTATTCATCTTCAAAAGGTCTTCGGCCGCATAGCCCACTACCGGTTTATGGGTATGCTGATCATTTTCGTGAATGATCCTGATTATGTTGGCGAGATCCTGATCAATCAGTCGCAGAGTTTTGCAAAAGAGCGGACGCTGCAGCGCATGAAGATCCTGCTGGGCGAAGGTCTGATCACCTCGGACGACCCGATCCACATGCGGCAGCGAAAGCTGGCTGCTCCGGCCTTTCATCGCCAGCGCATCGCGGGCTACGCGGGGGAGATTGTGCGCAGCGCCGCCGAACAGATCGAACCCTGGAAGTCTGGGGACGTTGTCGATATGGGTGATGAAATGATGCGGCTCAGCCTTCGCATCGTGGCGAGGACGCTGTTCGCGACGGAAGTAACGCCGGAGGTGCTCTCGGTGGTCGACGAGGTCAACACGATCATGGATATGTACAACGTTCTGGTCGCGTTTCCTCGCATAGAAAGCGTTTTGAACTGGCCTCTGCCCTATGTGAGCCGGTTTCGCCACGCCAAAACAAGGCTCAATACCGTGGTCGACGGGATGATCGCGAACCGGCGGGCCATGCAGCGTGAAGACCTGGAGAGCCGTGGCGATCTCCTGTCCATGCTGGTCGCCGCGCGCTATGACGCGGAGGACAGTCTGCAGACCGGCGGCGACAGCATGACCGATGCACAGGTGCGCGACGAGGTGCTGACGATCTTTCTGGCCGGGTATGAGACCGTGGCGAACGCCCTCACCTGGACCTGGTACCTGCTGAGCGAAAACCCCGAAGCGGCGGATCGTATGTTTGCGGAAGTGGACGAGGTTCTCGGCGAACGCACGGCGACTCTGGCCGATTTGCCCAACCTGCGCTACACCGAAATGGTGTTTGCCGAATCCATGCGGTTGTACCCGCCGGCCTGGGCCATGGGACGAAAGTCTACGGCGGTGGTGGAACTTGGGCCCTATCGATTCCCGGCGGGCACAAACTTCTTCTTCAGTCAGTATGTGATTCAGCGCTCCGGTGAGTTTTGGGAGGAGCCGGAGGTCTTTCGGCCAGAGCGGCACACCGCCGAGGCCAAGGCCAGCCGGCACCGGTTCACCTATTTTCCCTTCGGAGCAGGCAGGCGGCAATGTATCGGCGAGAGCTTCGCCTGGATGGAAGGCGTGCTTTCGATCGCGACCATTGCCCAGCAGTGGCGTGCCCATCTCGTACCGGGACAGACGGTCGTGCCGCAGGCCAAGATCACCATTCGGCCCAAATTTCCGCTGCGCATGCGGCTGGAAGCTCGCATGCGAACGGAAAGCACCAATGCGTCCGCAGCGTGAGTGAAGCTCTCACCCCAAGCGGCAATACGACCTCGCATGTAGGCTGGATAGGTGACGTTTCCTGCCAGCTTCGGCGATTTTTTCGGCAACACGGCGGTTGTATCCGACCTTCGCGCTGCCATCGCCGCGGGCAGGCTGCCTCACTCGCTCATCCTGTCCGGTGCCGCCGGAGCCGGAAAATACACGCTTGCCCTGCTGCTCACGCTCGCGCTTGAATGTGAGCTGCAGCCTCGCGAGAGCGGCGCGGATGGACGGGAGTTGGCCGGGTTTTGCGGCCAATGCCGTCACTGCGCCCGCATCCTGCTGGCGGCGGATCTTTCCGCACGCCTGGAGGAAGCTGTTGCCGCGCGTGATGAGATGCGCGATGCGGATAAGAAAGACACGCGCATCCTTGTTCAGACGCACCCGGATGTGGTGATCGTACCGCCCGACCCGCCGCAGCTGCTGATCAAGCTCGGCCAGATTCGTACTCTCATCGCCCGCGCGCAATACGTTCCCACCGAGGCGGCAGCCCGGGTTTTCCTGATCACTTCTGCGGCCTTTATGAAGGAAGCTGCCAACTCCCTGCTGAAATTGTTAGAGGAGCCTCCCCCGAGGGTGTACCTCATCCTGCTGGCGGAGAACACCGGTGAGCTGCTGCCGACGATTCGCTCCCGGTGTGCCGTCGTGCGATTGGGAACTCTTCCGCCGGGCGAGGTGGAAGCGCTGCTGGCGCTTTATCGTCCCCGGCTGAGTCCGGCGGAGCGCACCCTGCTGGCGCGCCTCAGCGAGGGAGCTGCCGGCCGGGCACTCGGCTTTGATCTGCCGGCGTACCTGGCCGCCCGTGCCGATGCCCTGCTGCTGCTTGGTCAGATGGAGAGCCGCGATGACCATGCCCCGCTTTTTCGCATGACGGAGAGCTACCGTGCCGGTGCGGATGGGCAAGCGAAGACAGAGGCCCTGCTCCACGCGCTGTCACGGCTACTCGAAGATCTGCTGGTGCTGCGGGGCGGAGCTCCCGCGCAGGTCCGTAACGTCGATCTGCTGACACAATTGAATCGTCTTACTGAGGCTCTTGATCTCCCCGCCATTGAATCTGCGCTTCGGGCGCTCGACGCCGTACGGTCGGGCATGCGACGCAATTTGCTGCGATCCCTGAGTCTGGATGAGCTGGCGCTCGGTCTCGGAACTCACCGTTTTTAGGCGTGAGATGGATTCTGTCGTCGTACGAGACCTTTCCCCGCTCCGCACGCATCTATATGCCAGAACCCAACACTGATACCCCTAGCAAGTAAAGCTGTGTGTCAGAAGTATGTAAGGCGCGTAGCGCCTTTGTCTAAGCACGACCTCAACCAGACTGGAGCCTGTTTTGGCTGGAGCCAACGAGCGCCGTAACGACCCAGAGTCGTTCACCGGCATGCGCAAATTGATACGTCCAATTCTTAGCGTTGCGGAGCGTCGTCGAAACCGCCTGCACGCGGAAGATCCCCTTTCTCACGCCCTGCTGTCCGAGAACCACGGAACCCCTGAGAGCTCGCATGCGGAAGCGTTTTACTTCCAGAAGCAGATCCAGCAGACGACGGAGATGACACTGGTGCTGGAAGACGGCGAAGAGTTGCACGGCACCCTGGAGTGGTATGACCGCTGCGCCATCAAGTTTCGTACCGGGCGCCATCGCGTGCTGATCTATAAGAGTGCCATCAAGTACATGTTCAAGACCAGCGACGCGCATCCCCCGGGGAGCATTATGAAGTAGCGTCCGCCGTCATCGAGGTTTGGATGCCTTCAGCAGTCGGTCACGCAGGGCCTCACGGAGATCCCCGGGTTCGGGCAAGGGGCACAGAATCAACGTGGCATTAACTTTCTCTGCGGCTCGCAGGGTCTGGAAAAGCTCCACAGCCAGGGATGCCGGACTGGACCAGATTCCCCATGGCAAGGCCGTTCCGCCTGCGGGGATCGCAAGCGGCCAGTCGCCAGGCAGAAGCACACAGGGCCGCTCGTTGGCCGCCAGACTATCTTCCAGTGCAGCCAAGAGTTGGGCGGCCGTGGGTCCCGTAAGCTGCAGCCTGATCTCGGGAGCGTAATGTCGTAGGCCGACACCGGGCGAAGGCAGCGATTCGGTTGGCGCGTTCCCTGTCCGCGCGGCGGGCGGCTCGTAAAGCTCCACAGCAATTCCTGTTACCTGCCGAAGCGCTTCCACGGTTACGGCCCCCGCACGGTAGACCAGCATGGGATCCAGGCCTGGATCCAGCACGGTCGACTCCACGCCCACTGTAGCCGCGCCGCCATCCAGCACCGCATCGATCCTGCCATTTAGGTCGTCCAACACGTGTTGCGCCGTGGTCGGGCTGACATGCCCGAAGCGGTTGGCGCTCGGCGCCGCAAGGGGCAGACCGCAGGCCCGCAGCAGCGCCTGCGCTACGGGATGCGCCGGTACGCGAAGACCAACGAGCGAACGCCCTGCGGTGACCGCATCCGGGCAGCTATCCCGGCGCGGCAACAGCAGGGTAAGCGGTCCTGGCCAGAAGGCAGCGGCAAGCTCTTCCACTCTGCTCCCCAGCGCCGGGGGGAGATGCATTACTTCCCCGAGTTCCTGCACGGAAGCGACATGCACGATAAGAGGATCCCAGCTGGGCCGCTGTTTCGCCTCGAAGATGCGCTCCACCGCCACGGCCGAGAGGGCGTTAGCCCCCAGGCCGTAGACTGTCTCCGTCGGAAAGGCAACCAGTCCCCCGGAGCGGAGGATTGCCGCCGCCTGCTCGACGGCGCCGGGCTCTTCGGCACGGAGATGAAGCGTAGAAGGCATGGCGCCATGCTAGACGAACCCGAGTGCCGGTTCCACAGCATGCCTCGCCCCGCGTTCCGTCCAGCCCTATACTGGAGCCCATGCAGGCGCCCGAAACGGAGCTCAAGTTTTCAGTCGACGATATTTCCGCCTTTCACCTCACCGTCCGGCACTTAGGGCTTTCGCTTCGTACGGAGCGCAGCTTCGAATCCAATACGCTCTATGACACGCCCGGGCGTGAACTCCGGGGAAAGCGTCAGCTTTTGCGTCTGCGCCACTACAACGGCGTTTGTCTTCTGACCCACAAGCGCCTGGCCGACGAAAATTCCGACGACCTCCGCTATAAAACCCGGATCGAGACCGAAACGCTGGTCGAAGATGGTGACGCGCTCGCCGAGGTCTTCGGCCAACTCGGCTACGCACCTGTCTTCCGCTATGAGAAATTCCGGACGGAGTGGGACGA
>CAXTZL010000056.1:0-15460 GCA_964248555.1 uncultured Bryocella sp.
AGGCAAGAAAGGTTCCGATGACCGAGTCCACGCCGACCGCGTCCACGCCCGCAGAAGCCAACGCCAGTGCAAGGATCCCCGACGAACTGGCCCGGGAGCTCCGCCGCATCGCGCACGATCTTTCCAATTCACTGGAAATCATCGTGCAGACCAGCTATCTGCTTTCACTCGCAGAACTGAAAGAGCCCGCGACGGAATGGCTCAAAATGCTCGACGGCGGCGTCAACAAAGCTCTGGAGCACAACCTGCAGCTGCGCGAGTACATCAAGGCGCACGTACCGCGCTGAACCACCGTGAACGAACGCCACGCTACTCGAGCGCGGCAATGGCTTCCACGATCCTGTCCATGACGCCGCGGTCCGCCGTGCTACCCGGTTCGTGGTTGTCGTCGAGGATAGAAAAAATCACCTCACGTCCGCTCGCACACTGCAGGTAGCCAGCCAGCGCGCGGCTCTCGCCCAGCGTGCCGGTCTTGGCCAACACATGCCCTCGCAGCGGCGGTTGCGTGAAGCGGCCGGCCAGCGTGCCGTCCACCCCGCCCACCGGCAGCGCCGCCTTCCATTGCGGAAACCACGGCTGCGTCGCGGCATACGCAAGCAGTTGCGCCTCGGCCCGCGGTGTGACAAGGTCCTTCGTGCTCAGGCCGGAGCCGTCGTAAAAGACAAAATCATGCTCCGGCAAACCGATGCGATGCAGCCATGCCCACACCACCTGCGCCCCGCTTAAGGTAGAGCCGTCCTGACAGGCTGTTGCCGGGCTCAGGTCTTCAAGCAGCACCTCGGCATGAAGGTTGGCCGAGGTTTTGAGCGTGAAGCTGACCTCTGTAGCTAATGGGAAAGACCGATGCTCAGCCAGGCTGATGCCTGGCAAAGCGGGGGTGAGGCAGGTAGCAATGCAGGAAGTGCCCGCTGCGAAGTCGGCTTCACAAGTATGCGGGTCTTTGAGCCGCGATAGGCTGAAAGGCACAGACACCTTCTCGTTGTGCAGTGCTGAAGCGTTTCCGTCAACCTTGATATCGTGTGCCTCCAGCAAGGAATAAAGTACCCGGGCACCGTATTGAGCGGGGTCCGGCAGGGCGAGCTCTTCGGTAAGGGGAGCGGAATCAAAAAGCAAATCGCCGGAGATTGCGAAGGCTGTCGGGTTTGTGGTTTGCGGTTGAAATGCGACACCGTAGCCATGAGACGTGATCACACTTCCATTCACCATCTGCGTCTGGTTCGTGAAGGTAAGGTAGGGAATGACTTGCTTCACTGTGATATCGGCTTGTGTGTCCTGTGGAGGATGAGCCGGCGTGATGCGCACCGCCAACTCGTCATCGCCAATCGAGAAAGCGGTCGGCAGGGCACCGTAACCCCATAAAAGATCCTCATCCGCCCACCCGGCCGGTGCAGTGGATCGCTCGAAAAGCTGGTCACTGACAAGGACCTTGCCAGTGACGCGGCGAACGCCTCGAGCCTGCAACTGCTTCAGCAAAGCCAGAAGATCCCCCGGGTACGGGCCCGAATCCGGGGGCGGTCCGAGATGGTAGGGCAAATCGTCCGTTGCGAAGCTGGGATCCCCTGCACCCCTCAAAACCAGGTCACCTTCCACCGTGCCGGTCGCTGCGTTCAATCGGCCATAAACCTGGGTGGTGAACACGTGATCGGCTCCAAGCAGGGCCATAGCAGCCGCAGTGGTGAAGAGCTTGGCAGTGGATGCCGGACGGAACAGCTTGGCTTCATCGAGTCCGTAGAGGGGACTACCATCCATGGCGGTAACCGCGATTCCCCAGTGTGCACCGGCGATCTTTGGGTCGCTGAGCAGCGTAGCTACCCTGGCGGCGAGGCCTGACCCTGCTTCCGAGCCGCCAGGATAGACCGTGGGCCACGCTGAATGCGGTGCCGGGGGATGAACCGTTCCACCGGGGCCGGACGAGAATACGGAGCCCGGAGTCTGCGCCCCTGCTGCCGTCGCTTGTGCCCAGGCCGGCCTCGAGTACCGGGCCACCAGCAGTGCCAAAAACAGAACAGCAGGGAATCGACGAGACAGGGCAGTCATGGGCGCGAGTGTATCGCAAGGGAAGTTCGGAACCGGCTCGTAGAGGCTCGGAACCGGCTCGCAAGACCGGCTCGATAACATAAGCCCATGGCATTCGCCGCACGCACGCACCTCGACTGGCAACTTCGCAGCCGCGTGCTGCCCCTCGGCCAGCGCACGCTGCTGATGGCGATCGTGAACCTCACACCGGACAGCTTCTCCGGCGACGGGTTCGCCGCACGAGGCCCCCAGGCCGCGCTGGAAGCAGCCTGTGCCGCGGCAGATGGCGGCGCGGATATCGTGGACCTCGGCGGGGAATCCACCCGCCCCGGCGCGACCCCGCTAAGTGCAGCGGAAGAAGAAGGGAGGCTGCTTCCCGTGCTGGCCGCGCTGCGCCGCGAACGCCCGGACGCCATTCTTTCTGTCGACACCTACCACGCCGCCACCGCGCGGGCCGCGGCGGTGGCAGGGGCTGAAATCATCAACGACGTCTCCGGTCTGCGCTGGGACCAGGCCATGGCCGCTACGGTGGCCGAGACCGGCTGCGGCCTGGTGCTGATGCACACCCGCGGCCGGCCCAACGAGTGGCGCAGCCTGCCGCGGCAGAGCCACGAAGAGGTCGTGAACAACGTCTTGCTTGGACTTGCGGAGGGGATGGCAAAGGCCGAAAGCGCTGGCGTATCGCGGGAGTGCATAGTCCTGGACCCCGGATTCGGGTTCGGCAAAAAAGGGCCGGAAAACTTCGCTCTGCTCGCGAACCTGCCCCAACTGCAGCGCTTTGGACGGGGAGTTCTTGTGGGTCTCTCCCGCAAAGGCTTCTTGGGCGAGACGGTGCGTCCTGTACAGCCGGCTGGCACGCCGAAGGAAGGGGAAACCCCTGCCAGCGTCCTGCGCCGCAATGGGACGCTCGCCGGCAACGTAGCAGCAATTCTGGGCGGCGCTCACCTCCTGCGCGTGCACGACCTGCAGGCCGCAAAGGAGGCCGCCGCCATTGCCGACGCCGTCCTCGCCGCCGCTGTTTAAAGCTAGTAGCCTAGCGCCCCGTATTGGGATTCGGAGGCACCTTCGCGCCCTCACGGCGAGCTTTGGCAAGTCCAATCGCGATCGCCTGTTTAGGGTTGGTCACCTTCTTGTCCGACTTGCCAATGCGGAGCCGCCCACGCTTCATCGCTTCCATCTCTTCGCGCACGTCCTCGCTGGCCCGCGGCCCGTACTTGCGCCCCGCACGCTTCTTGGCGGCGTTCCTTCCAGCAGCTTTCCTACCCGCACCCGCCGCAGTCTTGCTTGCCACAGTCTTATTTGCGACTGTCTTCTTCGCAGTAGTTTTCTTTGCTGCGGACTTCTTCTTGCTTGCAGCAGCTTTCTTTGCGACTGTCTTTTTCGCGGCGGCCTTCTTCGCGGCGGCCTTGCGCGGTGCGGTTTTGCTCGCGGCCTTGCGGCCCGCGGCTGATTTCTTTGCTGCGGATTTCTTACCAGCGGCCTTTGCCGCCGTCTTTGCAGAAGACTTTTTCGCTGTCGCCATCGTGAATTGCTCCTGAACGCTAGGAGCACCGGGTGCACTGGTTTCGTTGCACCTGATTGACTGCAACACACAACAAAGCCCGCCGGGGAGTCACTCCCAACGGGCTTTTCACGAGCCTTCCTGGCTTCGTTCGCCTATACGGGAGGCATCTTCAAAATACCCGCCAGGGCGTTCATCCGTTTTGCGTCCGCAGGAGTCTTGGCGGTAGCGGCCTGTGCTTCCAATTCTGCGGCGACCGTGTCCCGGTGCGGAAGATTTCCGGCTTCTTTGCCTGCCAGAACACTCCGCAGGGCGTTAGCCTGCTGGTCGCTGATCGCCTGTGAACGGATGAGCTGATCCAGATACGCTTCTGCGACCATCGGAGACGCCGGCCACACAATCTGCTGCTGGTTCTGCACATTCAACTCGTTCACATGCACCTGGTTGGCCGCATCGATCTCGGCCTGCGTAAGAAACTTGCTGGGCGTCAGTTTGAAAACATCCAGACCGCGTGCAATCTCTGAGCCGTAAATGTAGCCGTTGTACCAGTACGCCGACCAGTCGCCGCCAAGCACCAGCGTCTTCGCGTCGATGGGACCGCGATCAAAATACGCAATCTCAAACGGATGCGTCGGATCGGTGAAATCCATCACCGAAATGCCGCCCTGATACCAGGCCTGTACCTCGATGTCACGGCCGGGCACCGGGATCAGCGATCCATTGTGCGCCACACAATTTTCCGTGGCGCCCTGCGCCGCCGGCAGCTTGTAATAGCTGGCCAGCGAGAGCTTGTCATCATGCAGCTTGAAAATCGCATCCGCACCCCACTTGTTCGGATCGTTCGGCCGGCAACGCGCACCCAGACCGCCACCCCACTCGTCCGTAAACACAACCTTGCTCCCATCGTTCGAAAACGAAGCCGAGTGCCAGTAGCTGTAGTTCGGATCATTCACCGCATCCACACGCTTCGGGTGCACCGGATCCTTGATGTCGAGCAGAATGCCGTTGCCCGAGCAAGCGCCCGCCGCCAGACCAATCGCCGAGTACGCCGTGATGTCGTGGCACTGGTTCGTATCCGCGGGTTTTTCCGCGCCCTTGTCATGGCTCCCGCCATTGTTCAGGCCGTTCAGTGCACCGGTGCGTGCGTCCACAAAGACGCGCGGACTGGACACAATCGCTGCATCCTGCGGTGCAGCCAGCGGCACCTTGATCACGTCGATGCGAAACAGCGCCGTATCCGGATCCTTGTCCGGCGTTCCACCCGAGCAGCCCGCAAGCTCCTCGGACTGGCGCACAAACGACGTTCCCGAAACGTAAAGGTACACATCGTTCTTGTCCTTCGGATCCACGATCAGCGTATGCGTGTGCGATCCACGGCAGGTCTGCACGGCAGCGACCTGTTTCGGATTCTTGATGTCCGAAATATCAAAGATACGAACGCCGCGAAACCGTTCTTTCTGCGCCGGCGGTGTGCGTCGTGTGTGTTCCTGCCCGGCTGGTGGTGGGGGCGCCGGTGGAAAGCCCTGCGCTCCGCAATCCAGGCGCCCATTCGCCATCTCCACCGACATAAACAGCAGGTTGCCATAAACCGACACATCGCCCTGGCCGCCCGGACACACCAGCGAGGTCAGCAGCGCGGTCTTCGACGGGTCGGAGATGTCAAAAATATTGACGCCGTAGAAGTTGCCCTGAAACAGGTGATTACCCTGGAAGGCAAAGTCCGAATTCGCATAGGCGAGCTGCGCAATCACGGGCTTCAGTGAAGGCGGCATCTTGGCATTGCCCGAACCCAGCATGGCCAGCGCTTTGGTCACCTGCGGATCATCCGGCGAGGTCGCATCGAGCCGAAAAGCATCTGGCTTCCTCAGAAAGTCGATATGCTGCATGCCCATCGCCGCTTCGCCCGCGTCGAACATGCCAGCCTTCAGCTTGTAGCGCGGATCATCCGTGTTTGAGCCGGTCATACCCGGCGGCAGCGGCGGCGCAGGCTTGGGCGCAAACTCATCCAGCTCATCCGTAGGCGTGGGCTTGGCAGCGGCCTTGGCATCCGGCGGCTGCGTGATGGGAGCCTTCGGCGAAGGCACGGTTTGTGCCTGCATGGATGCCGGCACAGAAAGCAGGGCCACGGTAGCCAGAGGAAAAGCGGCCCACTGAAATGCAATACGTCGAAGGTCTTTCATCACGTCTCCAAAATAAAATCGCGAACCTTGTGCAACCGGCTGCTTACGGCTCGCTTTTCAGCAGACCCTGCATAATCCTGATCTCGGCCCGTTGGGTGTTATCGGCATCGGTGGCAAAATCAAACAGGTCGGCATCCTGCCCCGCGCCGCCTGTATCGAACAGATCCTTGACCATAATCAGCGCACCGTTGTGGTGCTGGATCATGCCGGTAAAAAACAGGTTGTCAAACTGCGGTCCCTTCGCCTGGCGAAGCGCCTGCATCTGCGCGGGCGAAAGCATCCCCGGCATCGAGGGCATCGCGTTCCCGCTGCTGTCCATCTCCGGCATGCCCGGCATGGCCATCGAGATCGGTTCGCCGCGTTGCGCCAGCCAGCGCTTCATAAACTGCATCTCGTCTGACTGCGACGCGCTGATGCGCTCGCCCAGCAACCGCACCTGCTTGTTCTCGGTGTGCGAGGCAATGAGCGCGGTCATCTCGACCGCCTGCGCATGGTGCATGATCATGCCCTGCATAAAGCGGACATCTTCAGCGGAAATCGCCGGCACGGAAGGCCGCGTGGAAGGCGGACGAACGCGGCTGGGTGTTCCCGGCGCCCCCGGCTGTACAACAACCGGCTGCCCAACAACCGCGGATCCCGCCGCCGCCGTCTGCGCGCCCAGCGGAACCGCAACCAGGCAGCCGCTCCACACAACCGCCGCCGCAAGCCTGCGGTGCAAGAAACAGGCCGTGGCTTGTTGCGCCCGAAGGGGAGCGGGGAGGGAAAGAAACATCTTGATGTGTCCTTTACGCTACCACGGCGAAACGGTTCCACCGCGCCTTAGCGCCGCCGCACATGCCTGCGCCACAGAAAGAATCCGCCGGCAATTCCGAGCACGAAAACAGCGGCTGCTCCAGCCCACACAACGTAGAACACCCGGCCGTGCGTGCGCCGCAGCGTTCCCGCTTGCCACGCGGCATAGCTCGCCGCGAGATCGGCGGCAAGCCCCGGCACCGTGATTGCGCTGAACTGTCCATCCGGCCCGGGCTGCGCCGGCAGCGATCCGAAAACGCGCGCCGGCTGCGGCATCGCACCCGTGCGATCCTTCGGGATCGCCGCAAACAGCGCATTCACCTCCGCATCGCGCGGGTCGTCGAACAGCGACGCCTCCGCGGTATTGGGAAACAGCGTGGTGCGCCCCGTCAGCTTCGTTTCCACCGCAGACACCGGGTCCTGGCACACACCCAGCGTGTAGTAGCCGCCAAACGGCAGCGCCGGCCGCTCGGCGTGCTGGTGCATGTAAGCCACCGTGATCCGATCGATCAGCCGCGTCACCTCGAGCGCCTCCGCGCCCGTATAGGTATGCGCAAAGCGCCGCAGCACCCACGCCTGATCAAGCGTATCCATCGTCCGCCACTCGGCCTTGCCGTCGACACCGAAGTAGTGGCTTACATCCGCATTCACCTGCGGCCCGCGAATCTCCCACTCGAACTCCGCATGCGACACCGGCACCAGCAAGGGCCTCGGTCGGTGAAACAAACCACCCGTGTTCGGCACCGCAATCTGTGTGTTCACCCAAAAGGGCATCATCACGTCCTGCCCCTTGTAGTGCAGGTGCCCGAAATTAGCGAAGTAGCGCGCATCGTGCACCGTCACGGCATGGCCGGTCGCCGTAAGCGCCTGCATCAGCGCCTCCGGCGTGGTGACTGCGTGCTTGCCGAGCGTGGCCGTCATCGGCTTGCTGCCGCTCAGCCGGTTGGCGCTCAGCCGGTTTAGAACATCGGCCAGCCGCTGCGAAGCCGCGTGTTCCGAGGCCAGATCGTTCGGTCCATCCCCGCGCACCACGCCCATCCCCAGCGGCGTAACGATGCCCTGCGTCGTAAACCCCGGAAGCGGCGAGGGTGCATCCAGCGAAACCGTCTCCGCGCCGTCCAGCGAGTAGGGCCCAAGATCCAAAAAAACACGCGCCTGCCGATCCGCAAGCGGCCTCGCCGGCGCGCCGGGATGCACCGCGCTCAGTGCCTCCAGCTTCGGGTCCCTGCCCGCAAAATGCGTCGCCACCCGCACCGTGGGATTGATCTCGCGCATCGTCCAGCCCGGAAAGCGATCCAAGCCCTGCCAGTTCTTGCCCAGAATGCGCTTGCGCAGCTCGTGGACCAGCTCCGGCGTCAGCAGCGCCGGACCCTTCTTGCCGGCCTTCTGGCCTTCAAGCTCTCCCAGCAGGTGTTCGGTAAAGCCCGGCTCGGCCGAAAGCTCCCGCATCATCGCGGAAAGCAGAACCGTGTGCGGCGGCATGGGGTGCTCCGGAGCAAGCTCACGCGAGCGGCAACCAGTGATGGTCAGCATCGCCCAAAGCAGGGCAAGGCGCTGGGGGAAACGCATCCCCCAAGTCTAAACAACTCCCAAGTGCTGGCCCCGTTACGCCGCGTCCAGCTTCTTGAGCACCAGGTCATTCAGCATCCCCGGGTTCGCCTGGCCCTTGGACAGCTTCATCACCTGTCCCACAAAAAAGGCGGACACCGTGCGCTTGCCGCCCTTGAACTGCGCCAGCTGCGCGGGATTGCTAACGATCACCTGGTCGATCATGCTCTCAATCGCCGAGGTATCGGAGATCTGCTGCGGCTTGTCGCGGTTGTAAACAAAGGCGAAGTCCTTGCCTTCCGCAAAGCAGGTGTCAAGCAACTGTTTCAGCTGTTTGGAGCTGATCTCCCCGGCTTCGGTGAGGTCCGCGGCGAGCACAATGCCCTCCAGCGTCACCGGCGACTGCGCAAACTCCACCCCCGCGGCCCGCAGCCGCGCCGTGATCTCGCTCAACAGAATGGAGGCTACGCGCCGCGGCGACTTCGCCAGCTTCGCGGCCAGCTCAAACCGGTCGGCAAAGGCGCGGTCGGCGGCCAGCGTCGCAGCGTCCTGCACGGAAAGCCCATACTCCGCAATCAACCGTGCACGCTTTGCTGCGGGCAGCTCCGGCATCCCGGCCAGGATGTCCCGCTGCCACGCTTTGCTGATGACCAGCGGCGGCAGGTCCGGCTCAGGGAAGTAGCGGTAATCGTGGGCCTGCTCCTTGCTGCGCATGGAAAACGTGCGTCCCTCGGCGTTGTTCCACAGCCGTGACTCCTGCACGATGCGGCCACCATCCTCCAGCACGCCAATCTGGCGCTCGATCTCATACTCCAGCGCGGCGCGGATATAGCGAAAGCTGTTGACGTTCTTGACCTCGACCTTGTTGCCGAATTTTTCCGCCCCTTTCAGCATCACGCTGACGTTCGCATCGCAGCGCAGGGAACCCTCTTCCATATTGCAGTCCGAAACCCCGGTGTAGAGCAGAATTTCCTTCAGCTTCGTCAGGTACTCGAACGCCTCATCCGGCGTGCGCAGCTCCGGCTCCGAAACGATCTCGCACAGCGGCGTGCCACATCGGTTCAGGTCGATATAGGTGCGGCTGCCGGAATCGGCAAATCCGTCGTGCAAGCTCTTGCCGGCATCCTCTTCCAGGTGCAGCCGCGTGATGCCGATCACCTTGGGCTCACCCTGCGCATCGGCGACGGTCAGCGAACCGGACTCCGCCAGCGGTTTGTCGAACTGCGAAATCTGGTAGCCCTTCGGCGAATCAGGATAAAAATAGTTCTTCCGTGAAAAAATGCTGATCTCGTGAATCCGGCAGCCAATGGCCGCAGCCGCCAGCACGGCCTTCTCCACGGCATCGCGATTCAGCACCGGCAGCGCACCCGGCAGCCCCAGACACACGGGGCAGGTATGCGTATTGGGCTCGCCGCCATACTCGTTCCGGCAGCCGCAAAAGTTCTTCGTGGCCGTCAACAGCTGCACATGCACCTCAAGGCCGATCACGGGCTGATACTTGGCAAGAACCTCGGGAGAAAGCGCGGTGACGGCAGGCATACCTCGATTCTACCCAACGGTTCCTTACGGCTCCGCCCGAGCGCATCTCAAGGGGGAAGTTCAACAATGGGGATGGAGTGTAATGGACCAGGAACGCAGCGCCGCTACGGCAACAGAAGACCCGAAGGCCAGTCCCGGCCAGGCGGAGGAGAGCGGCTGGGTCAAAGCGGCCGACGCCGAGGAAAACCAGGCTTCTGAGGGCGGCTCCGGTAGCTCCGAATCGGGTGCGGACTCAAGCGCACAAAAAAATCTCGAGCGGCCCTCCGCCGAGGACATCTATCGCCAGGTCGCGCGCAACGCGAAGGAAGAACTCAAACGGTCCAATGTGTCGCTGGCCCTTTCCGGCTTCACCGGCGGCACCTTCATGGGATTTTCCGCCCTTGGCGTGGGCCTCATCCTTTCCATCCTGGGCAACGGCCCCAGCGCCTTCATTCTGTCGCGCATGTTGTACCCGCTGGGTTTCATCGTGGTCATTCTCGGCCGTTCGCAGCTCTTTACCGAAAACACGCTCTACCCCGTGGCCCTGGTTCTCGCCGAAAAAAAGCAGATCTGGAACACCCTCCGCCTGTGGGCCATCGTCCTGCCGTCCAACTGCTTCGGTGCCCTCGCCTTCGCCGCTCTGATCTCGCTGACCCACGCCCTGCCGCCCTCGACGGTGCACGCTATCAGTCAGCTCGGCGTCGAGGCGGTGCAACACCCTGCCGGCGCCATCTTCTGGTCCGGTGTTATGGGTGGTTGGATCATTGCGACAGCCGCCTGGCTGGTCTCCGGATCGCACTCCATTGCCGGTTCCGTGCTGATCATCTGGGCATTGACCTTCGTGGTCGGCTTGGGCAGCTTTGCCCACTGCATCGCTACCTCCGGCGAAATCCTCACCTCCGTGTTAACGCACGCGCTATCCCCGTGGCGTTATTTCACCTGGCTCGGGCCGGCAGTAGGCGGCAACATCTGTGGTGGCGTCCTGATGGTGACCCTCCTCGAGTATGGGCAGGCGATCTACGGTACAGCCATCGAAAAGGATGTGCAGGACGCTTAGCCATAGCTCGGAGCACAAGGGGTTGCCGATCCGAATTGCCCCCTCAATGCCACTTTCGGGTCATGCCGGGAGTAGACGTCAGGGACGCGGTTTGCTACGCCATGGTGATGCGCTTTCCACCCATGCTCCCTAGCCTGGGAGTCAAGGGGGCTACGCACTGATGATCGCCAGCCGGTCTGTCACCGATCCGAACCTCATGATTCTCACCAGCCGCGAGGCCATCCTCGATCTGGCTCCCGTGCTCCAGAACCTGGCCGAACGTACCGGCCAACCCGGTGCCATGCACTGGCTAAGCTATTTCGTCGAAAAAGGCCTCGCAGCCGGCCGTGTGCCCCATCTGGTACTGGTCCTCCGGCCCGAAAACCACCAGGGAAGCTCCCTTTGTGCCGAAGACCTGCAAGGGGCCGCCTTATTTTTCGAATACCGCATTCTCGGCCGCAGTACCGGCGTGTACTCCACCGGCGATGCCGGCGGCTTTGACCGTGTCATTGCCCTGGCAGCGGATCGAACCCGCATCGCCGCGATTGCGCTGCGGGCGTTGGTGCAGCGCGGGGCCCATCTTGTGCTGGCAACCTACGAGGGCTACAAAGCCGCGGAACCCGCGGACGCGCTGGCCGGCCTCCCCGGCCTGCAGGCCGCCGCCCGCCAGCGTCACGTGGAGCGCAGCATGAAATTGGGCTCGACCATGGATGCCACCCTGGCCTCCCTCGGCAAACACACCCGTTCCAACCTGCGCTACTACCGCCGCCGCCTCGAAAAAATTATGCCGCTCACGTTCGTCCCGGACGCCGTAGCCGCACTCGCCGGAGCCGATCTGCAAAAAATGAATGCGGCCTCCCTCAACCCCGTCCCGAGCGAAGAGTTTGTCCGCCGTGTGCGTGGTGCCTCGACGCTGCCGGGCAGCTATCTCTGCGGCCTGCGGGGTCCGGATGGACAGTGGCTCAGTCTCGCCGGCGGATGGCGCGGCGGCGGCCAGACCGTACTGCACTGGCAGGTGAACGCAGCGGGCTTTGAACAATATTCGATCTCCACCGTGATGCGTAACTTTCTACTCGAAGCGGAGATCGCCGGCGGTGCGGAGCGCCTCATGATCTACGGCGGTACCCAGCACAGCATGCGCCACGCCTTCACCCAGCAGCCCGTAGCGGACCTGATCGTGCAACGGCAGTGCTGGCAAATGGTGGCACTGCGCTGCGCGGCTCATCTGTTCGCCATGCCAAATGGCCTGCTCGGACGCAGCAATTTCCTCGCTCGTACGCTGCTGGACGAGAACCTGCACTGGGTCCCCGGCAAATCAAACAAACAAGTGGACTTTGTGGATGCCCTCAAGGCGCGGCACTTCGGCACGACGGCCTAGGCCGCAGGTCGCGCCGCGAAGCCACCGCCAACACCCGGCGGCGCAACGCAGCGGCGAAGACGGTAGAATCGAAACTGCATGATTCTTCCCTTTGTCCGCGAATTGCTGGCGGACCTGGAAAAACCAGACGCCTTTCAGCGTGTGCGTCGCCACCTCGCAGGCGGTACGGGCCGCCGTCGTGTGTCCGGACTCACCGCCACAGCCCGCGCCCTGTACCTGCCCTACTTCGTACGCGCAGCCGCCGGCGCCCCCTCGCTCGTCATCGTCTCTGACAACAAGGCCGCCGAGGCCCTGCACAGTGCGATCCTCGCCGCCTGCGACCTCACCGGCGCCCTCAAGCCCGCCGAAGTCCTGCGTCTGCCCGCACATGACGTGCTGCCGTTTGAAAACCTCTCGCCCCACGGAGAAATCCAGGAGGCCCGCGCCGCCACGCTCTGGAAAATCGCCAGCGGCCAGGCCCGCCTCGTCATCGCTCCCGTCGAAGCCGCCTGCATGCGCCTCTTCGGCCGCGAGCACTACGCCGCTCTTGCCCTCGAACTCCGCCGCGGCGAAGAACACATCCCCGAAATGCTGCTTGAGCACCTGCTCTCCGTCGGCTACACACGCGTCGACGTGGTCGAAATGCCCGGCCAGGTCACCTCACGCGGCGGCATCCTCGACGTCTACGGCCCGGAGATGGAACGCCCCGTTCGCCTCGAATTCTTCGGCGACGAGATCGATTCCATCCGCCGCTTTGACCCCGACACGCAGCGCTCCTCCAACCCCGTCGATGGCATCCTGCTCCTGCCGCTCACCGAAACGCCCGCGACCGAAAAGCTCCTCGAAGCCATCAACGCCCGCTTGACGCGTTCCGGCACGGCCGGCGCCAACCTCGAAGGCGGCGACACCCCGCGCGAGCTGCAATCCCACATCCAGCACGCAACCGGGCGGGAATCAAACGCCACCATCTTCCCCGGCTGGGAATTCTACGCACCCGTAGCCGGCGCAACCTCGACCCTGCTCGACCTGCTCGGCCCGCAAACACGCGTCTTCACCGAAGAGCCGGCCATGGTGCAGAACCAGGGCGAGCGCTGGTGGAACAAGGTCGAGCAACGCCATGAGCGCTCCGGCATCGGCAATCTCGTGCGCGCCGAAGACCTCTACCTCTCGCCCTGGGAGCTAGACGACCGCGTCCGCCGCACCCCCGGCTGCGAACTCGATCAGCTCGGCGCCGTCGATGTGCTCGAAAGCGATCGCAGCGAAGGCTCGGAGATCGAATTCGCCACCCGCCCCACGCTGCGTTTTCACGGCTCCATCCCGGCGATGGTCGACGAACTCAAAAAGCTGAGCGAGGCCGAAGCCCGCGTCCTCATCGCCGCACCCAACCAGGGCGAAGTGGAGCGTCTCGCCGGCCTGCTGCAGGAGTACGGCGTCCCTTATCGGCTCGGCTGGCGCGTCGATACCGCGGCGGGTGTCTCGGCAACCGTGTACTCCGAATCGAGCTACCTCGCCGGTGATCTTCGAACGCCCGTCATCGTACGCGCGGCCATTGCCAACGGCGTCCAGGTCCTCGACGTCGACCATCGCGCCGCCCGGCCCCTCGTCGTCTTCGGCGCCAATGACCTCAGCGACGATGCCGACGTCCACGCGCGGCCCGCCCAACGCAAATCCAAGACCACGGCCTTTATCTCCGATTTCCGCGACCTCGCCGTCGGCGATTACGTCGTCCACGTCGAGCACGGCATCGCCCGCTACGACGGCCTGCGCGTGTTGAATGAAGCGGGAAGCACATCCCAAACTGCATCCCAGGCAGAAGGCGCCACCGAGCCGCCGCTCGAGCTCATGATCCTGACCTTTGCCGACGAGGCAAAGCTCTACGTTCCACTCACGCGCCTCGACCTCATCGGCAAATACCGCTCCACCGACACCGGCCCCGCGCCGCAGCTGAACAAACTCGGCAACCCCGCCTGGCAAAAAACCAAGGCCCGCGTCAAGAAGGCCATGGCGGACATGGCCGATGAGCTCCTCAAACTCTACGCACAACGCAAATCGGCGCTTGGCTTCTCGTTCTCGCCCGACACCGTCATGATGCGTGAGTTCGAAGAAGCCTTCGTCTATAACGAGACCGACGATCAACTGAACGCGATCACTGACATCAAGCAGGACATGGAAAATCTGCAGCCCATGGATCGCCTCTTGTGCGGTGACGTCGGCTACGGCAAGACCGAGGTCGCCATGCGCGCGGCCTTCAAAGCCATCCAGGATTCCAAGCAGGTGGCCGTCCTTACACCCACCACGGTGCTCTGCTTCCAACACTTCGAAAGCTTCAAAAAGCGCTTCGCCAACTTCCCCGTCAAGGTGGAGATGATCTCGCGCTTCCGCACCGCGAAGGAAAAGAAGGACGTTCTCGAACAGGTAGCTGCGGGCAAGGTCGACATCCTCATTGGCACGCATGCCGTGCTCGCAGAAAACGTGCACTTCCAGGATCTCGGCCTGCTGGTTGTCGATGAAGAGCAGCGCTTTGGCGTGCGCCACAAGGAGCGGCTCAAAAAAATGCGCGCCTCCGTCGACGTCCTCGCCATGAGCGCCACGCCTATCCCCCGCACACTGCACATGAGCATGATCGGGCTGCGCGACATGAGTGTCATCGAAACCCCACCCAAGGACCGCATGGCGATCCAAACGGTGGTCGCCAAATTCGATGAAAAGCTCGTACGCACGGCCATCGAAGTCGAGCTGGAGCGCGGCGGCCAAACATATTTCGTCTCCAACCGCGTCGAAACCATCTACGAGATGGCCACGCTCATCCGCGAAATGGTGCCACAGGCGCGCGTCGCCGTCGGCCACGGACAAATGCCCGAGGCCGAGCTCGAACGCGTCATGCTCGGCTTCATGAACGGCGAGTTCGACGTGCTCTGCGCCACCTCCATCGTCGAAAACGGCCTCGACGTCTCCCGCGCCAACACCATCATCATCAATCGCGCCGATCGCCATGGCCTGAGCGAGCTCTATCAACTCCGCGGGCGTGTGGGTCGTTCCAACCGCCGCGCCTATGCGTATCTCCTGATTCCACCGGAGCAGCAGCTCACGGAAATCGCGCGCCGCCGTCTAGCCGCGTTGAAAGAATTTTCCGACCTCGGCGCCGGCTTCAAAATCGCGGCGCTCGATCTCGAACTGCGCGGCGCCGGCAACATGCTCGGCGGCGAACAGTCGGGCCACATCGAGTCCATCGGCTTCGAAATGTACACGCAGATGCTCGAAGAAGCCGTAAGCCGCATGAAGGGCGAAGGCCGCGAGGAACGCCCCTCCGTCACCGTGAACCTCGGTGTCTCCTTGCGCATCGACGACATCTACATCCCCGAAGAAAACCAGCGCCTGCGCATGTACAAGCGCATCGCCGGCGCGGCCTCTGAGGCCGTGTTGACCGACGTGCGCGGCGAGCTCGAAGACCGCTACGGCAAGCCGCCCGAAAGCGTGCTGCACCTGCTCGCCGTCGGCGAAGTGAAGCTCCT
>CAXTZL010000057.1:0-15459 GCA_964248555.1 uncultured Bryocella sp.
TTCCCACCTTTAAAGCCTCTCAAGGCCCGCTGGAAAGCGGGCCATCTCTCTTTTGTGGCCCGCCCCTCCGGAAGCGTGCAGCCATTAGCATGAGATGGTGCTTCCCTCCTCTACAGATTCCTCACATGCAGGTTTGCCCATCGCCGCGAGCCGCTCTCTCGAGCGGGTAGAAGCGTGGGAAAAGTGGCCCTGGCTGCGCGCTGCCTTCAGTACCCGCATGGGAGGAGTCAGCCAGGTATATGGGCCGGATGAACAAAACCTGAGCTGGACTTCCGACGATGATTCTGACCTTGTTGCCGAAAACCGGCAGCATTTTGTGAGCGCTGCGGCCGGTCGCGGAGGCGTTCCACTGCATGGACTCTCGCTGGCAACGGTACGGCAGGTTCACGGCGCGACGGTGCACGAGGTCAGCGACGGACAGAGCGTGACGGTCGAGAGCAAGGCTCCACTGCACGGCGATGGCTTGGTGACGCGACAGCCAGGGCTGGTACTCGGCGTGCTCACGGCCGATTGCGTACCCATTCTGATGGCTGACACGCGGACACGGGCGGTGGCGGCATTGCATGCGGGCTGGCGCGGCACCCTGGCGGGGATCGTCAGTGAGGGCCTTGGGATGATGTCCGCCCGGTTCGGTTCACGCTCGCAAGATCTTGTTGCCGCCATCGGACCGGCCATCCGATCCTGCTGCTTCGAGGTGGGGGACGAGGTTCGCACCGCATTTGAGGAAGAATTCCCTTACGCGAGCGAGCTATTTTCGAGCCGGCACCAGCCCAGTCATGGGCGGTCGCACCTAGACCTGCAGGAGGCTAACCGGCGGCAGCTGCTGAACTTAGGTTTCGCTGCGGAGCAGATTGCGACCGTTGAAGAATGTACCGCCTGTAGCCGCCTGGGAGACCGCCGCAAGTATTTCAGCTACAGAGCGGAAGGCGGAAGGACGGGTCGGATGTTGAGCGTGATCGCGAACGTGGACGCCTCGAGTTCGTAAAAGACTGCCAAGTTGGCTCAACCGAGAGCCCCTCAGCGGCCGGGAGGAGCAGGCACCATGACCGCATTGGGATCGACCTTCGGAATCCCGAAATGACCGCCCAGGTGAACCAGATCCAAGGGACGGAGAAGACCGGAGATCTGAATCACGTCCATTTGGCGCGGTGCGCGTACGAGTACGGCGATGTCGTCGATCTCCGTTCCACGGAAGTGCAACCAGAGGTCCGTGATGGGCTTCTGCGGCGATGCCTCCTGACGGGGCCCCACGTTGGCCTCGACCAAATGTTTCCACCCTGCGGCGTTGTAGGCCTCGCGCAGGGCGGCCATGGCCTCCGGAACATAGAACGCGGGCTCGCCGTAGTGATAGTTGCTTACCGTGACGGAATGCAAGGCAATGGATTGATTACCCAATACCGCTTGCAGCATGTCACGATCCAGCGTGAAGGAACTGTGCGTGGACGGCTGCGAGGTGAGACCCGCCAGAGCGGGTGCGACCCCCGGAGGCTGCGGAGCGCCGGCGGTGTCGGGAGGTAGCAGCGGTTGCGCGGGGCCGGCAGAGGCAGCGGGCGCTGGCTCCTCGGCGGGAGGAGGAACGCGGTCGATGGGGGCCTGCGCGCAAAGTGCGCCGGCGAAGGTGACGACCGAGCCGATGGCGAGGAGCTTACGCGAGAGAACCATGAAAAGTTAGACCCGGATCGCATGCAGGGAGTTTCGTGCCCCGTGGGAAAAGGGGGCGACTTCCTGGCCCTTGGACATGGCGCGTTCGAGCGGCAGAGCCTTTGGGCGTTAGCGCTCTACTGCGCAGCCCGGGGAGCGAAATACCCCTTACGGGCGTGCACCTGGTAGCGCTGGTCGAGCGAGACCAGGTAGATGGTGCGGAAGGCTCCATCCTGCTTGAAGTCGGCGGGGACGTATTCCAGCGAATACTGCGAACGCAGTTCCTGCTCGACGTTCGCAAACCCGGTGGCCATGTCCTCCAGGCGGGTCGGAAAGAACGCCCGGCCGCCGGTAGCGTCGGCGATCCGTTGCAGCACGTCGTCGCCCTTGTCTTTGCTGGGGCTGACGTTGGTGGAGATGGTGTAGATGATGGTCTCCGCCCGCTGACACATCTTGATGGCGTCGGACTCTTTGGAACGGCTGTAGTCGTCGTCGCCGTCAGAGACGAGCACCAGGGCGCGGCGCACCGCCATCGGGTCTTTCAGCGTCAGCATCTGGTCGCGGCAGGTCTTGTAGAGCGAATCGAAGAGCGAGGTGCCGCCGCCGGGGCGCAGCTTGTGAATTCCGGTATCGAGCAAGTCGATGTGATTGGTGTAGTCCTGAGAGACGTCTGTCTGGACGTCGAAGCCCTCGACAAAAGCGCGGTCGGCGGGACGGAGCACCTGGAGAAAGAAGTCAATGGCCGCCTGCTGCTCGAAATCGAAGCGGGAGCGGATCGAGTTGGACGTATCGAGCATGATGCCGACGCGCAAAGGCAAATTGCTTTGTTGCTGAAAACGAACGACGCGCGCGGGCGGGCGCCCATCGTCGAGCAAGCCAAATTCCTGCTGAGGCAGGTTGGTGATGAAGTGACCCTTGCTGTCGGTGACGGTGAAGACGAGGTTCACCTCTCGCGAGAAGACCTGAATGGTCGGGGTGGCGGGCGAGGGTGGGGCGGCTTCGTCCCGCGGCTGCAGAGCGGGCTGCCCATCCGGCGCCGCAGGCGTTTGTGGGGCGGGCGTCTGGGGGACTGGCGCCGGCGTTGCCGGGGTCTGGTTTGCCGGGGTCTGGGCCTGGGTGGCGCCTGAGAGGAGGAGCAGCAGGGTGGCTGCGGCGAAGATACGTGGTGCGCGTGCGATGGCCGCAATCATGTCCGTTCCATCTTACCGAAAGCGGGTTGCGCCTGGTTCAGACCTGGTTCGGGCCAAATTCAGGCCGGGCCCAAGCAGCGTTGAGGCGCAGCCTTCCTAAGCGCCGCGCACGATTTGCAGAAGATGCTCCAGTTCCGGCGGCAGCGGGGACTTCAGGTCGAGTTCGGCACCCGTGCGGGGATGCCTGAGTTGCAGCTCCGCGGCGTGGAGAAAGTTGCGGTTCAATGCGGGCGCGTCGTCTTCGGTTTGCAACCCGACCGAAGTTTTCGTTTGAGTCTTAGCCTGCGCACCTGCCTGCACACCCGGCCGCTTGAGTCGCTGCGGAGCGCCGTACAGGGTGTCTCCCACCACAGGAAAGCCCAGGGAGGCGAGGTGTACGCGAATCTGGTGCGTGCGGCCCGTCTCGATGCGGACCTCGACGAGGGTGAAGGTGCCCCATGGACAGGGGACCGCCTTGCTGCCGATGCGCTCAAGCACGCGCCAGTGGCTGACAGCGGTGCGGGCACCCTGATCCAGGGAGCGGCGGGTTGTCATACGGATTCTACGGACGGGGTCGCGGGCGATGGGCAGGTTCACGGTGCCCTCTTCGCCCGGCATCGATCCGTGTACCAGGGCGAGGTAGGTCTTGCTGAGGGAACGCTTGGCGAATAGCTCGGCCAGGCCCCGGTGTGCGGCGTCGTTCTTGGCCACGAGGAGGAGACCGCTGGTCTCCTTGTCCAACCGGTGCACGATGCCGGGCCGCGGAATGTCCGCCCTGGCGCCAACGGAAAGGTGCTGGCCGAAGTGGAAGAGCAGTGCGTTCACGAGCGTGCCGCGGTTGTGGTCGGCATCGCCCGCGCCGGCGTGAACCGTCATGCCCGCGGGCTTATCAATCACGGCGAGATCCTCGTCCTCGTACACGAGGTTGAGCGGGATATCCTCAGGTTCGGCGCGCAGCGGTGCGGGCTGCGGTTCGCCCTCGATCTCGATCTCTTCGCCACCCTCGAGCTTGTAGCTCGCCTTTTCCTGGTTGCTGTTGAGGCGTACCTGCCCGTTTTCGATCAGCAGCTGCACGCGGGCGCGGCTGATCTCGGGCAAGGCTTTGGCGAGAAAAGCGTCCAGGCGCTTGCCCGCGGCGGCTGCGGGAACGGCGAGGGTACGCAAACCTGCTTCCTCATCAAAGGACAGCTCTTCGGGGCTGATCAGCTCGGCCGGCGCCTTGGACGCCGGCTCGGAGCCGGGCTGGGCAGCCTGGAGCGCGGCCTTTTCCACCTCACGCTGGGCTTCACGGTGCTCCCGGTAGGCCGGCTTCACGGTTTGGCGGCGCTTGCCCTTCCGGATCATGTTTTTTGACGGCATCAGTGCACCTCCGTGTGCAGAGGCTTTGTGAATTCAACAGTTTGGGCGCGTTTGCCTACCGAACGCACCGGCGTAAAGATCCAAAACAGAGATCCGGCCAGGATGGCAGACAGGGCGGTCCACTGTCCGGGTTCGAGCCATGGGGTCGTCGTCAGGGCTGGCGGCGTCGAGAGCATATCGAGCAGAAAGGCAGCGAAGCCGCCCGCTATGGCCGCGGTCGCAGCGATGCAGCCGAGTGCAAGGCGAGGTTGGGCGCGGACAGGTCCAAGGAGCAGACCCACGGTCAAGAGAAGGGCCAGGAGAACGCCGTAGAGGGCCACAGGATGCACCCTCAGCGCGGCGGGCGCCCCGGTGACCGAAACTCCCCAGGGGAGCCCCGTGGGCATGCCGGTCTCGGAACCCTCAAACCACCCTCCGAGTTCGAGAAAAGCGGCGAACAAAGCTCCCGGTGCTGCAAATCTATCCAGGACCGGACGCAGCGGAAGCCGCTTTTGGCGTAGATACAGAAGGGTTCCTGCCGCAGCCAGACCGAGACCGCCCAGGGTGAGCGATGGTAGTCCGAGCAGGAGGAGTGGATAGTGCAGGAAGGCCGTCGGGCTTTGCACAATCAGAAGCAGGCGCGAGGCAACAAAACAGCTGAAGATGGCAAAGAACCCCGCGTCCCAGACCGCCTCCGGGTTCAAACTCGCGTCTGGGGCCACTCGCCGGGCGAGCGCCATGGACGCGAGCAGGCCCGCGGTGGCGCTGAGACCGTAAGGCGTGAAATGCAGGGATCCGGAACGCAGGGAGTCAGGTCGCAGAAACCCAAGGGGAAGGCTGCGCCATGGCACGGCGGCGCTGGCTGCGAGCATGATCATGCTGACGAGACAAGAGAGGTAGAGAAAAGACCGACCCGCGGGGCCGTGAGGCGAAGCGCCGGTGAACCCGTCCTAAGACGGCGGGACCCAGCCGTGGCTCTTTAGGCATTCCGGACTGGCGGACACTGCACACCGAGCCATATATACGAGCCAGATCCCTGTTCAATGAATGTTGGTTCAACCAGCGTGGATCGCCCTACCTGCTTTGCAGGCCGGTCCTACTCTCTGCATCGGATGCTAATGGGCATCGGCTGGATGCGCAAGTGAACGAGATAACCGGTTGGGGTATTGCCCACACGGCGTTCCTCTGCTTGCGAGCGCAGCAGGGGGGCTGAATGGACCGGAGCCTAGTTGCCGGCGCTGCGCGGCACAGGAATGGGCGTGGTGGAAGCGGTCTGCTTTTCCGCCTCCCGGGCTTTGGCGATCAGCTTCTTCAGCTTGCCTTCGACGTCCGAGCCGGTCCCCATCATCTCCGACGTCAGCACGCCATCGGAATCGATGGTGAAGTAGTGCGGGATGCCATTCACGTTGAACAGGCTGGCCAGCTTGTGGTCGGCGTCGCGGTACTGGACCCAGGTCATGCTGTTTCTGGCGATGAAATCCTTCCACTTCGCCTCGTCGGTGTCCGAGCTGACGCTGAGTATGACCAACGGCTGACCGGCAAACTCCTGCGCAAGCTTACGCATGTGTGGCAGTTCGGCGTTGCAGGGACCGCACCACGTGGCCCAGAAATCGATCAGGACCACCCGTCCGCCCATCGCATCGAGGTTGAAGCGGGAGCCATCCAACGCCGTCACTTCGAAGGGCGGCGCCATTTTGTGCAGGGCAAGTTCGGGGTTCTCGGCGAAGTGCTCGGCGCGCAGCTTTGCCGGGTCGTTTGAACCGACGCAGTCTACACAGGCCGCGAAGTCGGCCTTGGCCTCATCCATCTGGCCCATCTGAGCAAGAATCCTGCCGTCCAGAAAGAGGGCGGCCGCCATCTTGGGGTAGTTGGCGACGGCCTCCTGCAGGAGTCCGTGGGCGGCCTGCAGCTTTTCGGGCCTGGGCTTGTCGCCGGCGCCCCCGTAGATAGCTTCTGCATGCAGGTATTCGGCGTACGCTTTGGCACTTGGAGCCGTGGCGAGTTGTTCCAGCGCCGCGGCGGCATTGGCTGCGTCTTTGAAGCTTCCAGAAGCCATTTGCGCTTTGAATTCACCACGAAGACACTCCATGCACTGCCCACCGGCGAGTTTGTTCGCCTTTTTGTAAGCGTCGGCCAGAAACGTGGTCTGCTTTCTCGCTTCCATTTGCCTGGCTTCCGCCAGAGCCTCGATGAAACGCGGATCGCTGCGGTAGGCGGGCGTTGCGGCAGCCGCGGTTGCGGGAACTTTCACGGCCTGAGCGCGCGCAATTTCAGCAAAGAAAACCAGAACGGGCAGCAGAAACGCTAGACAGAGGCGGAGAGTCCGGATGCGAGCCGAGAGCAGTGAATTCGTTATCATGGAAGCGTCCGAAGGAGGTGACTCCATCCTCAGGGCTCGGCGAACCAGTAGCAAGGGAAAAGTGTAGTCCGGACAAAACGGAGCGATGCCCTTCCCAAAATGGGAATGCTAGCCGACCTTGCGCTCGTCCAATACTTCGTCCAGCATGCCCGCGAGAGAGCCGGTCCGGGTACGGACGGTACTTTGGGCCTGATTGAGGCTACCGTTCAGGGTATCGAAGCGCGCGCGCAGGGCGAGCAGTTCGTCCGCGATGTTCAGCGCGGCGAGCACGGCCACGCGCAGCGAATCAACCGTGGCGCCGTGTGCGGAGACGGCCCGCATTTTTTTATCCACAACGGCCGCGAGACGCTGAATGTGCTCGGGATCGGTGCCGCGCAGCTGATAAATCTGGTCGTAGATTTCGACCAGCACCGCACCAGCCTCACGTGCCTCGAGTTCTGCGCGGGATAACTCCGCCGCGCTTCTTCCTGCCGTCGTACCGCTGTTGCCGTTCTCTGCCAACGCATCTCCTTACCAATGCTACAAATGCTACAAAAGCTCGTCCATTTGGGTGAGCATGCGTTCTACGCGGCCCCGCAGGGACTCGCGCTCCCGATGAAACCCTTCCAACTCCGCCTGTGCGGTGCTGGTGACTTCTTCCAGCGCTGCAAGCCGTTCGTGCAGAACTGCAATCTCTGCCTGGGCGGCATTGCGTTCCGCTTCTACGGCGGCCCGGGCATCACGCTCCCGGCGAATCATTTCCACGGCCTGCAGGACCTTGCCCTCGAGCGCCTGAAATTCATCGGCACTGACAGTGGTTGCAGTCGATGCAGCTGGAGCTTCCGCGTCCATCCGTCCCCCAGCGAATTCCCTCTTGCTGATCGGGAATCCGGTTGCAGTATAGCCATTCCCGCGGTGGATACCGAGAGCTGAGTTAGAGGTGAGGAACCTCCCTGAATGCCCCCGGCTGGAGCTTCAGGAAGAAAGAGTGACAGGATCGGGCATTCGCTGAATTCCTCCAAGCGCCCGGAGGGCCCCGGTGATGCGATCCGAGACGGACGTGAGCTCCTCCTCCGTGAGGGTGCGATCAGCCGGCTGCAGCAGAAACCGCAGCAGCAGCGAGTAGCTGCCCACGGCGATAGCCTTGCCCTTCGGATCGCGAAAAATCTCGATTGGCTCCAGCTTTTCGAGCTCCGGGATGCCGAGACCCTCGATTACTGCTTCCACATCGCTCCAGGCGACGCTGTCCAGCAGGATGAAGGAGAGGTCCCGCTCGACGGCCTGGAAGCGTGAAAGTTCGCGCAACGCAGGCTGGCGCAGGGGTGTGGCAAGCAGACATCCGGCGTCGATCTCAGCCAGAACGCAGGTCTGGCGCAGTTTACGGTCCTGTGCGGCGGCAGGGCTGAGATACCCCAGGATGGCAATCGGCCTTTCACCCAGCAGGGCCTCTGCGCAGCGACCGGCTTCGAGCCAGGATGGAACCGAAGCCGGCGCCTGGAACCGGATTTCTCCGCTGAATCGCGCCAACACGTCTTCCAGAGCGCCTTTCACCTCAAAGAAGAGGGCGTCCCCGGCACGATGCAGCGCACCTGCCTGGACGCCGCCCGTTGCGCCCAGCACGAGCCCGGTGGACTCCCGCACCTCGGCTGCCGAGCCGCTGAAAACGGTACCGAGTTCGAAGAGGCGCGCCGTGTCGATGCCCCGGGCGAGGTTGCGGGCCAGCACACCCGTCATGCCGGGCAGAAGCGAGGGACGCAGGCTGCCGGCCTCCTCGCTAAGCGGGTTGCCGAGAGCCACGGCGGAGGAATAGCCGAACTCGGTGGCGTCCGCCGCCGAGACGAAGGTGGAGGAAATCGCTTCGGAATAGCCCAGGCCGCGGAGCGTCGTGCGCAGCGCGGCCGCCTGGCGTTTACCGGGCAGATCGTGCACCTCGCCCGCCCAGCCAGGCAGGGTGTTGGCAAAGCGATTGTAGCCATAGACGCGAGCGATCTCTTCTATGAGATCGATTTCGCGCTCAAGATCCAGTCGCCAGCTGGGCAGGGTGACGGCAAATTCACCGGGAACACCCGTCGGCGCAAGCGAGCAGCCCAGCGCGGTCAGGTATTGGGAGAGGATCGCCTCGTTGAGGCCGCTGGTGCGCTCGCCGGTCTCAAGCACGGCGTCTTCCATCGTCGTGCCGAGCAGGCGCTGGACCTCGGCCACACGCAGAATGACCCGGGCGCGGTCGGCGGTGCGGGCTGTGATTGCGGGAATCATCACATCGGTCATGGGGCCCGCGACCGTGCCTCCGGCCTGCTCCAGAACCAGGCGCGTGACGAGATTGTTGGCCACCGGGGCGGCGTTCAGATCAGCACCACGCTCAAACCGGTGTGAGGCGTCCGTGTGCAGGCCGTGGCGGCGAGAGCTGGCGCGGATGGCCGCGGGCTCAAACCAGGCGGCTTCCACGAGGATGTTTTTTGTAGCCTCCGTGACACGCGACGCCCAGCCACCCATGACGCCGGCGAGGCCGAGAGCCTTCTTCTCATCAGCAACCACCAAATCGTCGGCGGTGAGGGTGCGCTCGGTGCCGTCGAGCAGCCGCAGCCGTTCGCCGGGAAGGGCGCGTCGGACGACGATGCCGCCTTCCAACTGGTCCAGATCGAAGACATGGGTGGGCTGGCCCATGGCGAGCCAGCCGAAGTTGGTGGCGTCGACGGGACCGGAGATGGGCTTTTGCCCGAGTGCGGCAAAGTACTCGGCGAGCCGGCCCGACGATGGCCCTACGGCGACGCCCCGGACCACCCGCGCGGTGAAGCGGCCGCAGAGATCCTCCGCCTCGATGCGAACCGGGAAGGCATCTCCGGGGAGTCCCGCCTCCACGGGTGCAGCAAGGCCTTCGGTGAGCGGTGGCAGCGGGAGGTCGTAGATGGCAGCGGCTTCCCGCGCGACGCCGTAGTGGTTCATGGCGTCCACGCGGTTGGTGGTGATGTCCATCTCGAAGCGCGAACCGCCACAGGGTGCGGTGAAAATGCCTTCCACGGCAATACCGCGGAGGGTGAGGTCTTCGGCGAGTTGCGCGTCATCAGGGGGCAGTTGCGGCAGCAGGTCGCGCAGCCAATTTGTCAGCAGATCCAAGGTCGGAGGCTCCAGGGGAGTACGCCTGCCGGTGCACCGCCTCGCCGACAAGTCCTCCTGAATTTGCTGCGAGCCAAGGAACGCGGCAGCCAGGGGGAGAGTTGTATCGCCGAGGGGCGACCTGAGGCGGCCCGTCGTTTCGATTGTATGGAATCACCCCCCAGTGAACGAAGCCGGGGAGAACGCATTTCCGCAACCCTGCATCACACACCGGAGTACGACGTGGGGATCGCTCCGGCGATTTGATGGATACGGTAGTTGAAGGATCACTTCAGGCAGGTGCACGGAAAAGGCTAACGATGGCAGGCGCACAAGGGGAAACGAAGATCTCGCGTAGCACGGTACGTGTGTACACCGTGCCGACGGATGCCCCGGAGGCGGATGGCACCTTTAGTTGGAAAAGCACCACCATGGTGCTTGTATCCATTGAGGCTGGTGGAAAGAAAGGGCTCGGTTACACCTACGCCGATGCGGCCGCCGCGAGCATTGTGGCTGCCCTGCTGAAAACCGTCGTGGACGGACGAGACCCGTTTGAGCGCGCTGCGATTCGCCAGGCGATGCTGCAGCAGGTGCGAAATTCCGGAGAAACCGGGCTCACGGCAATGGCCATCTCGGCTATCGATAATGCACTTTGGGACTTGGCCGCCTGCTTGCTCGACGTGCCGCTGGTGAACCTATTGGGACGCGTGCGCGACGGCATCCCAGTGTATGGCAGTGGGGGCTTCACGAGCTATAACGACGCGCAGCTTACGGCGCAGTTGGGTGGTTGGGCCGAGCAGGGTTTTTCCATGGTCAAGATGAAGGTGGGTACTCACCCGAGTGACGATCCACGGCGGGTCGAGGTCGCGCGCAAAGCCATTGGCGAAGGGGTGGAACTCTTTGTGGACGCCAATGGCGGCTACACCATGACGCAGGCGCTCGAGAAGGCTCACACCTTCGCACACACCTACGGCGTGCGGTGGTTCGAAGAGCCGGTCAGCTCGGACAACCTGATCGGGTTGGGCGAAGTGCGCTCCCGGGCGCCGCTGGGCATGGACATTGCCGCCGGAGAGTACGGCTACACCGCGTGGTATTTCAGCCGCATGATCGAAGCCAAGGCGATTACGATCTTGCAGGCGGACGCCACACGCTGCGGGGGAATCAGCGGCTTTCTGGAGGTGGCGGCGCTCTGCTGGGCGGCGAATCTGCCACTCTCGGCTCACTGTGGACCGAGCATGCACCTGCATGCATGCTGTTCGGTTCCGCGAGCCATTCACATGGAATTCTTCCATGATCACGCACGCATTGAGCGCATGTTCTTCGATGGATTTCAGGAACCCAAGGCTGGCGTGATGACACCCGACTTGACGAGGCCCGGTTCCGGTCTCCTCTTAAAGGAGCTGGATGCCGCACCCTATCTCATGTCGTGATCGCCGGGCGCTCTTACAAATCTTAGACGTTCGCTCCCCTCTCCCACGTGCTCTCCTTCAATGATCTTCTTCCCCCTGACAAGCCGCGAAGGAACCTCTTAGTTCATGGCAGATACCTCCTCTCTCTCCATCCAGGCTCTTGAAAAAGATCTCAAACACACCCTCGGGCCGACGCTCGGGCATGATCTTGAACTCATCACCAATGCGATTCGCGAGGGCCGCTTTCAACGCAGCCTTTCCCTGCTGACCGCGGTGACAAGCATCGTCAGCGGCCTTGAGGTCGCCTACGAGCACTATCGCGGCTCTTACAGCCGGCGCGTGATGTACACACCGGTGATCCTGAGCGTTCTACTGGGGGCTGCCGGCGTTGCCGGGTTTTTCAGCCGGCGTGCGGCGCGGACCGTGCTGCGGCTGGTGTCGGCGGTCACGCTGATTGATTCCGCTATCGGGTTCTACTTCCATGTCCGGGGTATTCACCGCAAGCCGGGCGGCTGGCGTCTGCCCATGACCAACATGATCATGGGGCCGCCGATCTTTGCGCCGCTACTGTTCGGAACCAGTGCTTACCTGGGTTTAATTGCCTCCTACCTACAGCAGGAGGAAGCCGAGGGAACAGCCTCGACCAGCGGGAAGGACTCCTGGATCGGGCGCATCCTGCCTTCGAGTGAAAGCCGCGCCCTGCTCAGCGCTGAGCAGGATATGCGGGAAGGCAAGTTTCAGCGGCAGGTAGCCATCGCTACCGGCATCAGTGCCCTGCTGAGCGGTTTTGAGGCGTACTACTCGCACTACAAGAACAATTTCCGCTACTGGGTGCAGTGGACGCCCGTAGCTATCGCACCGTTGCTGGCCGGCGTCGCTTTCGGCGCGGTGAAAAGCCGTAAGTTGGCCACAACCGCGCTTCCAGCGCTTTCCGTCGTGGCGGGTGTGGATGCCGCGGTAGGTTTCTACTATCACGGACGCGGGATCTTAAGACGGCCCGGCGGCACCAAGCACCTGCCCTACAACATCATCTATGGTCCGCCAATCTTTGCACCGCTACTGTTTGGCGCGGCGGGGATGCTGGGCATCTTGGCGAGCCTGCTGCGGAGGAGAAAATAGTGGGACTGTTCCGAAAAGCAAAGCCGGTTGCACCCTCCGACGAAACGAAGGCAACTTACCCTAGGCCGCTCGACCCCCTTACAAACGAGCCTATGGAGCTGCTGTCGCAGCCGGGCTACTACGCCGGCTTCAGCACGATAGGGCAGAAAAAGTACTGGGAAAAAGCTACGCGGGATGTAGTGTTGAACCGGGTTGCGGAACGGCCGCTGCGGCGCTTCTTTTCGCAGGAGGATTGGGATTTCTGGACCCTTGTTTTCGAGCATTTGCTGCCCCAGAGCGATCGCACCCCCGAGCGGCAAATCCCTCTGATCGTTCCCCTCGACGAACGGCTTTTCAAAGACGAGACCGACGGGTATCGCTACGAGGACATGCCCACGGACCGTGTTGCCTATGGTCTGGGTGTTGAGGCGATCAATGATGAAGCGCAGGAACGCTTCGATGCCGATTTCGCCCAGCTCAGCTACCCCCAGCGGGAAGAGGTGCTGGAAGCGATTCAGGGGGGTAAGCCCGAAGGCGGCGCTAAAATCTGGCGAAAGATGTCGGTGCAACGCTTCTGGGAACTCATCCTGAGCGACGCGGTCAAGGGGTATTACCGGCATCCCTGGAGTTGGGATGAGATCGGCTTCGGCGGCCCCGCCTACCCCCGAGCCTATACGCGGCTGGAGCGTGGTGAGCCGGAGCCGTGGGAGAAGGAAGAACAGCGATATGAGTGGCTGGCGCCCGAGGGCAGCCGGTCCGACAGAGTAGAAAATGACACGGCGCACCAAACCGAGTCCCAGCAAAAGGCCGGTAACGGCGGGAAGAGGTCGTAGCGTGAAATCTCCCCTTGGAGGAGCCTTCAACGGCTCCAAGCCAGAAAAGCACATGCTTGGCCCGATTCAGCACATCCACATTCCTGCACGCCGCTTCAAGGAATCGGACGAAGTGGATTACGTGATCGTCGGCGTAGGATCGGCGGGCGGTGTCCTGCTGCAACGGCTGGCACGCGCGGGTTTCAACGTTGTGGGTCTTGAAGCGGGCCGCTTCTGGGACACCGAAAAGGACTGGGTCTCCGACGAGGCCGGTTCGCATGAGTTGTACTGGACCGAGCCGCGCGTCACGGGCGGAACCGATCCCCTGGCGCTGGGCTCGAACAACTGCGGCATGGGCGTGGGGGGTGGATCGGTGCACTGGGCATCCTTCACACCGCGGCTGCACCCCTCCGACTTTGAGATTCACACGCGCGATGGCGTCGGCGTGGACTGGCCCATCGACTACGACGTAATCAAGCCGTATTACGAGCAGATTGAGTTGGAGATGCCGGTCGCAGGTCCGGCTTACTACCCCTGGGGTCATCCACACGGATACCCCTACGGCCCGCACCCGATGGGCGGCGTGGGAAATGCGCTGATCAAAGGCTGCTCGGCCCTGAACATTCCCGTGTCGATCGGTGGCCCGGTGGCCATTCTTTCCGGCTCGCGTGGCGACCGCCAGCACTGCATTTATCGCGGCTTCTGCATCCAGGGCTGCAAGGTGGGCGCGAAGGCCTCGACGTTAATCACCCATGTGCCGGATGCGTTGAACAGCGGGGGAGAAATCCGCGACTTCTGTATGGTCAGCCGGGTCGAGATGGGCAAGAACAATCGCGTAACCGGGGTACATTACTTCGACCGGGAGGGCAACAGCCACTTTCAGAAAGCCAAGGCCGTAATCATCTCCGGCTACGCCATCGAGACGCCAAGGCTGCTTCTCAACTCCGCTTGCAAGGGTTATGAGAATGGCCTCGCAAACTCCAGCGACACGGTGGGGCGCTACCTGATGGCGCAAGCCGGCAACGTCATCGCCGGCCGGTTCGATCAGCCGGTGCGTATGTACAAGGCGCCGCCCGCCCACGCGCTGACCGAGGAGTTCTACGAGACGGACCCGAAAAACAACTTCGCTCGCGGTTATGCAATTCAGACCGTGGGCCCCCTACCCATCGCGTTCGGCAAACAGATGATGGCGGCCAAAAAGGCCTGGGGATGGGGCCTGCGCCGCGAAATGATGGACTACAACCACTGGGCCAGCTTCGGCCTGCTGGGCGAGATTCTGCCGTGGCCTGAAAATCGCGTCACCCTGGCGGAGGACAAGGACAAGTTCGGGCTTCCGGTGGCGCACGTAAATTTTGATCTACACGAGAACGACAAAAACCTGATCGAGAGCGGCAAGAAGAAGACCATGGACGTGATGTGGGCAGCCGGCGCGACAGAGGTCGTACAGGAAGCGCGCTATGCCCACCTGGTTGGCGCGTCGCGTATGGGTTCGGACGCACGAACCTCCGTCGTGGACAAGTTCGGCCGCACGCACGATATTCCAAACCTGTTCGTCATGGACGGCAGCGTGATGCCCACACAGGGTTCCGCGAATCCTGGGCTTACCATTCAGGCTTTGGCGATCCGTACGGCGGACTACCTCATTGCCCAGGGCAGCCGCATCTTCACGAGTGATGACCGTGACATGAGCACACCCCCCATGCGCCGCGAGCTGGCGCCGCCGGATACGTGGGGACACGGAGCGCCGCGGCTCAAATAGCCTTCCTCCTTCGCGAAATCCTCACGGGTGTTTCGCGAAGGAGCTGTTCGGCAGGATTCGAGGCCGTTGCGGATTGTTGGCTACGGCTTGCACGAGGCCGTAGAAGAAGCGGTCGAACTTGCCGGCCGCGTCGAAGTTGATCGGCTGCGTAAGGTCATCTTGTGGGCGGTGATACTGGACCTCGTACCAATGCCGATAACGTCGTTCTGCGTCCGTGCCTGGATCGAAACCGAACACGAAGCCTATGGCAGGCACGCCTGCTTTCAGGAAAGGGTAGTGATCGGCGCGGCGGAGCAGGCCGCGCTCTGGCTCGCGGTCGGCACGGAGCTCGATACCATCCGCCGCACCCAATTTCGTAGCTGTCTCCCCCAGGGTGGTGTCGTGGATTGCCAGCGCGGTGAGAATGTGCAGCGGAAAGAGTGGACGAAGCTGATCGAGGTTGATGTCAGCGGCCATGTTGGCCAGCGGCACCGTCGGGTGCTCGACGAACCAGCTTGAACCGAGCAGGCCCTTTTCTTCGCCGGTGAAAGCGCAGAATAGAACCGATCGCTTGGGCCGGGATGGAACAACAGACTGCAGCGTACCGCTTCTGTGCAGGTCGTCTGCCATCTGGATCAGCAGGGCCACATAGGCTGCATCGTCAAGAGCGCCGTTATACAGATTGTCGCCATTCACGGGAGTGCCGTAGCCGTAGCCGTCAAGATGGGCCGCCACGACGACATACTGGTCCCGCAACGCTGGGTCCGACCCCGGCAGCACCGCCAGCACATTGGGCGAGCTGATGTCCTTCTCGGTGATGTGC
>CAXTZL010000058.1:0-15298 GCA_964248555.1 uncultured Bryocella sp.
ACCAGCTCGGCAACTCCGACATGCACCTCACATCAATCGGCTTCGGCGCCTGGGCCATCGGTGGCGGAAACTGGCAGTACGCCTGGGGCGCCCAGGACGACAATCATTCCATAGCTGCCATCCATCGTGCGATCGAAGGCGGCATCAACTGGATCGACACCGCCGCCGTCTACGGGCTCGGGCATTCCGAAGAGATCGTCGGCCAGGCTTTGAAACAGGTCTCACATAAACCCTACCTGTTTACGAAGTGCTCCATGACCTGGGGCGAAGATCGCCAGATCGTCAACTCGCTCAAAAAGGTGCGGCAGGAATGCGAAGCCAGCCTGAAACGGCTCGGGGTAGAAACCCTCGATCTCTACCAAATCCATTGGCCCAATCCGGACGAGCAACTAGAAGAAGGGTTCAGCACCATGGCCGAGCTGCAGAAGGAAGGCAAAGTTCGCTACCTCGGCGTGTCCAACTTCACGGTGGCCCAAATGCAGCGCGTACAAAAAGTCGCCACCCTCACCAGCTTGCAGCCGCCTTACTCCATGTTGAACCGTGGCGTTGAGGCGGATATTCTCCCGTTCTGCCAGCAGCACAACATTGGCGTCATCAATTACTCCCCCATGCAGAGCGGCCTGCTCACCGGCGCCATGACGCGTGAACGCATCGAGCAAATGCCCACCGACGATCACCGTCGCAATCGCAAGGAGTTCAAAGAACCGCAGCTCTCGCGCAATCTAAAGTTGGCGGACCTGCTCAAATCCATCGGCTCTCGCCACGGTGTGGAAGCCGGTGTGGTCGCCATCGCGTGGACACTGCACCACCCGGCCATCACAGCCGCCATCGTCGGTGGCCGCTCCGCAGAGCAGGTGGAAGGCCTTCTCCCGGCTGCCGGCTTCCGCCTCAACTCCTCCGAGTACGAAGAAATCGGCCGCTTTCTCAGCAGCCCCGAGTAGCTCTTCAGGTCCCAAGAAGGTAAGGCGGTCGGAGACAGAACACAGTCGCCGGCCGCTTTCGTTTCAGGTGACAGCCTAGCGCGTCAGGATCAGCGGCCCTTCCTTGGTGATCGCCACTGTATGTTCGAAATGCGCGCTCAGGCTGCCGTCCGTGGTGACAGCCGTCCAGCCATCGGCCAGTACCTTCACCTCGGCCGTGCCCGCATTAATCATCGGCTCGATCGCCAACACCATGCCCGGCTTCAGGCGCGGACCCTTGCCAGGCGTGCCCGTATTGGGTACCTGCGGATCCTCGTGCATGTTCTTGCCGATGCCATGACCGACGAACTCACGCACCACGCCATACCCCTCGGCCTCGCACATGCGTTGCACCGCAAAGCCAACATCACCGAGCCGGTTCCCGGGCCGCGCCTGCTCGATGGCGGCGTACAGCGAAGCCTCCGTCACCCGCAACAGCTTCTTGGTAGATTCCTCGGCATCGCCCACGGCATAGCTCACCGCCGCGTCAGAAAAGAAGCCGTCCAGCACAACGCCGCAATCGATCGAGACAACATCTCCATCGCCAAGTACAGCCTTCTCGCTCGGTATGCCATGGATCACCTCGTGGTTCACCGAAGTGCACAACACCGCTGGATAACCATGGTATCCCTTGAAGGCCGAAGTCACCCCAAGCTCAGCCATCTTTGCTACAGCCGCACGCTCAAGATCCATCGTAGACGCACCCACCCGCACCACGGCTTTCACGGCCTCATGCACCTGGCGGAGAGCGCGCCCTGAAAGACGCATGCGCTCAATCTCAGCAGCAGATTTGATCGAAATTGACATTTCACCCTTCTCCCATACTCTGCGCGGCCGCTGCGACGGCGAACTCGCCATACACCCCGTCTAACGGCGTAGCTGCAGCAGCGCCACCCGGATCGCCTCTGCCACCTGATCCAGCGACTGGTCCCCATTGACCTCGGCGAAACGGTTTCCATGGGTCCGGTAATAGGCAATCACGGGAGTGGTCAGCGACGCAAAGACCCGCATCCGTTCCCGAAAAACGTCCTCCCGGTCATCAGGCCGCTGCGTCAACGGCCCACCATCCAGGTCGCAAACGCCATCCACCTTCGGCGGGTGCGTATAGAGATTATAGATATTTCCCGTCGGCGAAATCCGCCGGCCAGTGATTCGCTCCAGAAGCACCCGCTCGCCCACTGCCAGATGGATCGCTACTACGGGAAGCCTTGGATGCGATCTCTGCGCCGTATCAGCCGATGCCTCGACTGCCCTGTGCTCCCGGGTGATGTACTCATCGAGCCATTCAGCTTGGTTCAACGTTCGCGGATAACCATCCAGAATGTACCCCGAACCTGTATCCGGCTGTTTCAAACGATCGGCCACCATGTCGTTCACCAGGTCATCGGGAACATATCTGCCCTGGGCCATCAGCCCTTCCGCAACCAGCCCCAGCTTCGTCCGGTCTTTCCGATGCTGTCTCAGCAGATCCCCGGTCGAAATCTGCGGAATTCCGAACTGCGCCATCAATCGCTTCGCCTGGGTTCCCTTCCCAACACCCGGTGCACCGAGCAGAAGCACAGGTCCAGCCAGAAAAGAGCCATGATCGACTGGTTCAAAAGCCACCGTAAGCACGTCCTTCAGAAGACAAGAAAATCAAGTGAGGAAGGGGGGAACGCAAGACCTCCATCCGCCTTGTAGTTCATACCGAGTACACAGCTACCAGCGACGAGCCAGGCGGCGCGTTCCCCTGGGCGTAAAGCCGTCATAATGCCGCATGATCAGCTGCGCCTCAATCTGTTGCACAGTATCCATCGCCACGCCCACCACGATAAGCAGACTTGTGCCGCCAAAGTAGAAGCGCACCCCTAGTCCGTTGGTCGTCCAACTCGGCAGCCGGTCAAAGAATCCACCCACCAGCCACAGATGATTGAAATGAATGCCTGAAATCAGCATCTGTGGAATGATCGCGATGATAATCAGGTAAATCGCACCCACCAGCGTGATGCGCGTCAGAACATCATTGATGAAGTCCGACGTCCGCTTTCCCGGTCGAATGCCCGGGATAAAGGACCCATACTTCCGCATGTTGTCCGCAATATCGTCCGGACGAAAGATGATCGAAATATAGAAATAGGCGAAGAAGATGATTGCTGCGATATAAACGACTTCATACCACGGCTCGGACGGAGCCAACGCCCGGAAGACGGGCCCAAGATAGGTCGTATCGCGCAGAGGTCCGGATCCGAATAGGCTCACATTCGCCAGAAGCAACGGTGCAGACAGAATCGATGCAGCGAAAATGACCGGCATCACGCCACCCGAGTTCACCTTCAGCGGCAGAAAGGAACTAGACCCGCCCTGCACTGAACGGCCCACCACACGTTTTGCCGACTGAATCGGAATCCGCCGTTCAGACTTCTCGACGAAGATGATGAACGCAACCACGGCGATCATCAGAACCACTAGAAGCAGAATCGCCAAGGGGGTAAACCCGCCCCACGCATGCGTTTCCGCCTTGTTCGCCAGCTCGCTGATTGCTCCAGGAAGCCCAACCACAATACCCGTGAAGATCAGCAGGCTCATGCCGTTCCCCACACCCCGATCGGTAATCTGTTCTCCCAGCCACATGATGAACGCCGTACCACAGGTCAACGTAATCATGCACAAGGGCAGAAACGCGGGCTTCGGAATCGTTGTCATGTTTTGCCCTGTAAGGGTCAGAGCGATAAAGAAACTCTGAACCACAGCCAGCAGCACGGTGACATACCGCGTCCACTGCGTGATCTTCCTTCGTCCAATCTCACCCTCTTTTTGCAGCTTCGCCAACGGCTCGTAAATGACCGTTAGAAGCTGAAAAATGATCGAGGCCGTAATGTACGGCATAATCCCCAACGCAAAAATGGTTAACTTGCGCAGATTCCCGCCCGCAAACAGGTCCAGCAGGCCCAGTGCCGAACCCGCGTTCTGATTAAAAAACTGGGCCAGCATGCCCGCATTGATGCCAGGCGTGGGAATGTGAAAGCCGATCCGATACACCGCAAGCAGTCCCAAGGTGAAACCTATACGCTTGCGGAGGTCCGGAAGACGAAAAATATTGGCGAATTGCTCAAGCATCGAGGATGGGCCTTAAAGGATTTTCCGGGAACGGCAGAGCCACGGATCTCACAACCAGGAACGCGTCCCATTCTACCGGAGCCCGCGCAAATACACGAAGGCCGGGGCCAAAGCCCCGGCCCTTGCGAAACCTCTAAACCGCCGCTACGGGCTCTTGGCCAATCACGATGGCTTTGCCGCCTGCGGCTTCAATGGCCTTGGCCGCGGCTGCAGAGAACTTGTGCGCATGAACCGTGACCGCGCTCGTGATCTCCCCATTCGCCAGTACCTTGACCAGCTTATTGCGGCCCTTTACGATCCCGCGTAGCTGAAGGGCCTCCAGGGTAAGCTCACCCGCCCCGGGCTCAGCAGCCAACTCCGCAATCCGGTCAAGACCTAGTACGAGATATTCGGTCCTGAAAATGTTTGTGAAACCGCGCTTTGGAAGCCGGCGGTGGAGCGGCATCTGGCCACCCTCAAACCCAAGCATGAGGCGGGACCCGGAACGCGAACCCTGACCCTTGTGGCCACGCGTCGAAGTCTTACCCATGCCCGAACCCATACCGCGGCCGATGCGCTTCTTATTGCTGTTCGCACCTTTCGGTGCATTTAGATTACTTAAGTTAATCGCCATAGCATCCTCGCTCAACGCCGGCAGGCCGCCGACTCGCATCTCGGCCCTCAAAAGAGGGCAGTCTCAAACCCTCAGCAAGAGAGTTACTTAATCCACAATTCGGACAAGGTGAGGAATCTTCTTCACCATGCCACGGATCGAGGGGCTGTCTTCACGCTCCACGACCTGATTCAACCGCGTAAACCCAAGCCCCTTGACCACTAGCTTATGCTTCATCGGTGTGCAGATCTGCGAACGAAAATATTGGATCTTGATCATTGTTTCGCTTGCCATACTCGTCTCCATAAGCTGCACTTACGAACAGCTGCCACTATGTGCTCGCCCTCTTGCCTTGGCCGCCCAACGGCCCACTTTAGAGTTCGTCTACCGATTTCCCGCGCAGGGCAGCTACTTCTGCCTTGTCACGCAGCTGAATCAATGCGTCGAAGGTGGCTTTAATCACATTATGCGGATTGGCCGACCCAATATTCTTCGTCAGCACATTTTGCACACCGGCCGCAGTCATCACAGCGCGTACGGTCTTGCCTGCGATCACCCCTGTACCTTCGGGAGCGGGCTTCAAGAGCACTTCTCCCGACCCGTAATGACCAAGCACCTGGTGCGGAATCGAGGTCTGCGTCATGTTCACCCGAATCAGGTTCTTCTTCGCCGCTTCGATTCCTTTGCGGATAGCCTGGGGCACTTCCTTCGCCTTACCCGAACCATAACCCACAACGCCCTCAGCAGGGTCCCCGACGATCACAAGCGCGGCAAAGCTCATGTTCTTGCCACCTTTAACCACCTTCGTCACCCGGTTGATACTCACAACCTCATCCTTGAGGTTCATTCGGTTGCCGTCAACGCGCTTTTTCATCAATGCTGCCATATTGTTCCTCTTTATCTCTCCCGGCACACCGGTCCGGGGGCGCAACCATTTCAGTTGCTTTGCAGCTTAAAAGTCGAGACCGCCCTCGCGAGCCGCTTCTGCGAGTGCCTTGATACGGCCGTGGTAAAGATAGCCACCCCGGTCGAAGACCACCTTCTTTATCCCTGCAGCCTGCGCCCGTTCCGCAATCATCTTGCCCACACCCTTGGCGGCTTCGAGATTGCCTCCAACGGCAGGCTGCACGCCCTTCTTGGCCACGGTCGAGGCGGAAGCGATCGTGACGCCATTCTGGTCGTCGATCAACTGAGTGTAGATGTGGTTTAAAGACCGGTACACATTCAAACGTGGCCGATCTGCCGTTCCAGACATTTTATTACGAATGCGCTGATGAACACGCTGACGGATTGCATTCCGCTTCGGACTAATAATCATGGTAGTTCCTTCCTAGAAGCGTCATCACCCCTGATGACGTTCGGCTATAGCCCGGTCTCGACCGGATCCGCACTCGCTTGCTGAAAGACCAGGGTCTATTTAGCTCCGGTCTTGCCAACCTTCTTCTTGAGCTTCTCGTCGGAATACCGAACACCCTTATTTTTGTAGGGATCGGGCTTACGAAGTAAACGCATATCCGCAGCAACCTGTCCCACCTTCTGCCGGTCAATTCCCGATACCGTCAGGTGGGTCTGCTTGGGATCAATGGTTACCTCGATGCCAGTCGGCAGTGGAAACTCAATCGGGTGAGAATAGCCGAGTGTGAAAACGACCATCTCCTTGCCCTTCATTTCCACCCGGTAACCGATTCCGACCACGTCAAGATCTTTCTTCCACCCATTTGTTACCCCTTCGACAGCGTTGAACACTAGGGCCCGGGCAAGTCCATGAATCGCCTTCTGCGAATCATTTTGGCGCTCTACCGAGAGAACCCCGTCTTTCTGCACGAGGCTAATACCCTGGGGTACAAGCGCCACCACCTTGCCCTTCGGGCCCTCAACAACAACGGAACCCGCGCTCATCGTGTACTTCACACTGCTTGGCAGCGGAATCGGCTTCAACCCAATACGTGACATTCTCTATCCTTTACGGCTTGCGAGTCGCGATCCTTGAACCGTTCCACTGCAGCCGGCGGCCCGTCGCCGCCCTTGCGTCCTGCTGCTGATCGCCAGGAACAGGCAAAACTTAATCTCAGGCCTGCGCTACCAGACCTCGCACAGAAGTTCACCACCCACACCTTCGCGTCGAGCCTGCCGCCCCGTCATCACCCCACGTGGAGTCGTCATGATCGAGATACCCAAACCACCCTGAACCCGGCGAATCTCATCCTTGCCCAGATAAACACGGCAACCAGGCTTGGAGATGCGCTTCAGATCACGGATAGCCGCCTCATTGTTGGCTCCATACTTGAGATACACGCGCAAGACCTGCCGGCCTTCCTCCTCAATCGGCTTGACGTTCACGATGTAACCTTCATCCTTCAAAATGCGCGCAATCTCCATCTTGAGCTTGGAAGCAGGTACATCGAGTTTCTGATGCCGTGCGTTGTGCGCGTTGCGAATACGTGTGAGGAAGTCCGCTACTGGATCGGTCAGATTCATTGATTTCCTTTCATCTCTCGTTCGCTCCCATTCAATCTGTCAGTAACGGAAGAACCAGCAGAGATGGCTGTGCACCTTCTGGTGCTTGAAATGCAGCAACTGGTTCTAGTCGCGATTCGCGGAAGACCGTGACCGCACCTACCAGCTTGACTTGACGACGCCCGGAATTTCACCCTTCAAGGCCAGTCCACGAAAGCACAAGCGACAGATGCCGAACTTGCGCAAAAAAGCGCGAGGACGGCCACAGAGCTGGCAGCGGTTGTGCTGGCGGGACTTAAATTTCGGCTTGCGTGCATCTTTCACGCGCTTTGCAGTGGTTGCCATCTCTTAAACCTCAAGGTCCTATCGTTTGGCCGCGGATCACATCCTATACAGCCTTCGTGGTTTCTACGCGCCCTGCCGGAAGGGCATCCCAAAGCCGCGCAGAAGAGCACGCGCTTCGTTGTCATCTCTGGCAGTTGTGACGATGGTGACGTTCATACCCTTCGTCTTTTCCACCTTCGAATAGTCAATCTCCGGAAAAATAAGCTGATCGCGCAGACCTAATGTATAGTTCCCACGACCATCGAAACTCTTGGAACTGACACCGCGAAAATCCCGGACACGGGGCAGAGCCACCGAGATCAAACGATCCAGAAATTCGTACATGGCATCCCCCCGTAAGGTGACCATGGCTCCAATCGGCATACCCTCGCGAAGCTTGAAAGCAGCGATGGACTTCTTGGCCTTCGTGACCACCGGCTTCTGTCCCGTGATCGAGCCGAGGTCCCCAACCAATGGATCCATAATTTTGTTGTTCTGTGTAGCCTCCCCGATACCCATGTTGATCACGATCTTCTCGATTTTCGGGGTGGCCATCACGTTGGCTAGGCCCAGTTCTTTTTGAAGCTGGGCCTTGATCTCGTTCGCGTATTTCTCTTTCAGCCGTGCTGCCATAACGCTCTTCTTTCTCCATGGAGTCCGGATTGACGGACCGTGCCGCCGTGTACCGCTACATGCTGCTCTCTTGTAACCCGGTCACAAATCTACTTGGCGGTATTCTCAACGATGTCACTGTTGTTGGAACGCGCAACACGTACCTTTGTCGCTCCATCCAGGCGATATCCCACTCGCGTCGGCCGGCCTTCACTGTCAAGCAACATGACATTCGAAATATGAATGGCCGCCTCCTGCTCAAGGATGCCGCCCGCGACATTCCGTTGCGGGTCGGGCTTCACATGCTTCTTCACCATGCCCACGCCTTCGACGAGAACGCGATTCTTGTCCACGACCACCCGCAAGACTCGCCCCTTCTTGCCCTTGTCTTTTCCGGCTATAACCAAAACCTGGTCATTCCGCTTAATCTTTGCCATATCTATCCTCTTCCTGGGCCTCGGCCACCACACGGAGCCGGATTCCGTCCGTCGCGACTCTGAAACCTTTAAATCACTTCCGGTGCTAAGGAGACGATCTTCAGGAATTTCTTCTCTCGCAACTCACGCGCAACCGGTCCAAACACGCGAGTGCCTACCGGCTCGTTGGCGTCGTTAATCACAACAGCTGCATTCTGGTCGAAACGAATGTAGGTTCCGTCACGGCGACGGTACTCTTTGCGAGTACGAACGATCACTGCTTTTACAACCTTACCCTTTTTTACGGTGCCGTCGGGAGAGGCTTCTTTGACGGCTGCCGTTACCACATCCCCAAGCCCGGCCTTTTTTCCAAGCCCGCCGCCTAGGGGCAAAATCACTTGAAGCTTACGCGCGCCGGAATTGTCGGCCACGTCCAGCATCGTGCGCATTTGAACAGCCATATTGCATCTCCTGAATCTTTAGGCGGAACGGAGCCGCCAACATGACACTGTGCAACTGCTACCGCTAGGCAGTCGGCGTAGGCTTCTCGTCGGCAATGGCTAGTGAGGAGCGGCGGATAATTTCTTCAAGCGCCCAGCGTTTCAGCTTCGACAGAGGGCGAGTTTCACGTATGCGAACCACGTCGCCCACCCGCGCTGAGTTCTGCTCGTCATGCGCATAGAATTTCTTATTCGACTTCATCACCCGCTTGTACTTTGGGTGAGCCTTCCGCATCTCGATCTCGACGACGATGGTCTTTTGCATCTTCGTCGAAACAACCTGGCCGACCTTTTCGTTGCGTCGCGGAGCGATAGCCTGTACCGGTCCTGAAATCGCAGTTTCTGTCGTATTCACATCGATATCGGCCATGTCTACTTCCCTGCCTTGCGCTGAGCCAGTTCACGCTCACGAGAAATCGTCTTTATACGGGCAACATCTTTCTTCAGGCCACGTATCTTACCGGCGCCCTCCTGCCTGCCCAGGCTATTTGCAAAGCGGATCCGAAAAAGCTGCTCGGCCGTTCGGACCTGCTCGCCCTTCATCTCTTCTTCGCTCATATTTCTAATCTTCTCAAGCTCCATACTCTTCAAGCCCCCCAGGGACTAACCCTGCTAAAACCATTGCCGCCCAATCCTGGCGGCGGCTACTCAGCTCTACTTCGCTGCCACTTCGGTGGATACTCCCGGTCGAACGACAAAGGTTGTCTTCAGCGGGAGCTTATGACTAGCCAGCCGCATCGCCTCCTTCGCAATTTCGACCGGAACGCCCTCCATCTCAAACAACACCTTGCCCGGACGCACAACGGCTACCCAATGATCCGGAGCACCCTTACCCTTGCCCATACGGGTCTCCGCGGGCTTCTTCGTGATGGGCTTGTCGGGGAAGAGCCGGAGCCAAACCTTGCCACCACGCTTGATAAACCGGGTCATTGCAATACGAGATGCCTCAATCTGACGGTCGGTAATGTAGCCGCACTCGAGGACCTTCAAACCGAAATCTCCGAAAGTAATATCAGACCCGCGCCACGCCTTACCGCGCATGCGGCCGCGTTGCTGCTTGCGGTACTTAACTTTTTTTGGTAAAAGCATGATTATTTCCTTGCGCATCCGTGGAATGCGCTTAAACTGCATGATCGACCTAGTCGTTGCGGAGAAGAGTGCAGCCGTACAGGCCTTCTCGAAAACGCTGACCGGGGTCTCTGCTGGAAGCGTACCGCCAACAGACTCAAGGCCAAACCGTTTTAGTATATCGACAACCAGGGAGCTACGCAAGGCATAGCTCCCTGGTTCGATCAGAATGCGCCTGTGGACACCGCAGCCGGCTCTCGCCGCTTACGCTGTTCGTAAATATCTCCACGATAGACCCACGTTTTCACACCAATCACTCCGTAGGTCGTCTTTGCTTCGGAAAATCCGTAGTCAATGTCGGCACGAAGTGTATGGAGCGGAAGACGTCCCTGAAGATACCACTCCGACCGTGCGATCTCGTTTCCGTTCAGGCGGCCCGAGACGCGTACTTTAATTCCCTTGCAGCCAAAACGCAGAGCGGAATCCACGCTCTTCCGCATCGCCCTACGGAAGCTGACACGCTTTTCCAGCTGCAGCGCGATGTTTTCTGATACCAGCTGCGCGTCGAGCTCCGGTTTGTTTACCTCGAGAATGTCAATGAACACCTCGCGATTGGTACGCTTTTGCAAGTCAGCCTTTAATTTGTCAATCTCAGCGCCCTTGCGGCCGATAATGATGCCTGGCCGGGCCGTGCGAATGATCAATCGCAGTTTATTGCCTGGACGCTCCACCTCAACCGAGCTCACACCAGCCTGCTTCAACTTGTCGCGCAGCTCTGCTTTCAGCTTCACATCTTCGATCAGCAATTTGTCATATCCGCGCTCCACGAACCAGCGCGACTTCCACGGCTTATTAACGCCGAGGCGGAACCCATACGGATGGACCTTTTGTCCCATAGCTTCCTTCTTCTTTCGCCGCCATCCGGTTGAGCCGGCGCGGTTCGGTTCGACAGATGTTTACGCGGCAGCCGTCTTCTTGGTGGCCGTAGCCCGTTTATGCGGAATCTTCTTGGTGCCCGCCCGAGGAGCACGTCGTCCCGCAGTACCCTCACTGCTTGCGCCGCCGCTGGTAGTTGCCTCCGCTGCCTTCTTTTCGGCAACGGTGATAATGACATGAGTCAGGCGGCGCTGATACCGAAACGCACGACCCATGGGAGCGGGACGCAAACGCTTCAACCGCGGCCCTTCGTTTGCCACGGCGGTCTTGACGTACAGATTGTCGACGTCTAGATCCAGCCCCCGCTCGTCAGAGAGATACACGGCATTCTGGACCGCGGAACGGAGAACGCCTTCAACTACCGGGGCCATCTTCTTGTTTGTGAATGCGACAATATTCAGCGCCGCCTCAACGCGCTGCCCCTTAATAAGGTCCAACACGAGTTTTGTTTTCTGCGGACTCGAACGCTGGAATCGCGCTTCGGCGCGAAACTCCGTGATTGCGGGTGTGCTTGCCATATGCAATTCCTTTATCGGCCAGTCGGCCATCACTCAACGGACATACGTCCGCGTGCTTACTTGGCCTTCGAGGAGTCTCCGCCCTTGGCGGTATGCCCTTTAAAGGTACGGGTCGCGGAAAATTCGCCGAGTTTGTGCCCGACCATATTCTCCGTGCAGTACACCGGAATGAACTTCTTCCCATTGTGCACAGCAATTGTGTGACCCACCATGTCAGGGTGAATCGTCGATCGGCGCGACCAAGTCCGAATCACCTTCTTGTCGTTAGCCGCGTTCATCGCGTCAATCTTCACCATAAGGTGAGTATCGATGAACGGGCCCTTCTTCGCAGAGCGTGCCATTTAGAACTCCTGTACTCGGTCCAACGAATCGCGTGAAGGGCAGTCCGCGACTTGGTTTTGCCTTACGATCCACGTTGCCTGCACGTAAACCCCTCCGGGCGAGACGCCGATGAGCCAACTCACCGGTGAAAGAAAAAGCTATTCAACCTAGCTCCGAAAACTGCCTACTTGCCTTTGTTGCGGCGAGTGACGATGAAAACATCGGTTCGCTTGTTGTTCCGCGTCTTGTATCCTCGGGTCGGCTGACCCCACGGCGTTACAGGATGCCGCCCGCCAGAGGTTTTGCCTTCACCACCACCATGAGGATGATCGACAGGGTTCATAGAGACTCCACGGTTGGCTGGTCGAATCCCCTTCCAGCGATTCCGTCCGGCCTTCCCGATGGTCACGTTCTCATGATCCGTGTTTCCCACCTGACCGATCGTGGCCATGCAATCCACCAAGACCCGTCGTGTCTCGCCCGAAGGAAGCTTTAAAAGCGCGTAGTCCCCTTCCTTGGCGACCAGCTGAACCTGTGCGCCGGCGGAGCGAGCCATCTGTGCTCCCTTACCTGGGCGTAGTTCGATGTTGTGTACGGTTGTGCCGGCAGGAATATTGCGCAGCGGCAAGGCATTCCCCACCAGAATATCGGCCTCGGGACCACTCATGATACTTTGCCCCACCGTCAAACCCACCGGCTGCACAATATAACGCTTCTCTCCATCCTTATAGTGAATCAGCGCAATCCGCGCAGATCGATTCGGATCATATTCAACCGTTGCGACCGTGCCCGGAATACCGTACTTGTCTCGCTTAAAGTCAATAAGGCGCAGCTGTTTCTTGTGACCGCCACCCTGATGGCGAATGCTGAGCACACCCTTCGAATTACGGCCGCCCGTTCTCTGCTTGGGAGCCAGAAGCGGCTTGTAAGGCTTGTCCGTGGTGAGATCGTCGTTGACCAGCTTCGTCTGGAAACGAAGCGTTGGGGTAATCGGTCGAAAACTCTTGATCGGCATACTCTTTGTCCTTAACTGCCGCAAGACGGGTCGCCGTCTGCGATACATTGGTTCGTTCGGCCAGCCGCCCCCGCTTTCCTTTGCGGCAGACGTGAGCTGGCCTGGTTAAATCTCTGAGGCGAAGTCCGGAATCTTCTCGCCGGCTCTAAGGCGAACATACGCCTTCTTCCAATCCGGCCGGTAGCCGGAGAACTTGCCGCGGCGACGTTCTTTGCCTTCCACATTAGCCGTGCGGATTGAAGCGACCTTCACATGGAAAAGTCGTTCGACCGCCTGCTTCACCTCTATCTTTGTTGCATTCGGAGCTACTTCGAACACGAGCGAGCCCTCTGCTTCGCGGGTAGTAAGAGCCTTTTCCGTGATCAAAGGACGAACGATGGTCGTATAGAGGGTTGGCATTAGGCAGTCTCCTGTTCCGCAACGTGCTTCCGCTTCGGCAAATTGTTCTTCAGTGTCTCCTGCAGAGCCTCTATCGCGGCTCGGGAGAAAATCGCGTGCTCATAGCGAAGAAGATCGTAGGGATGCACTTCCGAAGCAAGCACCAACTCCACACCAGCGAGGTTGCGAGAACCCAGGTACACCTTCTCGTTTAGCTGCTGCGAGCTTTCCACCAACAGGGCGGTTTTCTTGGCGTCGAATTGATTGAGCGCCTGACGAAACAGCTTCGTCTTTGCCTCCGCCACTTCAAAATTCTCAACAATCGTCAGCTTGCCGTCTACGAGCTTGGAGGCGAGTGCGGAGCGCAGAGCGCCAAACAGCTTCTTGCGTGGAAACTGATACTCATAACTGCGGGGTTGCGGTCCATGTACCGTACCTCCATGGCGCCATATAGGTGAGCGCACACTGCCGACGCGCGCGCGGCCGGTACCTTTCTGCTTCCAAAGCTTTTTGCCGGAGCCCGACACAAGCTTTCTGTTCTTCGTTGCATGCGTGCCCTGGCGAAGCGAAGCACGATAGTGCTTCACCGCTTCCCAAAGCAACGCCTCATTCACCTCTCCACCGAAAACCTCATCGTTCAGCTCCAGGCTGCCCGTGGTCTCTCCGCGAAGGTTATGAATTTGGATGTTTGCCATTGATTTACCACTTTCCTGCAGATCAACGATGCGACCTGCACTGCTCTTGCTTGTCTGCGTTACCCGGTCTATTTCCCGCGCAGGGTTGGAGGACAACAAGCGGGAGAAAGCAGGCCAACGTCAGACCACTTTCTCCTCACCGAATTACTTCTTCTTACCCGCTGAGGCCTTCTTCGAAGCCTTGAGTGGGTCCACTGTACCCGAGCCGGCAAAGCCGCGGCGCTCCCGCGGGGGAGACTTCGCTCTAGAGATCTGCACGTAGCCATCCCGAGGACCAGGAACTGCGCCTTCCACCATGAGGAGGTTCTCCTCCAAGTCGATACCGCGGATCCGCAGATTGCGTACGGTGATCTGATCTGTTCCGAAGTGACCAGGCATGCGCTGACCCGGGAATACCCGCGACGGGAAAGAAGATGCACCGATCGAACCCTGGACCTGGAACATATGACCGTGCGACTTGGGACCGCCACCGAAGCCGTGCCGGCGCACCACACCCGCAAAGCCACGGCCCTTGCTGGTTCCAATGATGTCGACGAACTTCTCACCTTCAAAGAGATCCACGAGGATGCGATCGCCCGCTTTTACGCTGTCTGTACCTCCCTCGGCGGTCTCGATCGCGAACTCTTTGATCAGCCTTACAGGAGGGGCATCGGCTTTGCCGAAATGACCGGTCATCGGCTTGTTGACTTTGGATGCCTTAACAAACTCAACCAACCCGACCTGCGCCGCGTCATATCCATCCTTGGCCAGCGTCTTCAACTGCGTCACGACGCAGGGGCCCACCTTCAATACCGTAATTGGATGAACATCACCCTTATCGTCGAAGACCTGCGTCATTCCGATCTTCTTACCCAAAATTCCACTGACTGGCATATTTCGCTCCTCATCATGCGCGGCATCTCCGCGCACTGTAGGTGTTTCCTCTATTTAGTTACGGTCTTAATCTCAACATCTACACCTGCGGGGAGATCGAGCTTCATGAGAGCGTCCACGGTTTGCTGTGTGGGCTCGAGAATGTCGATCAATCGCTTATGCGTGCGGATCTCAAATGCTTCACGCGACTTCTTATCCACGTGAGGCGAACGGAGAACACAATATTTGTTCTTTACCGTCGGCAACGGAATAGGACCTGCCACTTGGGCGCCCGTGCGCTTGGCAGTCTCTACGATTTCTCCGGTAGAGGTATCTAGAACACGATAATCATACGCCTTAAGGCGGATACGGATTCGTTGCTGAGCCATATTGCGACACTACTTTCTACGCCTGAGCGCTTTTCAAAGAACGTTTAGGAGTGACTGCCGGGCGTCCTACCTCTTGACTCTCCGGCAGCCCTCGTCTCGAACCTACTTGACGATCTCCGCAATCGTACCCGCACCCACAGTGCGTCCACCCTCACGGATAGCAAACCGCA
>CAXTZL010000059.1:0-15212 GCA_964248555.1 uncultured Bryocella sp.
GGTCGCCGCCCGCATCACGCGTTCGCTCACCATCCCCGTCATCGGCATCGGCGCAGGTCCTGACTGCGACGGCCAGATCCTCGTCCTGCATGACCTCTGCACGCTCACCTTTTCCTCGCCCGCCAAATTTGTACGCCGCTTTGCCAACCTCGGGGACCCACTGCGCTCCGGCCTCGAGCAATTCAAGCAATCGGTCGCCGACCACAGCTTTCCCTCCGATGCGGAAAGCTACCATCTGCCCGCAGGCGTGGCCGAAACCCTCGCAACCGAGCTGGCCGGAGGTGTGCGATGAGCCCCGTCAGCCCCGCAGGCACCTCCCAGCTCTGCGAAACCGTCGCCTCGGTGCGTGCGGCCTGCAAATCCGCTCGCGCCACCGCCGGCCCCGGCGCCACACTTGCCTTGGTCCCCACCATGGGCGCATTGCACGAAGGCCATCTCTCCCTCATTCGCGCCGCCCGTGAACGCGCCGACCTCGTCGCCGTCTCGATCTTCGTCAACCCCACGCAGTTCGGCCCCGGCGAAGACCTCGAGCGCTACCCGCGCACCTTCGCCGCCGACCGCGCCCTGCTCGAGCGCGAAGGTGTCCATCTTCTCTTCGCCCCAGGCGCGGCAGAGATGTACCCGGACGGCTTCGGCAGCGCCGGCGCGGCCACCGAAACCTGGGTCGACGTCCCCTCGATCGGTTCACGTCTCGATGGCCACTCCCGCCCCGGCCACTTCCGCGGCGTCGCCACGGTCGTCACCAAGCTCTTCAACATTGTCGAGCCCGACCTCGCCTTCTTTGGCCAGAAAGATGCCGCCCAGGTCGCCGTGCTGCGTGCGATGGTGCGCGACCTCAACCTGCCCGTCGCGCTCGTCGTCTGCCCCACCATCCGCGAGCCCGACGGCCTCGCCCTCAGCTCCCGCAACGGCTACCTCTCCGCCGTCGAGCGCCAGCAGGCCCTTGCCATCCCCCGCGCCCTCGAAACCGCACGCGCCCTTGCCGCCACCGGCTGTGAAAGCCCCCGCATGCTCGAAGAAATGCTACGCGCCGACCTCAACCGCGAACCCGGGGTCCGCCTCGACTACGCCGAGGTCGTGAACCCGGACACACTGTTGCCCGTCGACGATCTTCGCCAGGGAGCCCTCGTCGCCGTCGCCGCCCTTGTGGGCAAGACACGGCTGATCGACAATCTCCTGCTCCCCCCGGCAGGTTCGCTCGAGACGCGCCGGTGAAGGTCCTGCTAGGCGTCTCCGGTGGCGTCGCGGCCTACAAGGCCGCCGAACTCGTCCGCTCCCTGCAAAACCGCGGCGCAGACGTGCAAATCGCCATGACCCGCGCAGCCTGCCGCTTCGTCGCCCCACTCACCTTCGCCGCGCTCACTGGCCGCGAGGTCCTCACCTCCCTCTGGCAACCCTCCGGTAAGGCTGCTGGCGGCTCCGGAGAAAGGTTCAGCATTGAACACATCACCGCCGGCCAGGGCATTGACGCTCTCGCGGTTGCCCCGGCCACGGCACGCACGCTCGCCCGTTTTGCCCACGGCCTCGCCGACGACTTCCTTTCCACGCTCTACCTCGCCACAACCGCCCCCGTGGTCCTCGCCCCGGCCATGAACGTCAACATGTGGCAGCACCCCGCCACGCAGGCCAACCTCCGCCTGCTGCGCGAGCGCGGCGCACAAATCGTTGAACCCGCCGCCGGCTATCTCGCCTGCGGCATGGTCGGTGCCGGCCGTCTCGCGCCCGTGGAAGCCATAGCCGAGGCCATCTTTGCGGCAGCCAACGCCGCAGCCAGGCTCCAACCGCAGGACCTCGCCGGCGAAACCATCCTCCTTACCGCCGGCGGCACCCGCGAACCCATCGACCCCGTCCGCTTCCTCGGCAACCGCTCCAGCGGCCGCATGGGCCACGCCCTCGCCGAAGCCGCCCTCGCCCGCGGCGCCCGCGTCCTTCTCGTCACCGCCTCCACCCTCACGCCACCGGCCGGCGCAGAGATCGTCCATGTCACGGCCGCCGCAGATATGGCCGCCGCCGTCCTCACCCGCCTCCCCGAGGCCACCGTCGTCATCGGCGCCGCCGCCGTAGCCGACTTCCGCGCCCGTCATCACGCTCCCGTCAAGCTCCGCCGTGAAGCCGGTCTCACCCTCGAGCTCGAACCCACCGAAGACATCATCGCCATGGCCGCGGCCCACCGCCGGCCCGGTGCCCTCGTCCTCGCCTTTGCCGCCGAAACCGAGCCCGACCCCGTCCGCCTCGAAGCCTCCGCTCGCGCCAAACTGCTCCGCAAGGGCGTCGACGCAATCGTCGCCAACGACGTCTCAAACGAGGGTTCCGGCTTCGACGTCGACCGCAACGGCGGCCTTTTCCTCACAGCGGCTGCGACGGTACCCCTTCCCCTCGGCACAAAGCGCGCCATGGCCGACCGCATCCTCGACCTCATCGCAGCCCAGCTACCCAACCCGCGTAGCCAGACAGCGGCCCCAACGCCGCATCCAGCAGGATCGCTGCAGGTCTAGAACACGCACGAGATTTGTCTCTTTGACCAAAAGAAAAGGCCGGGCACGCAGCCCGGCCTTCCTTCACTTCTTCTTCACTACCCGTTCTGCCCATTCGTCTCCGGATGCAGCGTCAGGTAGCTCGCATTGCCTTTGGACCAGACCAGCAGCAGAACATCGCCGTTGCTCTCATCCGCATGCACCTGCCCGACAAACTGGCTCGCCGAGGTCGTCGGCTTGCGGTCCACCTGCAGAATGATGTCGCCCGCCTGCAGCCCCGCATCCTCCGCCGGGCTGCCTGGCCGCACATTCTGCACCACCGCGCCATGGAGGTTGTCCGGTGCCTGCAGCTGCTGCCGCGCATCGGCCGTCAGGTCGCCGACCGCCAGCCCCAGCTTGCCGCTGTTGCTCGCGCCGTCACCCTCATTGGAAGCCACCTCCTGGTTATTTTTGCCCAGCTCACCGACCGTCAGGTGCGCCGTGGTCGGGTTGCCGTTGCGCATCAGGTTCAGCGTGATCGACGTACCCGGATTGATCTCGCTTACCGCCACCTGCAGCGTGCTGGAGTCGTTCATCTTCTGGCCATTCAGCGCGGTGATGATGTCCCCCTGCTGCAGACCGGCACCTGCTGCCGGCGAGCCCGGCGTCACCTGCGCCACAATCGCACCCGACGCATCCTTCAGCCCGAAGAAGTGAGCATTCTCTGGCGTCACATCGTTCATCGCGATGCCCAGGTAGCCATGCTCCACCTTGCCATGCGCAATCAACTGCGTTGAGATCGCCTTCGCCAGCTGCGACGGAATCGCAAACCCGGCTCCCGCAAACTGCCCGCTGTTCGTAATAATGGAGCAGTTAATGCCCACCAGTTGCCCGCGTGCATCCACCAGCGGACCACCCGAATTGCCCGGATTGATCGCCGCATCCGTCTGGATGTACCCACCCGGCTTGCGTGCGTCCTCGCGGTACGGGTCGCTCCGGTTTACCGCGCTCACAATACCGCGCGTCACCGAAAACCGCAGCGAACCGAACGGGCTGCCAAACGCCAGCACCGTCTGCCCCTGCTCCAGTTTTGTCGAGTCGCCCCACGCAATCGCCGGCAGGTCACTCGCATTCACCTTCACCACCGCCAAATCGGTCAGCTTGTCCGCACCCACCACGTGCCCGCTCAGCACGCGCCGGTCATGCAAGGTCACCTTGATATCTTTCGCGCCTTCAATCACATGGTTGTTGGTCAGAATGTAGCCGTCGGGAGAAATGATCACGCCCGACCCAATCCCGTGCTGCAACTGCGGCTGCTGCGGCTGCATCTGCATCCCGCCGCCACCCATGCCGCCAAAGAACTGCTGCAGCTCCGGCGGCAAACCCTGCATACCCTGTCCGCCACCACCCTGCTGCGCCGTCTCCTCCGCCGACGGCGTCGAAGTCACGGCAATATTCACCACCGAAGGCTCAACCCGCGCCGTCAGGTTTTCAGTCGCCGCATCGAGCGAAGTCAGCGCCGCTACGGAACCGGCATCCATCGGGTTCGCCGCCGTTCCCGCGCCCATGCTGGCCGCGGCATGTACACCGGTCACGTGGTTCTCCACGGCAAGCGCACCCAGCGCCACGGTCGCGGAAAGAACAGCAGGAAGAACATAACGCTTTGCGCCTGAAACTAGATGATTAGTTGATGCTGACATGCAAACCCCTCCAAAAGGGCGTTCGTAAAGCAGGGTTAGAGTTGAACAACCAGCCAGCCATCCGGAGTCGCAATCGCCCGAACGGCCGTATACCAAACTTGTGTTTCGACCACGACAGGCCCCAGCCGCGGCACATAGTGCACCGGCACCCATTGCGAACCCGCGCCCCGCGCCAGAGTCGCCGTGGCTGACGAGGAAACCTCCCAGCTAGTCAGCAAGCGTCGCGGGGCGAGCGCAACCTGCATCCTGCGCCGGGCAGCGACCCGCACCGCCGATACCCTCAAGGCTGCAGCCCTGGCCATTGCACCACGGCGTTGTCGCGGACGACTCGCAGCGCCTCTCGAAGAGATCGACGTGGTGGGCAGGGTAGCCTTCAACAGCACCGCATGAGACTCACCATAGGCTGAGGCAAACCGGGCACCCCCGCCCCTACGGCTGATGACCGGCACCATGCGCCCTCCGCCCATCGGAGCCACCACGGCCATCGCCGGCGCAACGTTTTCGCCAAAGCTCACCAGTGTCGGGCTGTGTGCCAGCGCACCACCGGTCATCACCGTACCCGCCAACGCCACACCCACCGCCACACGCAACGGGAGCCCCGAAAGCGTGCGCTCCGGCCGCCGCAGCATGCGCTCTACCCGGGCCGTCAGCTCAGAACTGCGCGAACCGCGTCGTAAACCGCCCAGCGCACCAAGCGCCAAAGTAAGCCCGCGCCGCAGCAGGGAATATTCGGCCACATGCGCCAGGCAGGCGGCATAGGCCCGACCGGTACCCGTCGTCCGCAACACGGCATCGTCGCATGCCAGTTCGCGTTCCAAAGCCAGCCGGCGATTCAGCCAGAACAGCGCCGGGTGCAGCGGCAAAACCATCGTCGCAACCTGCTGCAAAAGGTTGATCCAGTCGTCTCCACGGCGCAGGTGCTCCAGCTCATGTAGCACGATCTGGGTAAGCTCCACCTCGCTCAGTTTCGGCAGAAGTTCGGCTGGCAGCAGCACCCGTGGGCGGAAAAACCCCGCCACACAGGGCCGGTTCACGACATCGGAAACGCAGAGCAACGGCTTGCGGAATGAAGCCTTTAGCAGCGCGGCGACAGCCGGCGGAGCCGCCAGGGGTTGCGCCTTCCTCAGCACGCGCCACAGCTCCCAGCCGCCAATCAGCAGCTGAAACAGGCGAAACATCGAAGCCAGGGCCCACACGGCCAACAGCGCCGTGCTCACGCCCGCCTCCACATGCAGCAGACCGGCATCCGCGCCAGACCGGGCATGCCCGGCAAGCGCCAACGCAGGATGCAGCGCAATGACGGCCAGCACCGCAGCCCAGATCGCCGCCCGCGCCGCCGCCGGCAGCTTCGGCAGCAGGCGAAGTCCCAGCGCCACCAGCAGAACCAGCAGCGTTCCCTGCCAAAGTGAAGCAAACACCACCCCGGCCAGCGCCGCGGTAAAAGGAAGCCCGAAATGGGCAGAGAAGGGCAACATCTAGGCCTCCCCCCGCTCGAATGGCCGGCTCGCTGACGGAGCCGGCTCGCTCTCCGCCTCGTCCCCCGCCTCGTCCCTCGGTGCCGCGGCAATGGCCTGCTTCAACCGCAGCAACTCCTCCACGCTAATGTCGTCATCGCCCAGCAGCGAAAGCAGAAGCCGCTCCCGTGAATTGCCGAAAAATCGCTGCAACACATGCCGCACTTCGCTCTTGCTGGCCTCGTGCTCGGCCACGCAGGGCGTATACAGAAACGCCCGGCCTTCCTGCCGGTGCGTCAGGTAGCCCTTCGTCTCCAGGATGCGCACCGTCGTCAGTACCGACGTGTACGCCAGTGAGCTCTCCGTTGGATCGTCCGCCAGCGCCGCGACCAGGTCCGCCACAGCCGACTCACCACGCACCCACAACAGGCGCATCAGCCTCAACTCGGCTTCAGTCAACGTGATGGAGCGTTTCGGCGGCATCGAGTACGCGTTTCCCTTCACCTCATCAGACGAACTACGGATCAATTAGTTGCAACAAAATTTCGGGCCGGAGCGGGCAATCGAAGGCTCACCCAAGGGTCAGCCGCAGCACCCGCATCCAGTTCTCCCACGCAATCATCCGCACCTCCGCCTCCCCGAAACCCGCATCCCGCAGCGCCCCCACCAGTCCCGGCAGTCCACGCGCGTCGCCAATGGCGTTCGGCATCGTCGCCCCCTCAAAATCCGACCCCAGACCCACGCGCTCGATTCCCAGTCGCGTCACCAGGTACCGGATCTGCGCCACCACCATCGCCCGCGGCGTCTCCGCCTCCGCCGCGCCATCCGGCCGCACATCGCTGACCGAGAAATTGGTGCCCACCAACCCATCCGAATCCCGCACCGCATCCAGCTGCCGGTCCGTCAGGTTCCGCGTCGACGGGCACACCGCATGCGCGCACGTGTGACGCCACCAACGGCGCCCGGCTCCCTCGCGCCACGTCCCAAAAACCCGCCTCGTTCAGGTGAGCCAGGTCGATCAACACGCCAAGCTCGTTGCACGCCCGCACCATCCGCTCACCCGCCTCCGTCAACCCCGGTCCCATATCCGGCGAGCGCGGATACGCAAACGGCACCCCATGCCCAAACGCATTCGGCCGGCTCCAGACCGGTCCCAGGCTCCGCAGCCCGCCTCGTACAGCTTCCCCAGCTCTTCGAGATCGGTGTCGATCGCCTCCGCCCCTTCCAGGTGCAGCACGGCCGCCAGCGCGCCTTCGCGGCGCGCCGCCTCCACGCCCGCGGCCGTCGTCTCCACCCGTACCGCACCCCCAGAGCGCGCCGCCATCGACCGCAAGGCCCCGAGCTGCAGCCCAATCTCACGCTGCGCCTCGGCAAAAGCCACCGGCGGCGCCATCGTCACCTCGTAGCCGTCGGCCGTCAGACGCAGGCTCTCCCGCGGCGACTGCTTCGGGAATACACCCATCGCAAACAGACCACCAGCCAGGCCCCCGGCACGCGCACGCGCCAAATCCAGGTGACCGGTGGCGCGCTCCTGCAAAAAGTCGTATCCCCCGGCGTCGTACTCCCGCAGGTGCTGCACCGCGTCGTTGTGCCCGTCGAAGATAGCTACCAATGCCGTACTCTCAACCCCTGGTTCAATGTCTTTCTGCATAGGTGTCAGCATCGCACCTCCTATGTGCGCCGTCACACATTCGCCCATGGCCTTGTCCTGTATCTCCCTGTGTGCGGGGTGATGCATAGACCTCCGTCCGCTATCGGGCGGTCGCTTGAAACCTTCGTGAACCGCAGGCAATTCTTGCGTTCGCAATCCCTGCATCCTAGGAAGGGAACGATAGAAGAGAACGGTGGAAAAGAACGACGCGGATCGGCCACGGGCCATAGGGCCTGGACGGTCCGCTAACACATCCCGCACGAATCCAAAAGAGGTTCCCTTTTGAAACGTCTACTCTCCCTTGCAGGTTCAACGCTCGTGATGGCTTCCCTCACAGGCTGCCCCGGCGGCGCCACCATCCATACCGACTACGACCACAACACCCACTTCTCCCAGTTCCACACCTACTCCTTCGGCGAAGTCTCCACAGACAATCCGCTTTTTGAACAACGGATCAAGGACGAGATCAGCAAGGACCTCCAGGCAAAAGGCCTCCAGCAGGCCCAGGGCACCGGCGATCTGGTCGTCACCGCTGTCGGTTCGCAGCACAACCGTAAGGAATACAACACCTTCTACGACAACCCCGGCTTCGGCGGTTACTACTACGGCGGCTTCGGCGAAGGCTTCGGGACCTCCACCACGACCGTCATGCACTATAAAGTCGGCACGCTTGTGGTGGACATGTACAACGCCAGTTCCAAGCATCTCGTCTGGCGCGGCACCGCCTCCCGCGGCGTCTCCGGCAACCCCGACACCAACACAGCGGCCGTCAACGGTGCAATCGATCACATGCTGTCGAACTTCCCACCCTCCTAGGCACGAATGTTCCAAGCGATACATGTTCCAAGCGATACAAAGCTTTGCTTGAAAACAATCCCTTGCGCAGGCAAACGGAAGCTCCACTCCTGAGCCTTCGTCACCTGTTCAAGGGATATCGCTCACACCCTGTCCTGTGCTATCGGTAGCGCAGGGTATGAGTGCTGCAACGTTCAACAAGGCATCCCACAAAACGTCGCCCAGAGGGACCGAATGGAAGCAAGGTCTCCTGTACGGCGTCGCGCTGCTGTTGCTGTTCCGGTCTGCCTCCTCAGGCGCCCAGGCTCTCCACCTCGAAGCAGCCGCCGCACACCTCGAAGGCCCCACCCTCAAAATCGTGCCCGCGCCACCCGGCAGGGAACTGCCCCATACCAACAGCACGCGCAAAAGCTACGTTACCGGCTTTGAGCAGCCCACAGACCGCCTGCTCTTCCGCTTCAAAATCAAAACCCCCGGCCAATATCAACTCCGCATCGCCTACCGCACCGCGGCGCAGAAAGGCTACGAGATCAAGGTCAAGGACCAGGGCCTTAGCGGCCTCTTTCCGCCCAGCTCCACTGGCAAGTCCGGCCCCACCTTCGCCACCTTCCCCGCAGGCCGCGTCGAGCTCACCGCCGGTGAAAACACCGTCACCTTCAACCGCGGCTGGGGCTTCTACGACATCGCCTCCATCGACCTCACCCCCGCCTCGCCGCCACATCCGCCGCTCCCCGTCACGACCCCGCCAGCCGACCCCGCCGCCACCCCCGAAGCCCGCGCCCTGCTCGCCCGCCTCGATGCCGCTTACGGCAAATCCACCGCCCTCGGCGTCTACACCGACGCCGACGCCGCCTACGTTGAACAAACCACCGGCCTTCGCCCCGCGATCATGGGTGGCGATCTCATGCGCTGGAGCCCCGCCTACATCGCCCATGAGCCGCACCACGAAGACGACGTCGCCCGCCTCCTCGCCGCCGCAAAAGCCGGCTACACCCTCACCCTCCTCTGGCATTGGGCCTCGCCCTTCGGCGGCCTCGAAACACCCAAAATTCCGTGGTGGCGCTTCTTCTACACCGACGGCACGACCTTCAACGCCGCGCGCGCCGTCGACCCCTCCACCCCCGAGCACGCCGCCGCCCTCGCCGACATCGACGCGGTCGCCCTCCAGCTCCGCCGCCTCCAGGACGCCGGCGTCCCCATCCTCTTCCGCCCACTCCACGAAGCCCAGGGCGGCTGGTTCTGGTGGGGCGCAAAGGGACCGGCCGTCTACAAACAGCTCTGGAACATGCTCTATGACCGCCTCACCGTCACCGACGGCATCCATAACCTCCTCTGGGTCTTCACCTCCGCCGAAGACCCCGCCTGGTATCCCGGCGACAGCCGCGTCGACATCGTCGCCATTGACGCCTACCCCACCGACCTCCACGACCCCGAATCCGGCCTCTGGGACACTCTCCTGCGCCAGCACAACGGCCGCAAACCCCTCGCGGTCGCCGAGTTCGGCGGCGTCCCCGACATCCCCCGCATGCGCCGCTTCGGCGAGCCCTGGCTCTACGCCGTCTCCTGGAGCGCCGATCTCGGCCCCCGCAAAAACCCGCCCGCCGAACTCAAAGCCATCTACCGCAGCCCGGATGTCCTCACACTGCCGCCCTCACCGGCAATCGACGCACCGCGTGACATCCACTAGCCTCCCGGCTTAGCCTGCTCGGCATGAGTCTTCTTCCTCGCCGGCGTTTTCTGCAGACCGTCGCCGCCGCCACGGCTGCGGCAGCCACCCCATCTCTCTTCGCCCAGGCAAATGCGGCAAAATCGGGTCCGTCGGCCAGACTTCGCCTGCACCCGGATCAGCCCGGACCCAAGGTCCCCGGCAACTTCATCGGTCTCAGCTATGAACTCGAGGAGCTCACCCTCCCCCAGACCTTTTCGGTCGAAAACACCGGCCTGATCGCTCAGTTTCGCGCCCTCTCGCCGCGCGGCGTCCTCCGCATCGGCGGCAACACCTCCGACGTCGGCTGGTGGAAGCCCACCGCCGGCTCTACGCCGCCGCCGACGCCGCATTTCGCCTCAACAGTCGGCGAACCCGGTACCGATCTCAGCTATCCCGTCACGCCAGAGGCTGTCCGCGCCCTGCGCGGCTTTCTCGACGCCACCGGCTGGACCTGCATCTACGGCCTCAACCTGGGCACCGAACCCCCCGCCCGCACCGCCGAGCAGGCCGCCTTCGTCGCCTCCACCCTCGGCCCCAGGCTGGACTACTTCCAGATCGGCAACGAACCCGACGACCTCGCCCCGCACCTCCGCAACAAGGCCACCTGGAACGCGGGTCGCTACTTTGACGAGTGGATCGTCATCGCAAACGCCATCCGCGCCCGCGTGCCGGACGCCCGCTTCGGCCTCCCCGACGCTGCCACGGACATCGAGTGGTTACGCACCGTAACGGACCGCATCATAGCGCTGCCCCATCCGCCGCAGGTCGCCGCGCTCACGCACCACTACTACTTCGGCGGCCCGCCCGCGAATCCGGACGTGAACATCGCGCGGCTCCTCGCCCCCGATCCGCGCGTTCCGCAGGACGCCGCCGCCGTGCGCGAATCCGCCGCCCGACTCCATGTGCCCTACCGCATGACGGAGGGAAACACCTGCTACCGCGGCGGTAAGCCCGGCGTCTCGGACGTCTTCGCCGCCGCCCTCTGGGCCGCCGACTACGCCCTTCATCTCGCCTCCCTCGGCTACGCCGGCCTCAACCTCCACGGCGGCAACGGCGGCAAGTTCGTCGGCAACTCCCTCGGCGGTCACCTCTCTGGCGAAGACCTCCTCAAACCCGGCGACCCCGCCCAGCCCCGCCCCTTCTACACGCCGATCGCCCACATGAGCGGACGCTACCTCGCCGAACCCGTCTTCTATGGCCTGAAATTCGCCGGCGCCTTCGCCGGAGCCACAACGGTGCCAGTCCAGCTCGACTACGGCAGCGCGACCCCGCCCAACGCCACCGTCTACGCCGCCATCCTGCCCACCGGCCAGCGAATCGTCGCCATCCTCAACAAGGACGCCCATCGATCCCTGGATCTCGACCTGCCCGGCTTCTCGCTGTCGCAACGGCTCACAGGCCCGTCTCTGACCGCCTACAGCGCAGAGATTCAGGAACCGGAGAACTACCGCGAGGTCTCCACCATTCCCCCGGCCTGCGGCGTTCTGCTCCAGTCTGCGCGTGCGTGATCTACCTCCGCAGTACCTCCCACCGATGCCTCCGGAGTCGTCCTCCGGAGGCATCCTACTCTCGATGGCCATCCCCGATTCGCCACAGCCCGAACCCAAAAAGCCAAAACCCGAGCCATCCAAAACCGTCGTCGAAAACATCCGCTCCGTCGCCGGCATGGAAGCCTCGCTCGATCAGCACCGTACCCTCATCGACCGCATCGCGGACGTCATCGGCGGCTTTTCCGGCAGCATGACCTTTGTGTTGCTCCACGTTGTCTGGTTTTCGGCCTGGTTCCTGCTCAACACCCTTCCACTCGGCCTGCACCACTTCGACCCCTACCCATTCATCCTCCTCGCCATGATCGTCTCGGTCGAAGGGGTTCTGCTCAGCACCTTCGTGCTCATGAAGCAGAACCGCATGCAGCGCCGCATCGACGTTCGCGACGGTCTGGATCTGCAAATCAATCTGCTCTCGGAAAAAGAGATCACCAAGGCACTGCAGATGCTGCGCGCCCTCTGCGAAAAACTGGAGATTGAACCCTCCTTCGGGGAAGATCGCGAACTAGGGGAAATGGCCTCGGTCACCTCTGTCGACATGCTTGCCCAGCGGGTCGAATCGGACCTGAAATCCCCCGCATAGAAGCGATCAGGGTTGGGAACAATCTCAGGAAACGATGCAGCTCCAAAACTGGTTTGTCACCGCCCGGGGAAGGCCCATCCCCCATCTTCGGGATACCTTTCCCGTTTCGGGGCCTTGATAAAGAGGACGTGCTGTTTGGTACCCCACTCCGCGCTACACACGCCTTCGTCCAGCTCCTGGACGGCGCCCGAAACGGGCGCGTCCAGATCGATGGCACCGAGTGTGGCATGCACTAGGGATTCTGAACGGCTCGCTTTGGCAAGACATAGCAATGGCATTTCGTCGAGGAGTTTTCATGCCGCTTGCACTTCTTTCCCGGTCCACCGGTCCCTTCGCTCTGGCGACAACCAGCCTTCTTGCGCTTACCGGCTGCGGCCTCAGCACCTCCCAACTCGCCACCGCCAGCCAGGTTAGCCGCGTCATTCAGGGCCACGTGCACGGTGGCGTCTATCCCATTCAGAACGCCACGGTCCGCCTCATGCAAACGCAGTCCAACGGCTACGGCGGAGTGGCCAGGGCCCTGCTTCCTCCCGTCACCACGGACCGAGATGGCTACTTCACCTTCCCGAACACCTCGTTCACCTGTGACACGGGCCAGTTCGCCTACCTCACCGTGACCAGCGGCACCACCTCAAACCTTGCAACCACAACGTTGAACAACAACGTCGTGCAGCTCAGCGTGATCGGCTCCTGCGCCACCCTGACCGCCGACTTTGCCGCGATCAACGTCTTTCTCAGCGAGGTCAGCACCGTCGCCGCCGCCGCCGCACTCGGCAACTTCATCTCCATCGACAACACAAACGCCGGCACCGGGCAGCAGATCATCAACATCTCTGCCCCGGCGGCCAACAACGCCACCTCGCCCAACTGCGTCGGCGGCTGGTCCATGACCTGCACCGCCGCCGGTCTCGCCCATGCGTTTACCAATGCCTACAACCTGGTCGACTCGGTCCACTTCGATGGTTCGTTCCCCTCCGGCCAGGTCCGCGTGGCTGTTCCCACCAACGCGGCCTCCGCGGTGCCGTCGCAGCTGTTGAACACCATGGCAAACATTCTGCAGAACTGCGTGGACTCCGTCGGGGGTGGCGCCTCCGGCGATGGTTCCTTCTGCGGAACACTGTTCAGCCTGGCCACGCCACCCGGTGCAGCGGCCCCCGGTAACACCCTGCAGGCGGCCATGAATATGGCAAAATACCCGGTGAACAACACGGCAAGCCTGTATGCCCTGCAATCCCGCACGCCTTACTTCACGCCCACGCTGTCCAGCGCTCCGACTTCCTTCGCCGTCTCAATCTTCTACGGAGCGGAAGCAGCCTCCGGCAACTACGTCCCCTATCCGCTCGATATCGCCCTCGACGCCTCCGACAACGCCTACATCCTCTACAGCAACGCCAGCATCCCCAACGGTGTCTACACCCCCGGCAACTACGGCGCCGTCCTGGCGCTCGGCCCCGATGGCACCCAGATCTTCTCCGGGCCACCCAATACCTCATTGCTCTTTCCTACCCAGATTGCCGTCAGCAGCACCGGCCGCATCTTCGTCACCGATAACGACACCAACACCCTGCTCAACGGCGGCCTCTTCGCTACAGCCCCCGGTGCCACCGACGGCAAACTGTCCCAGATCGCCACTCTCGCCAACCTCTCCGGCGTCGCCCTCGACCGCAACGACGATGTCTGGATCTCGGCCGCCAATACCATCGGTCACTCCATCCTGGAGTACAACAAATCCACAGTCGGCAATCTCGTCAGCGGGCTGCTCGGAACGGCCGACTTTGTCGGCAACTCCCTGGGAATACCTGTCACCAGCGTTGCTCTGGACTCCTCCCAGAATGTATGGGGCGTCTCCGGCGGTTCAACGGCCAGCAGCGCCGTCTTCGTGCCAAACAAGGGCACACTCCTCGGCCCCATCTTTAGCCCGCTCACCGGGGGCGGTGTCTCGCAAAGCCTCGGCAATACCGGCGGCTACGGCCTGGCAATCAACAGCGCCTCCAACGTCTATTTCCCCAATAACCAGCAGCTGAACAGCGCCGTTTTCGCCTCCGGCTCCCTTTCCGCCGGCGCCCACGGCACTGCGATCATCAGCGGCTCCGCCGTACCGCAGCGCGCGCAGGTAGACGGCGCTGGCAACGTCTTCTGGGCCGACAACGAAAACAGCGGCCTTCTCTACGAGTTCACCCCGGCATCCTCCGCCGCCGCCAAACTCTCCACCGGCACCCTCACCTCCTTGCTGCCCTGCTACCCCTACCCTGGCGGCTCCGGCTACGCCTGCGTCACCAGCACCAACACCAGCCCGGTCTTCACCCCCACCAACCTCCGTTCCCTGGCCATCGATAGCGCCGGCGATATCTGGTACGCCGCCGACGCCGGCGTCGGCACCGTCATCGAAACCCTCGGCCTCGCCTCTCCCACCTGGCCGCAGCTCTCCTACGGTTATCCCGGCTGCACCCCCGGCCTCACCACGGCTGTCCCCTCCTGCCCGTAAACCTCCACCCTTCCAGACCGCCGCGGACACCTGACCCAAAAGCTCCGCGGCCCTCCCACGAAGGAACCGCAGCGCCGGGAACCGCCCACCGTCTACACTTCCATCTATGTGCGGAATCGTCGGTTATATCGGCCCCAAGCCCTGTGTCCCTGTCATCATGGAAGGCCTCGCCCGCCTCGAATACCGCGGCTATGACTCCGCAGGCATCGCCGTAGCCGGCGGCTTTACACCCGAAGGCGCCCCCAACCCGCTCCAGCTCCGCCGCGCCCCCGGCAAGCTCCGCAACCTCGACGCCATCCTCAAAACCGACCCCGTCCACGGTACGTACGGCATAGGCCACACCCGCTGGGCCACCCATGGCCGCCCCACCGAGGAAAACGCCCATCCTCACCGCGACGGCACCGGCACCCTCGTCGTCGTGCACAACGGCATCGTCGAAAATTACCTCACCCTCAAGGCCGCTCTGGTCGCCAAGGGCCACAAATTTCTCTCCGAAACCGACACCGAAATCATCGCCCACGTCATCCAGGATGAATTCGAGCAAGCCGCCGCGGGTGCCCCATCTTCACCGACGCAGTCGGTTAAGGTGGGTTCTTCCGGCGAACCCCAAGGGCCCACCACCCCAGACTCCACCACCCCAGACTCCACCACCCCACCCCGCACCGTGGAAGCCAACGCCGCCGAAGCCGTCACCCGCGAGCGCTCCCCGCACGTCATCCCCCTCGAAGAAGCCGTCCGCCGCGCCGTCAAACGCCTCACCGGCGCCTTCGCCATCGGCGTCCTCTCCGCCCACGAGCCTGACAAGATGGTCGCCGCCCGCTTCGGCCCGCCCATCG
>CAXTZL010000060.1:0-15208 GCA_964248555.1 uncultured Bryocella sp.
TCAAGGACGCCATGCTCATCCTTTCTGAGTTCGACATCCAGTTCCAACTGCCGTTTTCCGCGCCCATGGTGGCCGTTCTCCATCTCCACCCCTCGCTCGAACCCCTTCTCCAATCCGGCAACGAACTCAAGATCGACCAGCTCATCGGTGCCGACCCCGCTGACAACCAGATCGTGCCCTCCACCGACTACCTCGACGCCTTTGGCAACCGCTGCGCCCGCTTCCTCGCCCCCGCCGGCCACATCCGCCTCACCGGCCACAACACCATCAGGACGGTCGACGACAACCCGGATACGATCTACACCGGCGCCCAGCAAACTCCCATAGAAGACCTCCCCTCCGACAGCCTGCGCTTCCTCCTCCCCAGCCGCTACTGCGAGGTAGATCGCTTCGGCGCTATCGCCCAGGACCTCTTCGGCCACACAAAACCCGGCTGGGAACGCCTCACCGCCATTCGCGACTGGGTGCACGAAAAAGTCACCTTCAACTACAACGCCGCCCGCCCCACCAAGACGGCGATGGACGTCTTTACCGAGCGCATCGGCGTCTGCCGCGACTTCCAGCACCTCGCCATCACGCTCACCCGCTGCATGAACGTCCCCGCCCGCTACGTCACCGGCTACATCGGCGACATCCGCCGCCCCTTCTCCGGCCCCGGCGACTTTAGCGCTTGGTACCAGGTCTGGCTCGAAGGCAAATGGGTCGACCTCGACGCCCGTCACAACTACCCCCGCCTCGGCCGCATCCTCATGGCCACTGGCCGCGACGCCGCCGACGTCGCCATCACCACCAGCTTCGGCGCCGCCTACCTCACCTGGTTCTCCGTCGAATCCAATGAAATCGACGCCGGAGGAAAGAAAATAGCTCACCCAGGCGGCAGCCCAGCCCCTGCCCCACCGGCCAGCGACCCCGGCAAGCCCACCCAAAGCAACAACAGCCAGTTCAGCCCCAGTCAGACACAATCCGCCACCAACTAAGGGTCACTTCGAGGCACTGACTCACAGAGGCAAGTGACTGGGCGACTCGCAGATCCGGCCTTCAACCCGGACTTTGCCTGACCTCGCCCAAAGCGCATCACCTCGGCTTTGCCAAGCAATGTCTCACTTTGGAGTCAGCACGTCCCCTGAAGGGTGTACGTGCTATCGCTATTTCTTCGCTAAATCCCCTAAAGAATCTCGCCTTCCTGCCGTTCATAGAAGTGACCCCGCAGCTGCGTCAAGTGCTCGGGGCTTCAGCGCGACGGGATGCACCCAGCCTCTGGCTCTCGCAAACCCGTCGCGAATGCAGGGTCAGGAGCAGGTGTGTTTCGATCGAACGTCTCGAAGTCCTCTTACGGTGCAATCCTTCTAAACGGAACGAATGTCTTTAGCTGGCGGCGTTGGCTTCGACAACAGCGATTTGCAAACCCTGCTGGACGTCTTATCACCTCCATCTCGCTCCTGCTGCTCTTCTGCGCAGCCCTCCCGACACAAAGCTCGGCGCAAACCGCGGCGCTTACCTTCGGCGGCTCCACCGCCGTTGGCGCCACCTCCCAACCGGTAGCCGTCACCTTGGTCTTCAGGGCCAACGGCCAGGCGGCTAGTCCCATTGCGCTCACCGGTGGCCTCCCCAATCGTGACTTTTCCGTGGCGGATCCCGGCAACTGCACCAGGGGTGTGCCCGTCGTAGCAGGACAAACCTGCACACTGCAGATCGCTTTCTCCCCGAGCTTCCCGGGCGTCCGCCAAGGTGCCACCGAAGTGCTCTCCTTGGACGGCACCACCGTACTCGCCAGTGCTCCGCTCAGCGGCCTCGCCGCGGGCGGCCTTCCTGTGCTCGTACCCGGCGAGATGAACACTGTGGCGGGCGACGGCCAATGGGTCTACCACAGCGATGGGGTCCTCGCGACCTCGGCTCCCATCTTCCTCCCCAACGGCCTCGCCGTCGATGCCGCCGGCAACCTGTTTCTCTCCGATTCCAGCAACAATCGCGTTCGTCGCGTCGACGCTGCCACCGGCCTCATCTCCACCGTCGCCGGGGACGGCATTGCCGGCTATGCCGGAGATAACGGCCAGGCCACGCAGGCCGAGCTGAACGGTCCGACAGGCCTCGTGCTCGATGGCGGCGGCAATCTCTACATCGCCGACAGCGCCAACGATCTCATCCGCCGCGTCGACGCCGTCACCGGGGTCATCACCACCGTCGCCGGTACCGCGGACACCTCCGGCTATACCGGCGACGGTCACCTCGGCACCCAGGCCACGCTCACCGCCCCGCAGGGCCTCGCGCTCACCCCCGCCGGCGACCTCCTCATTGCGGACAGCGGCAATGCCGCGGTCCGCCTGCTCACCTTGTCCTCCGGCCTGATCCGCACCGTCGCCGGCACGGGCGCCCAGGGCTACAACGGCGATGGGCTTCTCGCCACGACCGCCCAGCTGAGTTCTCCTTACGGCGTTGCCGCCCGCTCCGATGGCGCGATCGCCATTGCCGACCTGAACAACCATCGGGTTCGCCTCGTCGACACCTCCGGCCTCATCTCCACCATAGCCGGCACCGGCGCGCGTGGCTTTTCCGGCGATGGATCCCCCGCCTCCGGCGCGCAGTTAAACACCCCGGCAGCCGTCTCCTTCGACCCCGCTGGTGACCTCCTGATCGCCGATGCAGGCAACAACCGCATCCGCGGCATCTACGGCTCCCCCGGGATCATCACCACCCTTACGGGTACCAACAGCGCCGAATTTTCAGGAGACAGCGGACCGGCCAATCAGGCCAGCCTTTACGGCCCCTACGGCGTGCTCTTCGACTCCACCGGCAGCATCTGGATCTCGGACATGTTCCACAACCGCGTTCGAAAAATCAGCGGTGCGAGTCTGAACATCGCCTACAGCCCCATGCGCGTGAGCAAGACCTCCGCCCCCGTGCTGGAAATGCTCTACAACGCCGGCAACAGGAATCTCACCCTCGCCGTACCCGTACTGCAGGAGGCCGCACTCGATCTCGCCACGACCACCTGCAACACCTCTGCCATGTCCCCGACCACTTTCTGCAACATGGGCGTGGAGTTCGCTCCCACGGAGGTCGGCCAGAACGTCACAGGCTCCGTCCAGTGGCCCTCCGACGCACCCAACGTCACCCCCGTCGACAACCTCAACGGCCAGGTTCTCAGCGTCGAGCCCACAACCGTCGCCCTCGTCGCCAGCGCCAATCCCGGCCTGCTCGGCAAACCGCTGAACCTCACCGCCACCGTTACCAGCGCCGACACCGGCCGCACCGGTACCGTTACCTTCACAGAGGCTTCGCAGGTCTGGTGCAACGCCGTTCCACTCGCTTCCGACGGCACGGCAGCCTGCACCATCCCGAGTCTCTCGCTCGGCTCCCATACCTTCATCGCCGCCTACTCCGGCGACGACAACAACGCCGCCAGCAAATCACCGGTCTACACCGAAATCATCAAGCAACAACCCGCTCTAGCCTTCTCTGTATCGCCCGCGCAGGCCGTGGTCACAAGCACCGTCACACTCACCCTCAACGCCGCGGACGGCAGCGGCACCCCGACGGGCACAGTTGTCTTCTACGACGGCGCCACTGCCTTGGGTTCGGTCACGCTTGACAGCACAGGCGCCGCTACCTGGCGCACAAGCACCCTATCCATCGGCTCGCACATGCTCTCCGCGCAGTACAGCGGCGACAGCACCAACGTCAGCACCACCTCAACCACGGTCAACGAGCAGATCGTTCAGGCCACCACCGCCACCACCCTAGCCGTCACGAATGCCAGCCCAACGGTAGGCTCCTCCGTCACCTTCAGCGCCTCCGTCTCCAGCGCAAACGGCCCGGCTCCTACCGGTTCAATCCAGTTCAACGATGGCATTGGATCCTCAGCCGTCGCCCTGGGCAGCAGCCCGCTCGCGACAAACGGCACTGCGATCTTCTCCACCGCAAATCTCGCACCCGGCACCCACAACATCACCGCCGTTTACAGTGGCGACACTGACAACGCGGTAAGTACCTCGGCCCCCATGGTCGAAACCGTCCAGCAGATTGCTACAGTTTCCACCGTTGCCACGGACGCCAACCCCTCGAATGCCAAAGCAGCGCTGCACCTCACCGCAGCCGTAACGATGGCCCCGGGAGCCACGGCCGACGGCCCGCTTACAGGCAGCGTCACCTTCCATGACGGCGCTACCCCTCTGGGCACCGTCACACTGAGCACCTCCGGAACAGCCACGCTCGCGGTCTCCACCTTGAGCGTCGGAAGCCATGCAATCACCGCCACCTTCGTCGGCTCGGCCAACTACGCCAACAGCACCTCACCCACCATCAATCAGCAGATTCAGCTGACACCCACGCAAACGGCCCTCTCCACCAGCAACTCCAGCAGCCTGTCCGGCAAGAACGTCACCCTCCAGGCCACCGTCACCGGCATCACCGCTACCCCGACCGGTACCGTCAGCTTCCGCGACGGTGCCACCCAACTCGGCACCGCCAATCTCGACGCAAACGGGTCTGCAACCTTCAGTACCACCGCACTCGCACCCGGTGCCCACAGCCTCACAGCGGTCTACAACGGCGACACAAACTTCGCGGTGTCTACCTCACCCGCCGCCCAGCAGACCGTCCAGGCAGCCCAGCCAACCCTCACCCTCACCAGCCCCACAGGCCCCGTGGAGGCCGGTACCTCGATCCAGTTGCCGGCAACGCTCACCAGCCGCGGCGTAACCCCGACCGGCACCCTCACTCTTCATGACGGCAACACCGTAATCGCAACGATCCCGGTCTCTTCCAGTACCTCTTACACCCTCGCCACTGGCACCCTCGCGCTCGGCACCCACACGCTCACCGCCGTCTACAGCGGCGACGCAAACAGCGCTCCCGCCTCCTCGCAGCCCGTAACCGTCCTCGTGCAGCAGGCCCCAACCACGGCAAGCCTTACCAGCTCCGCCAACCCGCTCACGCAGGGAACAGCCCTGGTCCTGAACGCAGCCGTTACCAGCGACAGCCCCAACCTAGGTGGTCAGGTCAGCTTCTATGACGGCGCCACACGGCTCGGCACCGCATCTCTGGGCGCCAACAGCGAGGCCACCCTCACCGTTTCCACTAACCTGAGCCTCGGACAGCACTCCCTCACCGCCTCCTACAGCGGCGACACCAACCACGCTCCTTCCACCTCCTCGATTCTTCCTGAACTCGTCGTACAAGCCGCTACCGCTACCCTCAGCTCCACCAACAATCCCTCGGCCAGCGGCCAGAACGTGCTCTTCGCAGCCGGCTTTGCCGGTGGGGGCGTCTCTCCCTCCGGTACCGCCACCTTCCGCGACAACGGCGTACTGCTCGCCACCGTTCCACTCAACAGCACCGGTGCCGCTACCTACGCCACCACGGCGCTCTCCGTCGGCACCCACACAATCTCCGTCAGCTACGCCGGCGATAACAACTACAGCGCCATCTCGGCGCAACTCCTACAGACCGTCACCACGGCAACAACCCAGGTCACGCTCGCCTCGAGCGCAAACCCTGCCGTCTACGCCCAACCTCTCACCCTCTCCGCCGTCGTCAACAGCAACGGTGGCAACGCAACAGGCACGGTCGCCTTCGTCGAGGGCAACACCACTCTCGGCACGGCGGCCCTCAACGGCAGCCAACAGGCCAGCCTCACCCTGAGCACCCTCACCCCCGGCACGCACATCATCCTCGCCCAATACCTCGGCAACGGTGCCGAAGCCGCCTCCAACTCGCAAGCCCTTACTCTTTCCGTGAAGCAGACCACCGCGCTCACCATCGCCTCGGGCAGCAATCCCTCTCCGACCCTCAATCCCATCACCTTCACCGCCACGCTCACTGACGCAGGCGCAGCTACGGCAACCGGTTCCGTCACTTTCTCCGACGGCACGGCCATCCTCGGCACCTCCGCTGTCGACGCCTCCGGCCACGCCGCCGTTACCGTGCCCAAACTCACGGCAGGCACCCACAGCATCACGGCCAAATACTCTGGCGACACCGCGAACTTTCCCAGCACAGCAACACCTCTCGCACAGGTGGTCCAACTGCGGCCCACCGTCACTACCGTCACCGGTTCCGCAACCGACCCCACCAATCCGCAGCAGGTCACCCTCATCGCGGTCGTCAAGGGCGAGGGAAGCGTTTCACCCTCCGGCACCGTCAGCTTCACCGCAGGCTCCCTGACACTGGGCGTCGCCACCGTGGACGAAACCGGCGTAGCAACCGTCACCGTCATCTTCGAAACCGCAACGCAGAACGTCACCACGGCCTATAGCGGTGATGCCTCCTACGCCGCATCCCAATCCGCCGCAACCCCCATCACCGCGGGCCAGGCTGCCCAGTTCACCCTCGCTCTCAACACAGCCAATCTCACGCTGGTCACCAAACAGCACGCCACGATGAACGTCGTGCTCGGCTCCGTCAAAAGCTTCGCCGACAACATCATCCTCGGTTGCGAAGGCCTGCCCTACGCCGCCACCTGCACCTTCACCAAAACGCAACTCGCCCTCGGCGCCAACGGCTCCGCTTCCACAACCCTGGTCGTCGACACGGGCAATCCGCTGGGCGCCGGCTCTTCCACCACGGCCTCCCTCACCGGCCAGACAAAGAACATCCTGCTCTGCTGCTCGCCCGCAAGCCTCCTGCTGCTCCTCTTCGGCCGCCGCGCCCGGGGCACCGGTCGCCGCCGTCTCGGCGCCCTGCTCCTGCTCATCTTTACCCTCAGCGTCGCGATGAGCACCACCGGCTGCGGCGGCCTGAGCGTCAATGGAACTCCCCCCGGCACCTACACCTTCAAGGTCGTCGGCACCGCCCAGGGCGCCGGCACCACGCAGGTCGAAACCGTCACGCTGGTGGTGACCCAGTGAACCGCTCAGGCTGCACTCTCCTGCTCACTCTGCTGCTCCTTCTCTTTCCCTCGCACCGCGCCCAGGGCCAGGCCCTCGCCACCGCCTCAGGACCAGGGAGCTATGTGGCCGTAGGCGGCGGTGTTTCCTGGTTCCAGGCCGACTACGGCCACCGCGACATCGGCGGTGGTGTCCTCTACGCCGAAGCCAACCCACACTGGCGCTTTGGCCTCGAAGGCGAAGCCCGCTTCCTCCGCGCTCACACCGCACAGGACGTCACCGAGTCCAACTACCTCGGTGGCATCCGTGTCGCCATCCTCCACCCCCATCGCTTCCAGCCATACGGCAAGTTTCTCGCCGGCGTAGGCAAAATCACCCTTCCCCATGGCTACGCGCACGGCTCTTTTCTCACCTACGCACCCGGTGCCGGTCTGGATGTCGCGCTTAACGACCGTCTCACCGTCCGAGCCGTCGACCTGGAGTACCAGCGCTGGCCCACCTTCTCCTTCGGCCCGCTCAGGCCCTACGGCGTAAGCGCCGGCATCCTCCTCCGCCTAAATCCTGTTCGCCATTACCCGTGAACGCACATTGAAATTTTGTTCATGCAGCCCGATGGGAACGCTGGCCCCGCTTGCGGCCAGCCCGCCACGGAGCCTACCCTAAGCCCATGCCGTCCTCCACCGAGCCGATGCAGCCGCTGTCCCCCGACGAACTCCGCAAGATGAACGCCTACTGGCGTGCCTGCAACTACATGTCGGCCGGCATGATCTATCTCCGCGCTAACCCCCTGCTGCGCGAACCACTCAAACCCGAACACATCAAGCGCCGCCTGCTCGGCCACTGGGGCACTGATCCCGGCCAGTCCTTCACCTGGGTTCACCTCAACCGGCTCATAAAAAAATACGATCTCAATGTCCTCTACATCGCCGGTCCCGGCCACGGCGCGCCCGCCACGCTCTCCAACAGCTACCTCGAAGGCCACTATTCTGACATCTACCCCGACCGCGGCCGCGACGAAGCCGGCATGCTCCGCCTCTTTCAAATGTTCAGCTTCCCCGGTGCGCTCGGCAGCCACTGCACACCCGAAACCCCTGGCTCCATCCACGAGGGCGGGGAACTCGGCTACAGCCTCTCGCACGGCTTCGGCGCGGCCTTTGACAACCCCGATCTCCTCGTCGCCGTGGTCGTAGGCGATGGCGAAGCCGAAACCGGCCCGCTTGCCACCTCCTGGCACGCCAATAAATTCCTCAACCCCGCCCGCGACGGCGCCGTCCTCCCCATCCTCCATCTCAACGGCTACAAAATCGCCAACCCCACCCTCCTTGCCCGCCTCGAAGACGACGAACTCGAACAACTTTTCCGCGGCTACGGCTACACACCCTACTTCGTTGAGGGCCACGAGCCTGAGCTGATGCATCAGCAAATGGCCTCCGTCATGGAACAGTGCATCCTTGCCATTCGCGACATCCAGAGCAAAGCCCGCGACAAAGGCGCCCCAAACGTCGAACGCCCCCGCTGGCCGGTGATCCTCCTCCGCTCCCCGAAAGGCTGGACCGGCCCAAAATCCGTGCACGGCCACAAGGTCGAAAACTTCTGGCGCGCTCACCAGGTTCCCGTCACCGACCCGCTCACGGACCCCTCTTCTCTCGCCATCGTTGAAGGCTGGCTACGCAGCTACAAGCCCGAAGAGCTCTTCGACGAGCACGGTACGCTGATGCCCGAACTCCAGGCCATGGCTCCGGAAGGCAATCGCCGCATCAGCGCCAACCCCCACGCCAACGGCGGCTATCTCACCGTCCCACTCAATCTCCCACCCTTCAAAGACTACGGAATCGACATCGAAGCGCCCGCTGCGAAGTACGAATCACCCACTGCCACCCTCGCCAATTTCCTGCGCGACGTCATGAAGCAAAACATGACCAACTTCCGCGTCTTCGGTCCCGACGAAACCGCCTCCAACAAGCTCGAAGAGATCTACCAGGCCTCCAAGAAAACCTGGCTCGAACCCGAACTCCCCGAAGACCTCGACGGCACCGAGATCTCACGCACCGGCCGCGTCATGGAAATGCTCTCCGAGCACACCCTCGAAGGCTGGCTCGAGGGATACACCCTCACCGGCCGCCACGGCCTCATCAACTCCTACGAAGCCTTCATCCACATCATCGATTCCATGTTCAACCAGCACGCCAAATGGCTCGAAAAATCCAAATTAGAGATCGGCTGGCGCGCTCCGGTTCCTTCCCTCAACATGCTCATCAGCTCGCTCGTCTGGCGGCAAGACCACAACGGCTTCTCCCACCAGGACCCCGGCTTCCTCGACATCGTCACCAACAAAAGCCCCGAAGTCACCCGCATCTATCTCCCACCCGACGCCAACTGCCTGCTCTCCGTAGCCGATCACTGCCTCCGTTCCCGCGACTACATCAACGTCATCGTCGCCGACAAACAGCCCCATCTTGTCTTCCTCACAGTGGACGAAGCCGTAAAACACTGCACGAAGGGCATCGGCATCTGGGACTGGGCCTCCACCGACAACTGCGTCGAGCCAGACGTTGTCATGGCCTCCGCCGGCGATATCCCCACCATGGAAGCCGTCGCCGCCGTGGCCATCCTCAAGGAACACTTTCCGGACCTCAAAATTCGCTTCGTCAACGTCGTCGACCTCTTCAAGCTCCTTCCCGAATCCGCCCATCCCCACGGCTTATCCGACGACGACTTTGATTCGCTCTTCACGGTCGACAAGCCCGTTATCTTCAATTTCCACGCCTATCCCAACCTCATCCACAAACTCTGCTACAAGCGCCGCAATCACGAGCGGATGCACGTCCATGGCTACCGTGAAAAGGGCAACATCGACACTCCCATGGAGCTCGCGATCCTCAACAAGATTGATCGCTACCACCTCTGCATGGACGTCATCGAACGCGTCCCGAAACTGCAGCGAATCGGCGCCCACGTGGAGGAGTGGCTTCGCGACCAGGTCATCGAAAGCCTCAACCACGCCTACGGCGAAGGCGTCGATCGGCCCGAAATCGCCCACTGGACCTGGCCCGGCAACAAGCCGGAGGTCCAAGGGGGTCAAAGCCCTACGAGCCCGCGCGAATGAGCACCGGGAATGCCGGCACCATCCTCGCTCTCAACAGCGGCTCCTCCTCGCTAAAACTCGGGTGTTACGGCCCCTCAACCCCAAACAGCAGCGAAGAACAACTCCTCCTTACCGGGGCTGCCGAAGGCATCGGCCGCTCCGAAGGCAAGCTCTCCCTTCGCTCTGCCAACGGCATCACCCTGCTCGAGCAATCCCACCTTTGCGAATCGCAGGATGAAGCCCTCGACCGCCTCACCGCCGCCCTCAACCAGCACCTGCCCATGCCCATCGCCGCGGTCGGCCACCGTATCGTTCACGGCGGCCCCAAACTGCGCACGCATCAGCGCATCACCCCGGCCGTCCTCGACGATCTCAAAACCGCCGAAGACCTGGCCCCACTCCACATTCCACAGGCCCTCAAACTCATCGCGGAAGCCCAGCAGCTTTACCCCGGCCTCCCGCAGTTTGCCTGCTTCGACACCACCTTTCACCGCACGATGCCGCCGGTGGCCACGCACCTGCCCATCCCGGCGCGCTACTTCGCCCAGGGAGTCCAGCGTTACGGCTTTCACGGCCTGTCCTGCGAATCCGTCATGCGCCGCTTGACGACGAAAGGAGCCAATCCACCGCATCGGCTCATCATCGCGCACCTCGGCAACGGCTCCAGCATCACCGCAGTTGAAAACGGAAATTCCATCGACACCACCATGGGCCTCAGCCCCACCGGCGGCATTCCCATGAGCACCCGTTCCGGCGACCTCGACCCTGGCGTCCTCCTCTACCTCCTGCGCTCCGAAAAGCTCACCCCAGAAGCCCTCGAACACCTCCTCGACCACGAATCCGGACTCGCCGGTCTATCCGGCGGCGAAGGCGACATGCAACAACTCCTCCAGCGAGTCTCCGCAAACGACGCCCCCGCCGCTCTCGCCATCGACGCCTTCACCACCGGCATCCTCAAGGCCGTGGGCGCCTACACCGCCCTGCTCGGCGGCCTCGATCTGCTCGTCTTCACCGGCGGCATCGGTGAACATAGCGAACCCATCCGAAATCGCATCCTCGACCGCCTGCGCCAATCCATTCCTTCCGTAAAAACGCAAGTTCTTCCTGCACAGGAGGAGCTCGAAATCGCTTATCACTGCCGGGCCTTACTCCAGGGGTAACGCCTGCATCCGCCTTCGGCGTCAATCGGCTGGCCAAATTCACCGCCCGAGGTTGCCTCCTTGGAACGAAGTATCTGACATCCCCTCGCCGCACTCGCAAGGAGCAGGGAACGGTCCCCCGCACGAACGGGAGCGGCGAGCAACGGCATCGATCAGCCAATTTCTGCTCCCGGCCCGCAACTTCTAGAGAAGATTCTCCGTCTTTACCCGAAAGGCTCGACCAGAGACAAGGACTTCTATGCAATGCAAATGGATGTATGGGTCGGTAACCCTGCTCTTTGTTTTCGCCCTGGCTGTCTCCCTGGAGTCCCGGGCCTACGCCTACACCGACCCCGGCTCCTGCCTTCTGCTCTTCCAAAGCATCGGCGCCGTGGCCTCAGGTGCGCTCTTCTACTTTCGCCGCCGCCTGAAGCGCCTCTTCCATCGCTCCGAGACCAGGCAGCCCGTCAACGCCTCTGCCGCCATATCCCGCGCTGACTCCTAGCCAACTTCTTAGCTCATTCCGATCTCGCTCCTAGCTCACTCCCAGAGGAGGCCGCACCTGATCGATTCCGTCCCTCTGCTGCCGCCTCCGCGTACTTTTCGCGACCCGGCCGGCTCCGTCGAAATCCGGCCGGACGGTGCCTATCGCTTCATCCAGCCAGCCTTTGAGGCCGAGCTGCTGGAGTTTCTCACCTCGCCCCTCGCCGCCCGTCTCGTGCAGCAAGGCCGTCTCGTTTCCAGCGAGGTCGTGCCCCCGGGCGAGCTCTCACCCACTCGCCCGGGAACCCCAGCCAGCATCAGCGGCCCCGATCCGCTCGTTCTACGCCATCCGCTGGTCGACTTTCCATCCTACCCCTGGGAATGGCCCCCGGCCCTTTGGCTCGCCGCCGCCGAACTCACCCTCTCGCTCTGCCGTGACCTCCTCCCTGAAGGCTGGATCCTCAAGGACGCCACCCCGCTCAACGTCCTCTTCCGTGGCACCCAGCCCGTCTTCGTGGACGTCCTCTCCGTCGCCCGCCTGGATCCAACCCAACCCATCTGGTTCGCCTACGGCCAGTTCGTCCGAACGTTTCTCCTGCCGATGATCGCCAATGTGCACCTCGGCTGGCCGCTGAGCGCCACCCTTGCCCGCCGCGACGGCTACGAGCCAGAAGAGCTCTACCCCCTCCTGCCCTGGACCGCCCGCCTGCAATCCCCTGTACTTTCCGCCGTCACCCTCCCCGCACAGTTGGCCCGCAAAATCCCCGGTTCCTCGTCAAAAAACGGCACCACCGCTCGCCGCGTAGATGACCCCGAACTCGTCCACCACGTCCTGCACAGCACCTTCAGCAAACTCGCCCGCGGGATGCGTCGCGCCACACCGCCGCCTCGCAACTCCCGCTGGACCGCCTACAGCAACACCGCCAAGCACTACACCCCCGCCGACCACGCCGCCAAACGTGACTTCGTCGCCGCCGCCCTTCTCGCCGCACGGCCCCGCCGCGTCCTCGACGTCGGCTGCAATAGCGGCCTCTACTCCGAAATCGCCGCCGACACCGGCGCGGACGTCGTCGCCATCGACACCGACGGGCACACCGTCGACCGCCTCGCCCGGCGCCTCGCCGGCAGCGGCAAACCCATCCTCCCGCTCCTCGTCGATCTCGCCAACCCCACCCCCGCCGTCGGCTGGCGCAACCGCGAAAGCGCCGGCTTCCTGACCCGCTGCGCCGGTAAGTTCGACGCCGTGCTCATGCTCGCCGTCCTCCATCACCTCCTGCTGCACGATGCCGTTCCGCTTCCCGAAGTCGCCGAACTCTGCGCCTCGCTCACCACCGCCACCCTCATCCTCGAATGGGTTCCACCCACCGACCTCATGTTCCGCGAGCTCGTTCGCGGCCGCGACGCCATCTTCGCCGGGGTCACCGAAAACACCTTCCGCGACGCCTTCGCCCCCCTCTTCCACTTCACCGCCGAGCAGCGCCTGGGCAACGGACGCGTCCTCTTTCACCTCGAACGCCGGAAAATGTTGCAACCCCGGAAAACGTCGGAACGCCAGCAAACTTCGGAACAACAGGCGCCTCCACACCTGGAAAGACCAGCCTCGCGCGAAAGCCACGGAGAGTGAAACCTTTTCTCTCCAGGCTCGCGGTCGCCTTCGCGATCGCCAATCTCTATTTGCTCTCGCTCTCCGGGCCGCTGGTCTCCCCGGGTCATCAGCTCGTCTTTCATCTGCCCGGCTCGGCAACGGCGCTCTTCATCCCGGTCATCCTGGACCTGCTCGCCCTCACCGGCCTGCTCTTTCTGCTACTCACCGCCGCCAAACGCCACCCCCGTACCCACCTCCTGCTCTGGGCTATCCTACTGCTCCCGCTCCCGGTGGCTCTGCTGGAAGCCGTCGCCTCCTTTGCCGGGCGTCCAGCCAACCTCTGGCTCCTCACCTCGCTCCTTTTCCTCACGGCCGCCGCCCTCGCCTTCCTCTCGGCCCGCCTCAGCGCCCTTACCCCCGCATTCCGCCGTGCGGAGCCCGCCCTCATCACGCTTCTCAGCTTCGTCTCCCTCAGCGGCCTCGTGCTCCTGGCGCAGCTCTTATGGAACGGCTGGCAAACCCGACACCTGAACCCACCCTTCGTCTCGCAATCCCTCGCCCACCCCGCCCCCAACCAACTCGGCAACCCAAAACCACCCTTCGTCCTCTGGGTCATCCTCGACGAGCTCTCCTATGACCAGATCTTTGCCAACCGCCAGCCCGGCCTCGCCCTGCCCAATCTGGACCACCTCGCCGCGCAATCCGCCGTGCTCACGCAGGTCATCGCTGCCGCCGAGTTCACCCGCATCGCCGTACCCTCCTTGCTCACCGGCCTGCCGCTCACCGCGACCAACCCCACCGCCGACGGCCAACACCTCCTGCTGCACCCCCGCGGCGCCCGCCACTGGCAAACCCTCGACCCCGCCGGCACCGTCTTCGCCGACGCCGCACACGCCGGTCTCCCCACCGCCATCGCCGGCTGGTATGAGCCCTATTGCCGCCTGTTGCCCGCCGTGCTCGACCGCTGCTTCTGGACCTACCGTGACCAGCTCCCCGGCGGCCTCGCCGCAGACGCCTCCCTCGGCACCAACATGCTCGCCCCCCTGCGCGACCTCGCCGAAGAGGGAAGCGCCCTGCTCGACGCCGGCCGCGATCCACAAAACAACAGCCTCTCCACGGATCGCGAAGGCCGGGGCGACGTGCAGCGCCACGCCGCCGATTACCGCGAACTCTACGCCGCCGCCGACCGCATGCTCCAGGCCCAGAACGCCGGCCTGCTCCTGCTCCACATGCCCATCCCGCACCCCTGGGGCTTCTACGACCGCCGCACCGGCACCTTCCCCCCGCACCGCACCACCTACCTCGACAACCTCGTCCTCGCGGACCTGTACCTCGGCCACCTCCGTGCCGAGATGCAGGCGGACGGCACGTGGGACAACGCCATCGTCATCGTCATGGGCGATCACGGCTGGCGCGCCGGCCCCATCTGGCGCCACTCCGGCTTCTGGACCCGCGAAGAGGAGCAAGCCAGCAGAAAGGGCACCCTCCAGGATCGCCCCGCGATGCTCGTGAAACTGGCCCATCAGCAATCCTCCATCCGCATCAACAGCCCGTTCGCCGCCTTCCGTACCCGCGCCCTGCTGGACGCCATTCTTAGCGGTGATCTCAAAAAACCGGAATCACTCAGCCACTGGATAGCAGTCCAGCCCGCGGGCAACATCGTCCTCCCATAACCAATCCCGCCGGCCTGCCGCCCCCGTACCCCTGCCGCTCCTGCCCCTGCCGCCCCCGCACCCTTTTCCGATCGCACTCCCTCCACCCTCGTCCGACCGCACCCCGCCTCCCTTTGTCATCCCGCTTCACTTGTCATTCCGCAGCGCAGCGGAGGAATCTGCATTCCCATCCGAGTCCGCAAATCCCAGAAGTTCACCCCGAGTACTCCAGCCCCCACCTCCGAGGAAAATCGAAGCTACGATACTGCTTGTCCCTCACCTCAAATACCCGACGGAGGCACCCGAAATAACCCAGACCCCACCGCCAACCCCAACTCGCAAAGCCGGCAAACTGCGCCTCCTTCCCCTTATCGCGGCCACCTATTTCATGGTCGCCGGCGGCCCCTACGGCCTCGAAGACATCATCGGGGAGGCCGGCT
>CAXTZL010000061.1:0-14975 GCA_964248555.1 uncultured Bryocella sp.
GAAATCGTAACGTATCTGTCCATAGTGATGAAACGCACAGCCATAGCGGTACAGATGCTAGACGGCAGGGTGAGTGATAGGTTCTTTTGCACGATGGTTATCAAAACGACGTTACCGTAGTCGACACACTCGTGCTCTAAGTCAAAGAAGAAATGAGTGGCTCCCACGAGTGACTTCGCATTCTAAGTGTTAGAACAAAAACAGTAGTCCAGTCGTTGCGATGGATTGGTTCGACCTGATTCTTACGCGCTACTTTGTAGCAAAACTTGTACTTACGTCGTCATTGGCCGACGTAATCTAACCCTGTGCCTGTGATGCCTGTGTCTGTGATGGAAAATTTGGGTTGCCCTATGAGAAAGAGTCTGCTCGGTGCCGTTCTCCTGTGTTTACCTCTGTGCGCCGGGGGTCAGGTTCTGCAGCAACGTCCCACAGCCGCAGCTCCTGAGTTCATTCTAGGTATTGGGGACCAGATCTCTGTGCACGTCGCGGATATGGAGGACGTTCCAGCGGGTCCGCTGCGGATTGGGCCGAACGGGACCCTGGACTTTCCCATGATCGGTCAGGTTCAGGCAAGTGGCTTGACCGTCAGCCAGCTTCGCCAGGATCTCGTCACGCGTCTGCGCAAGTATATCGTCTCGCCTGATGTCACCGTCAATCTGGTCGAAAGTGAAAGCCGGCCGGTGTCTGTTATCGGCGAGGTCAGCAACCCGGGCGTGCGACAACTTGTGGGTCCCAGGCGATTGCTGGACGTCATCTCGATGGCGGGCGGGTTGAAGCCGGATGCCGGCCCGAATGTGCTGATCACGAGGCAGCCTCAGTGGGGCAAGCTGGATGTTGGACCGGTAACGGACGATCCGCTCACCCATACGTCCTCGACGAGTGTTCCGCTGGACTCGCTGATGGCTTTGAAGGCCCCGGAGAACAACATCCTGATCGAACCCGGCGACACGATCTCGGTGCCAAAGGCTGATCTTGTCTATGTACTTGGCGATGTCAAAAAGCCAGGCGGCTTCGAGCTTACACGGCATAATTCCATCTCACTACTGAATGCGGTGACCCTCGCCGAGGGCATGGGACCGGATGATGCCGGCAGTCATGCGCGCATCCTGCGTCCCGCTTCCAATGGAGATGGTTCCATGACCGAGATCCCAGTGAACATTCCAAAGGTTCTCGCCGGCAAGGATAAAAACATCCAGCTCTTCGCCAATGACATCGTCTTTGTACCGCACAGCGGATTCAAGGTGGGATCCCGGCGCGCCATAGAGGCTGCCATAGGAATCACCACAGGGGTTTTGGTTTACCGCTAAAGGCACATGTGGAGCAGGCGGCGGAAGAACTGAACGAATTTAGAAGCAGTGAAGTAGACCAGGCAGGACTGGCAAACAGGAGTGGGATGTGACCAAGTCAGCGATCAGGGTACGAGAGGTGCGTTCGATCGGACGCTCACAGCGGAGTGGACGGCGGGGTCATCTCCCTCCGGAGCCTGCGGCGACAAGTGGCGGCGGTTTGCTAGAGGAGTATCTCCAGACCCTGAACCGCCATCGTGGGTTGCTGCTGCTTGCAGCCGCCTGCGGCATACTGCTGGCGCTGCTATCGGGCTTCTTTACGCTGCCGGTGTACCAGACGCGCACTTCACTGGACATACGGTCGCTCAATAGCGATTTCATGAACACCCGCAGCGTGGCTCCTACAGGAGACAATACCCCGGCAGAGGCGGATACCAATCTGCAGACGCAGATCAAGCTCCTGCAGAGCGATACGCTGGTGCACGAGACGGTGAGCCAGATGCAGGCCACTCCGCACCCGGCCTTTCTGCAGCCCGAGGATCTGTTTTCGCGCCTGCGTCGCGCCCTGCACCTTGGCCACCCGGCGGAGATCGCCTATGGCGTGGCTCTTGCAGACGCAACGCAGCACTTCAAGGTGAAGCCGCTTGGTCTTACGCGGCTGGTGGAGATTAGCTGCGACTCCTGGAATGCTCAGTTGTCTGCTGATTTTTGCAACGCCCTGATTTCGACCTATCAACAGCAGGACCTGCAGGTGCGCAGCCAGGAGGCTACGGAAGTGAGTGGATGGCTCACCCGCCAGGTCGCCGATATCCGTCAAAGAGTGCAGCAGACCCAGGGTCAGCTCGAAGCAGCGGTGGGAGGCAACGGCCTGCGCCTGAGCCAGGCAAATACCAGCATTGGAGAAGAGCGGCTTCAGGCCCTGCAGGGCGAGGTAGTCAAGGCGCAGGCGGATCGTATCGCCAAGGAGGCCTCCGCTGACGAAGACCGTTCCGCAGCGCCCGGAACGCTGTCCGACGTCCAGGAGAATCCTGCGCATCGTGCTTATGAGATGAAGGTAGCCGATCTGCAAAGCCAGATCGCGGCCCTGGTGCCGCCGCTCACGGAAGAAAATCCAAGGGTTCTGAAGCTGCGCCAACAACTGCATGACGCGCAGGCGGGTCTGGCCAGTACCGCGACCAATACGGTTACGCGGGCGCAGAACGATCTCCAGGCTGCGCGGCATCGGGAACAGCTGCTAACGGTGACCTACAACGCCGAGCTTGCCACCGTGTCCTCTGACCTGCAGCAATCGGCAAAGGTGAGTCTGCTTCGCAGTGAACTGGATTCGGAGCAGCAACTCTACCAAACGCTGCTGCAGCGGGCCCGGGAAGCTGGTTTCGCTTCGGCAATGCAGGCAGCCACAATCCGGGTCATCGATCCGGCGCAGGTGCCCAGGGTTGCTTCGGCGCCCCGGCGCTCCCTGGAGGCCTTTGTTGGCCTGTTACTCGGCTTGTTGGCCGGTGTCGCACTTGCCTTTTATCGGGAGCGGACACAGAATGTTTTCCGCATGCCGGGTGAGGTCATGCGTCTGCTCGACGTGCAGGAGCTAGGCGTCATTCCGGCTGGCGTGAGCCCTAGCCGCTCCTTTGCCGCGCCGGCGATGTCAGGCGGTCTGCTGCGGGTTCAGGCTGGAGCCGAAGGCCGCGAGTCAGGCCCGGCGGTGGACATGACGCGCTGGGACGAAAAGTTTTCCCTGGCCGCCGAAGCCTACTCAAACGCCACCTTCTCGATTCTGCAGGCGTCGGACGGCCGGTCCTCACGGACCTACGCCGTATCGAGCCCGAAGGTTGGCGAGGGGAAAACAACGATTACGTCCAACCTCGGGGTTGCACTCAGCAAAGCCAAGCTGCGCGTTCTCCTGATTGATGGCGATCTGCGCAGGCCCAGCCTGCACAAGGCATTTGGCCTTTCCCGCCAGCCCGGGCTGCGAGAGCTACTGCGCAACCGGCCGGTGACGACGCCGGAGCTTGTTAAAGGAGGATGGCTTCGGGAAACAGCCTTTCCAAATCTATCTGTGATTACCGCCGGCGCAGGGGAGGAAGACAGTGTCGAACTGCTCCACTCGGAGCGCCTGCCCAAACTGCTGCGGGAGCTCTCGGAGAGCTTTGACATTGTCCTAATCGACACTCCGCCCGCATTGCACATGGTGGACACACGCATGATCGCGCGGGTTTGCGATGGCGTCATTCTCGTGGTGAGGGCTGCGGTGACAACACTGGACGAGGCAGCGAAAGCGCGGGACCTCTTCGACGGCGATGGGGTTCATCTAGTCGGGACGATCCTGAATGACTTTGATCCGCAGCGGCAGGGGTTCAACGGCTACTACAAAGCCTATGAGCAATACCAGAAGCCAAAGGGCTCCGGGGAGTCCGAGAAGGCGGTCACCGCAGCATGATTCCGCTTGCAGGAGCTGAACGGCACGGCTCGGTTGAGCCTGTGCCGGAGACACTCGGCGTCGGTGGCCCGAACAGCCTAGATTGGCCCCCCGTGGCTATGCCGGTTTTGGGCATGCCGGCCATGGGTGCTGACGCGGGTAGTCAGGCAGCGGCGGGCTCTCCGGTTCCCTCTGGAGAACTCCCCGACCAGGTAACCCGCCATGTGCTGACGGGCACCTCCGCCATGGGCGCAAGCGTTTTCCTGGAGAGGGGAGCGGGTTTTCTTGCGAACATCCTCGCTGCCCGTCTGGGAGGAAAAGAGACCTTCGGCGCGTATTCCCTCGCCATCAACACGGCAACCAACATCTCTACCTACGCTGCGGGAGGCATCGGCGCCACCGCGGCGCGATTCTCCGGCAAATACCCCCGCTCCTCGCCGGGCTACCCCAGCCTCATCCGAGCGCTCGCCATCGTTTCCCTGGTGTCTGCATGCCTGGCTGCGGCCGCGATCTGGCTCGGCGCCGCTCCCATCGCCCGTCTGCTTGGGAATGAGAACCTCACCGTACTTCTCCGTTGCGCCTGGGTTTCTGCGGCGGGTGTGGTTCTTCTGGAATGCGCGCGCGGCTTCCTTGTGGGCCAGCGGTTTGTTGCCGCTCTCCTCAGCATGTCGCTGACGGTAGGGGCCGGCATGGTTTTCCTGCTGCCCTACGCCGCACACCATCATCGTCCCGCCACCATGGTCGAGTTACAGGGTGGAATTTCACTTGCCGCTGTGGCCCTGTGTTGCCTTCTCGGCCAGCGCTTCGGGTGGCGAGTCGGGCACGATCCGGCAAATACAGAGCCTCTGGGCCCGGTGTTGAAGGAGGTCTGGTCTTTTGGCTTGATTCAGCTTGCCGGCCTGGTGGGCCTGAACCTGAGTGGCTGGTGGGCCACGGCGCTGGTTGCACGAAGTGATACGACGCTGGTGCAGATGAGTTTTCTGACAATCGCAAGCCAGCTTCGCAATCTGGTGAGTCTGCCGCCGAGTCTGCTTACCGAGGGCAGCTACGCGGTCATGGCTGATCCCACCCACGAAGAGTCTCAGACACCCCAGCGCGTGATGGCACTCTGCTGCTTTGCCGCCCTGGGTGTTTCGCTTCTGCTGGGTCTGCTGGGCATTGTGTTTGTGCCGTGGGGGATTGCCCTGCTGTATGGCCGAACCTATGCCGGTGCGGGTGCGGCGGTTGCCGTGGCTCTGGCGACCGCGGTGTCTCACATGGGCACGGCCCCTGCGTCGGCGCGGCTTACGATCGTGTCCATCCGCGCGACAGCCGTGATCAACACGCTTTGGGCTGTATTCGTGGCCATTGCGGCGACGCTTTTTCTACTTCACGGTGGCAACGCCTGGTACGCGATGGCGATCTACTTCAGCGCCCACGCCCTTTCGTCGACACTGGCGCTGCTTGCCCTGAAGCGCTGGGACAACCTGCCTGTGGGGCTACTACCCCTGTTCTTCACCGCGATCCTGAGCATTGGTAGCGCTGCCGCACTTTCGATTTGGCGCGGAGAATCCGGCGAGCTCCTTGGTCCAACTGCCGTGCTACTTGGCATTCTTTTCAGTACCGGGATAGCACTCTTTGGTTTCGGCCGCCGCTACGGTTGGCTGCCTCCTCGTCGCGCCGTGGAGCAGCTACTCGTCAAGCTGGGCGCTCTGCTCCCCTGGAGGGCAAGCCATGTTTGAGTTCATGATCTTTGCCGCTGCCAGCATCGCCTTGTTGGGCGTTATCGCAGCCTTTGACGGCAGCCGGGACGTGTTTCATCCCATGATCTTCATCGGTCCGATGCTGGCGTTTCTTTATGGCTGGATGCCTTGGAAACTGCTGCAGGAAGACGGTCTGACCCGCTTCTTTGATGGCGACCAGTTGAAGTTCGTTCAACTGCTGAACGTTCTGGGTGTTCTGGCCTTTGTGGTTTGCTGCCTTCTGGTCGGTACGCGGGTGAAGCGTCCGCGGGCGGTATCCAGGCCGCTGCCGCCGCGGGTGGCGCAACGGCTTCTGATTGGTGCCGCGATCGTGGGTACGATCGGCTTCGGCTGCTGGGCCACGACCATCATTAACGTCGGCGGTTTCGAGCAGGCGTTCAGCACTTCCTACTCCGGAGGCTGGGATCCGAGCGGGTACGTGCGTGATGGCAGCCTCATGCTTTTGCTGGGTGTTCTGCTGGCCCTGAGTTCGGTGTCGGCGGGGGGACCACGTCTGCTCGGGCTGCTTGAGGTGGTCATCTTCGGGACTCCGTGGCTGATCACAGCGCTGCTGATGGGGCGGCGTGGCCCCACCTTCGGGCTTTGCATCATCCTGATGATGGGCTGGTACTTCAACCGTGCGAAGCGGCCACCTCTGCTGGCAATTATGGTGGGCGGCGCCTGCCTGGGATGGCTGGTGTTGTTTCTCGTCACCAACCGCAGCCAGCTGTATCTCGGTTCCGACTTCAAAATGAATGACGATGTGAGTCACATCGTGGACACGCCCGATACGGGCAACGAGTTCATTTATGGCACAGGTACGGTGCTGAGCTCTGAACGCCGCGATCACTACTTTTGGATGCGACGGTATCTCGCAGAAATCCTGGTTCGACCGATCCCAAGTGCGATCTGGCCCACAAAGTACCAGGACTTCGGCGTGCCGGAGCTCCTTTTCAATGCGGGGACCGGAGAAGGCTTCGGTGACACCCTGGGTTGGGTCGGCGCCGTGGGCTCTGCGCCGGGCCTGATTGCCGACCTTTGGGTCGAGGTCTGGTGGTTGGCCATCCCGCTCATGGCTCTGATTGGCTTGCTGTACGGCTTTGTATGGAAGCGCGCCGTACAGCGCGGGGGTCCCTGGGCAACGCAGTTCACCATTCTCAGCTGCCTTTCTATTTACCTGGTGATGCAGACAGTGGAGGCTATTCTTTTTCGTACCCTGATGCTTTCTATTCCCGCCTGGCTCATATGGCGCTGGGCGCAGGCCCCGGCCCGGGTCCGCGTGCAGAGGCGGCTTGTGGGGGGACGGCTCTACCGCGGGCCGGTGCCTCGGTTGAGGCCGTCGGGCGTCATCATCCAGTCTGTGGAGACGCGTCATGTCTAAATCTCGTTCCAGCCGGAGTTGTGAGGTTGCCGTCATCTGGATTGACTGGTACGCCTACCATGTGGCGCGCTTTCGCGGTCTAAATCAGGCACCTTCGCTGGTTGGCAAAGTTGTCGGCATTGAGCTGGTGAGTGGCGTCGGTGTGCATCCGGGCCTCCGATTTCGCGAGCAGATGCCCGAAGATCTGCCCGTGACGACGTTGATGCCCGGCGTGAGCTGGGCGGCAGCCAGCAAGTTTAAGTTGGCATGCCTGCTTTGGAAGCGGCTGGATGCCCTAAGGCCGACGGTCGTTCTCGTGCCCGGCTATTACACGCTGCCTGGCGTTGCTGCCGCTCTGTGGGCACGTTTGCATGGCCGGTCGAGCGTGCTCATGACGGAAAGCACGGCGTTTGATCATCGTCGCCAAAGTCTGCGGGAGTACTTGAAGAAAACCGTCATCCGGCTACTCTTCAACTGGGCTGTGACGGGTGGAAAGGCGCACGTCCGTTATCTCCGGCAGCTCGGATTTCCCAGCCACCGCATCACCGGATCGTATGACGTGGTCGATAACGACGCCATCCGGGGCGGTACAACGCTGTATCGCCAGCGCAACCCGCAGGGCGTTAGGCAGCAGCCATGGTTTTTGTTTGTAGGGCGTCTGGCTGAGGAGAAAAATGTAGAAACGCTGCTGGATAGCTGGCTGGCCTACCGGTCCGGTGGGGGTACCTGGCCTCTGGTCCTGGCGGGGGACGGGCCGCGCGCAGAAGAGCTGCGCCGCACCGCGGCAGCCTCCCCCTATGCTGACGATGTCCGTTTCCCGGGTCTTTGCAACGCTAAGGAGTTGATTCCCTTGTACGCCGGGGCTGCCTGCTTTGTTCTGCCCAGCACCCGCGAACCTTGGGGCCTGGTGGTGAATGAGGCCATGGCCGCAGAGCTTCCCGTGCTTGTCTCCAACCGCTGCGGCTGCTGTGAGGATCTTGTTGCCGAAGGAGAAAACGGTTTCAGCTTTACCCCTACCGACGGAGTAGCGCTTACCGCCCTGCTGCACCGCATGGAGCAGATGTCTTTGGAGCAGCGCGGAAGTATGGGTCTGCGCTCGGGCGAGATGATCGCCGGATTTACGCCGCAGGGCTTTGGGCGGGCCGTGGCCTCCATCGTCCGGCGCGAGGATCGTGCCGACCGCCTGCACCTCCTGCCGGAGGTCGCGCCTTGAGCTCCGCTGCAGAAGCAATGATCAATTCGGCGGTACCAGAGATATCGGTCCCTCGTCCCTGGCTCGCCGTCGTCAGCCACCTCGACCCTCGTTATGGCGGCCTGAGCGCCGTGGTTCCGCGGCTGGGCCTGAGTCTGGCCGAAAGCGGTCACATGGTTTCCTTGGCGGCATTTACCGCTCCGGGGGAGGAGTACCGGCCCGCTGGCTACGACGATGCCGGCCTGAGCTTCTGGCCGAGCTCCAGAATCAGCTGGCTCCGGTCTGCTCCCTTGCGAGAGCGGTTTCGGAGGCTCGTCGGTGCAGCCAAGGGTTTGCACATCCACGGTATCTGGGAAACGAGCACGGCCGTTGCCTGCCGCGCCGCCCGGAAGGCGGAGCGGCCTTACATTGTTTCAGCTCACGGGATGCTTGAGCCCTGGGCGCTGCGGAGCAAGGGGTTGAAGAAAAAGCTCTATGCGTCACTGCTCGAGCGGACCAACCTAAACCAGGCAACCTGCCTGCATGCGCTTACAAAGGTGGAAGCGAAGCAATACCGTAGTTTTGGCGCGCGTGGTCCCATTGCGGTGATCCCCAATGCGGTCGAGGTACCCCCATCGTTATCGCCTGAGAGCTTTCTGGACGCCTTTCCAGAGCTTCGCGGCAAGCGGCTCATCCTGTTTCTAGGTCGTTTGCACCCCAAAAAGGGTCTGGACCTTCTGGCCGGCGCCTGGCTTCGCGTCACCCACGAGTACCCGGATGCCGTTCTCGTGCTTGCCGGTCCGGACAGTGAGGGAACGCAAGCACGGATAGAAGCGCAGCTCCATTCGCCGGGACGGGAGCCAAACGTCGTCTTCGCCGGCATGCTGCAGGGAGATTTGAAGTGGAGTGCGCTGGCTGCCGCGGAATGCTTTGTGCTTCCGTCTTTCTCAGAAGGCCTGAGCGTTGGAGTGCTTGAGGCTTTGGGCGCCGGTCTGCCCGTTCTTGTCACGCGAGCCTGCAACATGCCCGAGGTTACCCGGTTCCATGCTGGTTGGGAGATCGAGCCGGATCCCGAGGAGCTAACTCAGGCAATGCGAGACGTGCTGCAACGCACACCGGAGCAGAACCGGGCCACGGGGTTGAACGGTGCCGAACTCGTGCGGACCCGCTATCATCCACGGCACATTGCTGCCCAAACGGCTGCCCTCTACGACTTTGTGCTTACCGGCAAAGCGGCAGCCTGCCTGAATATTCAGTATGGGGACAAGCGATGAAGCGCGTCGAACTGCGCCACTACGACAATTCGTGGTACCACCCCGGTGGGTCGCTGCTAAAGCGTGCGCTCTGGATGCTGCTCGGGCAGCCCCTCTTTGCCTCCGCCTGGCTTCCATCGTCCGCTTTGCGTGTAAGCCTCTTGCGGGCCTTTGGCGCACGCATCGGAGAGCGGGTGGTGATCAAGCCTGCCGTTCGGGTGAAGTACCCATGGCACCTGGAGGTCGGAGATGACTGCTGGATTGGTGAAGAGTGCTGGATCGACAATCTCACAACCGTTCGTATCGGTTGTAACGTGTGTATCTCGCAGGGTGCGTATTTTTGTACCGGCAACCATGATTGGAGCGATCCTCATTTCGGACTTCGGGTGGAACCCATCGCCTTGGGCGAGGGAGCTTGGGCGGGTGCCAGGTCTTTGCTGACGCCCGGTACGGTGCTGGGTGACTATGCCGTGGCGGCGGCAGGCGCGGTCGTGCGGGGCTCCGTTCCGGATTTTGAGGTGTATGCCGGGAACCCTGCACAGTTTGTAACGGTACGACGCATCCGTGAACGCGTTATAGACGTACAACAGGTGGTCCGTTCATGAGAATGCTCTTCATTAATCAGTTCTTCTGGCCGGATTCTTCCGCGACCAGCCAACAGCTCACCGACCTGGTGGGAGCCCTGGCAGAGCGGGGCACCGAAATTGCCGTCCTCTGTGGGGAAGGGGGTTATGCCGCTGCCGCCGGCAGCACGCCTCCCCCGGCCGCGGTCCACCGCGTGCGGGCCCTGCCGTTTGTCCGCGGCCGGCTAGGTCGTATGCTGTCGTACCTTTCTTTCTATGTCACCGCTTTTGCCAAGGGGCTGACGATTCGCCGGGCGGACCTGGTGATGTCCATGACCACACCGCCCCTGATCTCGGTGCTGGGAGCCAGCCTCAAGCTTCTTCGCGGATCGCGCCACTATATATGGGAGCAGGACCTCTACCCAGAGATCGCGGTGGATCTCGAATACATCAAGGCTGGCGGCCTGACCCATCGGCTGACGGGATGGATCGCAGACCGCATTCGTCAGCATGCGGACGGCATCATCGTGCTCGGCCCCTGTATGAGAGACCGGCTGATTGCCCGCGGCCTGCCGGCGGAAAAAATTCACATCGCAGAGCACTGGGCTTCAAGCGTCGCAATTAAGCCGATGCAGCGGCCGGGCGATCCCAAGCAGCTTGTGGTGCTGTACTCCGGCAATCTCGGCATGGCGCACGATCTTCAGACCATTCAGGGTGCGATTTCGTCGCTGCGGCAGAACCCTCGCGTGCGCTTCGTCTTTGCGGGAACGGGAGACAAACGCAAGGTGCTCGCGGACTTCTGCGAACGGGAGGGTCTGGACTCCGTCGAGTTCCGGCCGTTTGTGGCTCGTGACAAACTGAGCGAAGGGCTCGCGGCCGGGGATATCGGGCTCGTCACGCAACGTAATGAGTCCTGCGGCGCGGTGGTTCCGAGCAAGGCGTATGGCATCCTTGCCGCGGGCCGGCCGCTGCTGTTCATTGGACCCGCTGAAGCGACGCCTGCGCTTCTGATCGCGCGTCACAACTGCGGGTGGCGCTTCGCCTGCGGCGATGTAGAAGGCGTCCATCGCTTGCTGGCGTTTCTCGCCGACCACCCTGAGACGGTGAAAGCGGCTGGAAAGCGTGCACGCGAGGCACTGCTTCGTTTTTACGATCTTCCGCAAAGCGTGGACCGCATTGCGGACATCCTGGGGGCCGATTCGCCAGCCTCTGCCACCAACACACGCTTGGACCTGCAAGCAACGTCCTGAACGCTGAAAGTCTTCTCCCGCGGCAGTTCGCGACGAGGTACACCATGTATGTTCTCTTGTTTCTCGGTATCTGTTCCTTCCTGCTTTGTCTGGTCCTGACGCCACTCTGCAGGGATCTGGCATTGCGTGCTGGTTTGGTAGATCAGCCCGATGAAGATCGGAAGTTTCACCTGCGCGCCGTGCCCAGAGTCGGTGGCGTTCCGATCGTTGCTGCCTGCGCCGGTTCCTTTGTTTTGTTGAAGTGGATGCTTGGTACGAAAGGACAGCTCCACATTCAACACAGCGAAATTTTGCATGCCGTGGTGCCTGCGGCCGGGATCGTCTTTGTTGTCGGATTGATCGATGATCTGATCGGCTTAAAGCCGTGGCAGAAGCTTGCTGGCCAGGTGGTGGCGGCTGGCGTGGCGATCTCCTTCGGCGTACGGCTCTCCACCGGACATCTCGCACCGGTCTTCGGCGTGCTGGCCAGCCTGATCTGGCTTATCTGCTGCACCAATGCCGTAAACCTGATCGACGGCATGGACGGCCTCGCTGCCGGCGTGAGCCTGTTAAGTACGCTCACCATGATGGTTGTGGCCCTGATTTTTGGGCGTTATGGTCTGGCGTTGGCGACGGTTCCTCTTGCGGGTGCGTTGCTTGCCTTTCTTCGCTACAACTTCAGTCCGGCCTCGGTGTTTCTTGGGGACTGCGGGAGTCTTACCATAGGCTTTCTGCTCGGTTGCTTCGGCCTGGTCTGGAGTCAGCATACCGTGAGCGTCGTTGGGCTGGCGGCGCCGTTGATGGCTCTGGCGCTTCCCCTCACCGATGTGGGCCTTGCCATCGTGCGGCGCTTTCTTCGCAGTGCTCCTCTCTTCAAGGGGGACCGCGGCCACATTCACCATCGCGTACTCGCCCTGGGGTTCTCCACCTCCGGCGCCGCGCTCGTGCTATACGCTGCCTGCTGCGCCGGGGCCATTCTCGCGTTGATTGTCAGCCTGAACCAACGTGACCTTGGCTGGCCGAGTCTCATCCTTTTCTTCGTCCTACTCGGCCTCGGTATCAGGCGGCTTGGCTACATCGAATTCAGTGCGGCGCGCAGGATGCTTTCGCGTTCTTCTATCCGCCGCGCTGTCAAGGAAGAGGTCAAGCTTGAAGAGCTTCGTACCGCACTGCAGGATGCACACTCCGTCGAAGGTTGCTGGCACATCCTCCGGGTTACCTGCCGAGAGCTGAGCTTCTCGTCCGCCCAGCTAAACGTAGGTGAAGCGCACTACGCTGAGGAGTTTTTCTCCTCAACCGAGAGTGCTGCCTGCGATATCGAGCTGACGCTGGGGCATGGGAACTGGCTTCTGCTCAGGCACTCCACGGAGGAAGTTTCTGCTCGTATGTCCATGGCCGTGCTCAGGGAACTTCAGTCTGCTGTTCGGCTCCGACTCCAGGATCTTCAACCGCACCCTAGGCAGGTCACGGTGACCACTTCGGCGGCGTGACCTGGTTTGGACGATAAAAGCCCGGCGACATGCCGGGCTTTTATCATTTGCAGCAGAAACAACCTAGTAGTCGAGAAGGTGAGCCCGCACAATAAAGCGTTTTGGCGCGGAGCCAATGTAGTGGAATGGATAGCATGTGATCAGCGTCATCTGGGGCACATCGCCCATATCCAGAACATCTACATCTTCCGGCGCCACGATCTCGGTGGAATCCACAACATAGGTGTAGGTCGCATTCGAAGTAACAACCTCCATGCGCATCCCGGCATGCACGCTCCCGAGGGGCCGGAAATAGGTGTCGCGGTGTGCGGCAATGACGAAGTTGCCCAAACCGCCCGGCAACGCTGTGCCCTGAACATGGCCTGCGCCGACCATGAGGGAATGATCGTCCGTACTCTCCACAATCGGCGTGGTGAGCTTCAGTGCGGGTATGTCAAGCCGTCCCAGCAACTCATCGGAGTTGTTCAGAGGGCGCATCTTGGAGGTCGGACTAGGCGGGATTGGAGCAGGTGGAGTGGGAAGACTCCATGTGCTTCGAACGAGTCGCCCGTGAGCCTGAAGTTCCGGTCGCGTACTGTGAATACCGGCGGCGGCGACTTCCATGCGATGGGCCTCCACCCAATGATAGGAAAGGGTGGAGGCGCAGACGATGCCAAGACACCAGGCACCGATTTCCGTCACTCGTAGACTACTGCTCATCTAGCTCCGAATCCTGCGACCGAAACGCATTCCCCCAGCCAGCCCTAGGGAAAGAAACCCGGTGAGCGCAATCAACGGCAGGTTGGATGCGGTATGCGGCAGTTGCTTCACAGCAGGCCGTACGTGCGGACGGGCGTTGGTTCTTTCCGGGGCGCTCTGCACCGGCTCAGAAGCAGCCGAACTCCGAGAGGGTGATGCGGTCCGGTAAGACGCTGAGGGCGAAGGCGGAGGCGTATTCGAGGCCACCTCTGTAGGAGCAGCTGCACTGGAGGGCTGATAACGCGCAGCCTGAATGCCGGGGGAACCGCCCGGCTGCACCGCGGTAGGGGTGAGCATCCAGAGCGTCACTTCGTTCATATCCGATTGCGTCAGCTGCGGGAGCTTGGGGCGCCCTTCCGAGGCGGGATCCACAGCCATCACCTTTACATCGTTCGACTTGGCCAGCGTGACAGCGTCCGCCTTGGGGTACACAAATTCAACAGACGGGCCTCCAGCGAAGGCAAACCCACGAAGCGTTGGCTTGCTCTTAAGCCCCGTGCCGAACAGAACGGGACCGCTGCCGGTCAGGTTTGAATTTGGGTAAGCCAGCAGCGTCGTTACATCCTGGCTGCCACTCTTCTGCACCTGCACAATCAGCCGATCATTGAGATGGTCCGCAATCCGGACCGTATAGCTGCCGGGAGACAGCGAAGCGCCTGGGACTTCGGTTTTCTGCGTGACCTGGTAGGGGGCGGAGGAGCTTTGTGCCTGCATGATGGATGCGGCCGAAAGAACAATAGCAGGAACCGCGAAGAGGGCGGGGATCTTCATCTGTACTCCTTGAAGGGCATTGCGACTACAACCTTTGACGCAAGTTGCGGAAGGGGGTGGTATCCCGATTTAGTTGGAAGCACATTAGGCTTACGAAACGAAGGAGTGCAATGGATTGCTAACCCTGATCCTTGGGCCGAGAAAGCCCGGGTCGAGGCTCGGACCGCGGTCAAACTTAAATACCACGTAGGAGTTCTGAAAGCGTGAGCTGAAACCCCAGAGCAAGAATTTCAAGCATGGGCAAGGAGATAGATTTACGACCTCTCTCCACATCGGAGATAAAGGTCCTGTCAATGCCGAACTCAATGGCCATACGCAGTTGTGTCATGTTGTGATCACGGCGTAACTGTCGCAAACGCTGCCCAAATCGGCTGCTTACGTCCAGATGGGGCACAAAGGTCTGTTGGCGAGCCGAATAGGTTAGCGTTCGCTGCGGTGGCGGCAGCAGGGTGGGAACGTTTTGAGTGGCATGCATACCTTGGCTCCGTTCATGACGATGGGAACGTAGTCCCACGACGTCAGTGGCAAAGTGCAGGATCACACTTGACCTCTTACTCCCGGGTGTCACCCAGCTTTTCACATAATCAGCATGTCGTGAATACTATCTTCCACAAATCTTAAGAAACCGAAGTAGACCATTACTTAAGTTACGCAGTGGAAGTAACCATGGTTTTGCAAAACTGCAAATTGGTGCAATTTGGGACAGCCAATCTAATGCCCGGGCATGGTACGTTCTCATAGCGTAGCTGAGTCGAAGAAGCTGGAGTGGAGTTTTGAAGAAGGCATTGATCACCGGGGTGACCGGTCAGGATGGCGCATATCTTGCTGAGTTCCTTCTGGGCAAGGGATATGAGGTACATGGAATTAAGCGTCGTACCTCGCTGTTCAATACAGCGCGTGTCGACCATCTCTACGAGGATCCGCACACCTCGGAGCGGCGCTTCATTCTGCATTACGGCGACATGACGGACTCGTCGAGC
>CAXTZL010000062.1:0-14908 GCA_964248555.1 uncultured Bryocella sp.
ACCACGAATCCACCGCCCGAAAACTGGTTTTACCGCATAGAAACCTGGAACAAGAGGGTAGAACAGGAAGGCACCTTCATCACAGTTCCGGCGGAGGCCGAGCAGGTCGTCCTCTTCATGGCGCCCGAAACCGGCGGCGATTTTTCCACCTTGAAATCTGCCGTCCGGGGCCGTCCCGGCGTCTTCGTCCGCGCCTCGCAGGACCTCGCCGAGGCCGGATTCGAGCAGGCCCGCATCGAACGCTACCTCGCCGAAATCCGGCGTGTCCCGCCCTCTGACGCCGCGGATCTGCAAAAGCACTCCGATCTGCTCGCCCGCACACTCGATCTCAAACCCAACCTGGAATGCTTCAAACGGCCGGTGGATCAGCAGTTCAGCTGCCTCACCCAAACCGGGTCTCAGCTGTTAATGGACGACGGCCACGGGCAGAATGTGGCCGCCGCGCTCGCCAACGGTCCAAGCTCCGAATTCATCAGCCAGGCAAGCTATACGCAGCTCGCCGGTGCGGGCACCTACAGCGCTTACGTCGGTGCCATTGTGGATCTTGTCCGCATCATGGGCAATCTGCACACGGCGCAGTATCAGTACATTCCTGCCATCGCCTTTCCGCAGGGAGAGGCGCTCAACCTGCGGCTGAACACGCCCCCCTCGTTTCACAATCCAAAGTCGGTGCTCGTCATAGGCCTGCCCAGCGTGCAGGCAGCAAGCAGACCGCCGCTCCGGCCAACCGATCCCGGACACGTCGCCTGCCTGTTGAAGCCCTCGGTCGTGCTGCCCATTGAAGGAGCTCCGCTCGTCTTTTCCACAGACTTTGCGACGGATCTGGTATTGCACCTGAATACCCCGGCAGGCGCCCCCACCGAAGCCGATATCCCGCTGTACCCCGATGCCTTCGAGGGAGGACTACGCCTGGAGGACAAACCCGAACACCACGTTCCCTTGGTCGACACCCGGCAGTCCCTCGGAATGGCCGGAGAAATCCCGGACAGCGCCGTGGATCCCTTCAATCCCGCGCACCCGACGCGACCTCGGCCCATCTCCCTCACCGGAACCGTCCAGGGCCGTTGGGGTTTTGACCCTTTCACGGGACCCACCCTGAAACTGCAACAGCTTCCCGGCGGAGACTGGCACATCGTGGCTCCAAACGGCTCCGACTCCGAGCTGATTGCGGGCAAAACCGCGGAACTGCTCGTGGCCTCCACAGGAAGCGCCTGCGTCCACGCCGTCAGCGCGCAAACGCCTGACAACGGGCAGGAACTTGCCCTGAAATTCAAGATGGATGCCGCCGCAGACCACCCCAATCTGCTCGCAATCTCCCTTCCCGCACTGCATGAAATCAGTCCCGGCAGTCTGCATTTTGAAATTCAGCAGTACGGCCAGCCCAAACCGGATACCCTGGCGGCGCGTACCTTCGCCGATCCCGCCCACATCCGCTCCGTCGAACTCGCTGCCGGCGATCGAAGCTTGCTCCTCTCCGGCTCAAATCTGGCAAGCGTCACGAAGTTCACCCTCGGCGACCTCGTCTTTCGCCCCGAGGGAACCCCTGGCAGCCAGGACGCAAATGACGGCGCCGCTTCCGGTCTCGCGCTTCGCCTCGGCCTGCCCCCCGGCGCATCCTCCCCACCCACCCATGCCGGTGAACGCCTCAGCGGCCGTGTGAGCCTGAATGATGGGCGCGAACTCCAGGTCCCCTTCACCGTCGCATCAGCCCGGCCCTCCGTCAGCTTGCTGAGTCTCAGCTTCGAACCGCAGGCCGGGTCGATCGTGAACCTCTCGAATCCGCAGGACCTTCCACTCTCCTCACACGTCGCCTTCACCCTGAAGAGTCCAACGAATTTCCCCCGCAACGTGCAGGTGGAAGTGGAAACGCTGGACGGCACGCTGCGTGCCGTACTCACACTGGCTCCTTCCGGCGGGCTGGTCTTGCAGGATCCAAAAACGGTGGTCGCCGGCCTTGACCCGCTGCGTTCCTTCGGTCCAAGTGCCTTTGGCGCCCTCCGGGTACGGGCCATCTTCCCCTCAGCAAAGGTAAAAGCACATCACACCGACGCCTCCGAGCCGGACCACGCCCAGGCACCGGAGCCAAATGAGGTTGCGTCTCAGACTCCCAACACGGAAACGGATGAAGACCCGCTCACGACGAGCAACTGGCTTCCTCTGGGTACCCTGGTCCGCTTACCCGTCCTCACTCACCTGCAATGTCCGTCTGACCCCAACGCGGCCTGCACTCTTGCCGGTTCGGATCTGTATCTGTTGCAGTCCGTCAGCGCCGACCCTGCATTCGCGCATCCGGATCCGGTTCCGGATGGCTTCACCGGTACCGCCATCCCAGTCCCTCACCCTGCAGGCTCCAGCGGGACTCTTTTCCTCAAGCTGCGGGACGACCCCGCCCCCGTCGACATCGCTACACTGCCCACCAGTCTCGCCACCACGCAGGCCGCCACAACCCACAACCGCTCCGCGACGCCCCACTAGACGCAGCGAAACGCGACGTAATCAGCTAGAGGGACCTGGCTCGTAGCGGGACTTAGCTCGCGCCACGTCCCACGCCCCCCTGTCCCCGTGTTCTCGCTCACCCTCTAGTGCGAACGCATCGCCGGAACGGGTACCTCGTCGTGGTCCAGTTCTCCCGGTTCAAGGCTGCGCTGTACCCGGCTGTGTTTCCGGCCGTAGGTGAAATAAACTACCAGGCCGATCACCAGCCAGACCACCAGCCGGACCCAGTTCAACCAGCCCAGCTTCAGCATCATGTAGCCGTTAAAAATGATGCCCAGCACCGGAATCACGGGTACCGGCCACGCCAGTGGCGTACGGAAAGGACGCGGCTTGTCCGGCTCACGCGCCCGCAGCACCATAATCGAAACGCAGACGATCACAAACGCCAGCAGCGTGCCGATGTTCACCATCTTGCCGATGTCCTCAATCGGTGTCAGAGCTCCCACAATGCCCGCTATGGTCCCCACCAGCAACGTGTTCTTGAAGGGCGTGCGAAAACGCGGATGGATCTCGGCAAAAAATTTCTTCGGCAGCAGACCATCGTTGGCCATCGCGTACAGCACCCGCGTCTGCCCCAGCAGCATCACCAGCATCACGCTGGTCAGTCCTGCCAGTGCTCCTGCCGTAATGATGTCGCTCGCCCACACGAGATTGCGATCCAGAAAGGCTCGCGAAATCGGAGCTTCAATATTCACCTGCTGCCACGGCACCATGCCCGTCAACACCGCGGCCACACCGATATACAGAATCGTGCAGATGATCAGCGACAAAATAATGCCGACAGGCAGGTCCCGCTGCGGATTCTTCGCCTCCTGCGCGGTCGTCGACACCGCGTCAAAGCCGATATAGGCAAAGAAGATATACGCCGCACCCGCCCCGATGCCGCTGAAACCGAACGGCGCAAACTGGTGCCAGGAATGTCCCCAGTTAGCCCGGTCCACGTAGTGCGATCCGAGCGCCAAAACGAACAGCACCACGGCAACCTTCACAACGACGATGACCGAATTGAATTTCGCCGACTCCTGGATGCCGATCGCAAGAACCGTGGTCACAACCAGGGCAATCAGCAGCGCCGGCAGGTTCAGCCCGATCTCGTGCCCAAACAGCACGGGCGCATTCAACAGGGTATGCGCACTGGCCAGCATGGCCGGCGTGGGCGTCGCTTTCAACTCGCCCAGCTGCTGAATATAGGCCTGCGTCCCCAGCGTAAGCTGCGGAAACTTCGTCGCCATCCTCTGCCGGGCCACGTTGTCGAGCGCCACGCCGACAGCCGTCCAGTGGTCATACGCCAGCCACAACGGGAAATGAATGTGAAAAATCTCCATCAGCTCAACGAAGTGATTGGACCAGCCGGAACTCACCGTGCTAGCGCCCATCGCATACTCCAGCGTGAGATCCCAGCCAATAATCCAGGCGACAATCTCTCCCAGCGTCGCGTACGCATACGTGTAAGCAGACCCGGCCAGCGGAATCATCGCCGCAAACTCCGCGTAACAAAGTCCCGCAAAGGCGCAACCCAGACCGCTAAGCACGAACGAAAGCATCAGGCCGGGACCCGCATAGTGTGCGCCGAGGCCGGCCAGAACAAAGATGCCCGCCCCGATCACCGCGCCAATCCCCAAGGCTGTCAGTTGAAAAGCGCCCAGCGAGCGCTGCAACGTGCCCTCGCCCGTGGCACTTGCCTCTGCCATCAGCATATTCATGGACTTCTTCGCAAAGAGTTTGGCCATCCGCCCGTTCGTCTCCTTACGCCTCAGCCAGCCCGCGTCGGAAACGCACGGCGACTGGACCCGCTTCCACCCCGCAAGAGAGGCATCGGAACGGCTGTGTACTGAGGCATGTAACGCAACAATACAACAATCTTCATCGCTTCTTCACAGCCACCCTTCTCCGCGGCCGCGTCTGGCATCGGACAATCGCACAGCGCCTCCCAAACGCTGTCGGCGGTACTCCGGCGGCCAGCCTTACGCAAGCAATTGCAGGGTGCGTGCGGCGATCGCCCCAACGCTTTCCCCCGCACGGAAAAATCCACCGATCATTGCCACCGAATCCGCACCCGCGGCCCGCACCGCCGCCACATTCTCAGGTGCAATTCCGCCGATGGCCACCAGCGGCTTCCGGGTGAGCCGCCGCGCGCGCCGCACCCCTTCCAGCCCGATCACCGGCTCCGCATCCGCCTTCGTTCCCGTCGCAAACACCGGCCCCACGGCAATGTAGTCCGCCTCACCCGCATCCGCAGAACGCACCTGCTCGTCATCATGCGTGGAAACGCCCACAACGCTCGGGACATTGTTCAGAACCATACCTGACTCATCCATCGCACCCGCCAGAACCCGCCGGACCGCATCCGGCGGCATATCCCGATGACCCACATGAACCGCATGCCACCCAGCCAGCCGCGCCAGGTCCGCGCGATCATTCATCACCGCCAGGCACCGGGTGCCGACCATCAGCTCAGATACTTCCTCCGCCTGCCGCAAAATCTGCTGCGGCGACCCGGTCTTGTCTCGCAACTGCAGAATTTCAACGCCGGCGCCCAGTAATTGCAACACAAAATTACGCAGGCTGACACCCCGCTTGGCAAGCGTCTCCGTATCCGCAATCGCGTATAAGACCGGCAGTTGAATCGAATCCACCCCGTTACGCCTTGCGCGGCATATCCCGGTGCGAGGCCTTCGCCCGGTACCCCGCCGCCCCAAGCCGTTTCTTCAACTCTTCCGCGATCAACACCGAACGATGCTGCCCCCCGGTACACCCGATGCCAATCGTCAGGTAGCTCTTGCCTTCCTTGATGTAGTGCGGCAGAAGAAACGTGAGCATGTCGGTTGCCTTGTCCAGAAACTCCTGCGTCTGCGGGAACTGGCGAATATACTTGGCCACCTTCGGGTGCTTGCCCGTCAATTTGCGGAACTCCGGGATGAAGTGCGGATTCGGTAGAAAGCGCACATCGAAAACCAGGTCCGCGTCGGTCGGTACACCGTTCTTGAATCCAAAACTCATAATGGAAAGCGTCAGATTGCGGTCGCTCGGACCCTCGGCGCGATCAAACTGCGCATTCAGGTGTGCGCGTAGCTCGTGCACATTGAACTTCGAGGTTTCAAGCAGAATATCCGCCACATTGCGGATCGGATCCAGCCGCTTTCGCTCCGCACGAATCGAATCCACCACCGTCTCGCCGCGTCCCAGCGGATGCGGTCGCCGCGTCTCGGAAAACCGCCGCACCAGCACATCGTCCGCGGCCTCCAGAAACACCACCCGCGTCGGCAGCACCTTGCGGACCTGCTTCAGGATGGTCGGAAATCTGTCCAGCCGGATGCCTTCGCGTACATCAATCACCAGCGCGGCGCGCGTGATCTCTGCCGACTTCGCCACCAGATCCGCAAATCGTGGAATCAGCTCCAGCGGCAGATTGTCCACCGAATAGTAGCCAAGGTCCTCAAACGTCTTCAGCGCGGAAGCCTTGCCCGAACCCGACATGCCCGTCAGGATCACAAGCTCTCGTTCGTTGGCATCCCCCGCGGCCTTGGGCAGGGGCGAATCTGATTTGGGCGAACGGCGCGGCGCCATGGCTGAATCCTAGCATCCACACCAAAAGAACAACTCAAAGCAAAAGGATCCGGCAAGCCGGACCCTCACAACTGACATCTTTACCGGGAATAAAATCAGCTGCTCTGCAGCGCCTCGGCCACACCTCGTACATTGCCGTCCTCATCAGGCATCGGCTTCTGATGATCGCGAATCGTCTGATCCCGCTGCTTGTGCCGGACCACCTGCTGCTCAATCCTGCGCAGCGCGTCGTGCAGCACCTGCTCGGTTTCGGTGCCCTCACATTTCGCCACCAGATCGCCGCCGGGAATCAGCAATTCCACTTCGGCAATGCGGCGATACTTATCCTCCGTCAGGATCACGCGCGCCGTCGTCGCATTCGGAACAATCTGGATAATGCGTTCCAGGTACTCCGTCGCCTGGGCCCGTTGCTTGGCCGTCACCTCGCAATGCCGGCCAACAAATTCAATATGCATGAGCAGCTCCTTACCCATCTTTCGATGCCGTTAACGGCGGCGGCGTTGATGGGTGCTTGGAATGCCCATATCTTCGCGGTATTTGGCCACGGTGCGCCGTGTTACCTGGATGCCGCCCTGTTGCAGGGCCGCCGTCAGCGCTTCGTCGGTCAGCGGCTTACGGCAATCCTCCTCCTCAATCAGCTTTTTCACCTTCAGCTTCAGCAGAGGAAGCGGCAAATCAGCGCCCTCCGGCCCATTCACACCCTCCGAAAAGAAATACCGCAACTCGAAAACACCCTGCTGCGTATGGACATACTTGTTCGCCACGGCCCTGCTCACCGTCGACGCATGAACGCCGATCTCTTCCGCGACTTCTTTGATCATCATCGGCCGCAGACCGTCGACGCCACGCTCCAGAAATTCCGTCTGGCGCTGGGCAATAATCTCGCAGGTGCGCAGAATCGTATTCTTGCGCTGCTCCAGGTTGCGCAGCAGCTGGATCGCCGACTTGTAACGCTCCTTCACATAATCGCGCACCTCGCGCTCCACCGAACCTTCCTTCATCATCCGGCGGTAGCCCTGGTTCAGCCGCAGCGAGGGCAGGTCCCCATCGTTCATCACGACCGCAAACGTGTCACCCTGCTTCACAAAGGCCACATCCGGCTCGATCAGGCGTGTATCGCTGACCGCAAAGCGCTGTCCCGGCCGCGGATCGAGGCGCCGAATCGCATCCACCGCCCCCTGCACCTCCTCCGGCGGCCGGCGGCACAGGCGGGCCAACTCCCTCTGGTCACGCCGCTGCAACAAAAGAAGGTGATCCTGAACAATGGCCTCCACCAAATCCATCCGGTCCCATGGCGTCGCCTGTCCCACCATCCCCTTTGCGACTGCCTCGGGCAGGGGTCCCCACGCCGGTCGCAAACGCTCAATCTGCCGCAGCAGGCACTCCCGCAGAGTGCGCGCCCCCACCCCCGGCGGATCAAGCATCCGAAGAACGTGGTGCGCATGATCCAGATACTGGAGACCCGCGTCACGGTCCGGCCACAGCTGCCCTTCTCCCATCGCAAGCAACTCCTCATCGGTCGCCGTCAGGTAGCCGTCCTCGTTCAGGTTGCCGGTCATCAACTCCAACGCCGCTCTCACCTCCGGAAGAAGGGTCATCGCCCCCACCTGCCAGAGAAGATGATCCGCCAGCGTCTGCGGCGTCGTCAGAAAGTGCTCAAACGAGGGTTTGTCGTACTCCTCAAACGTCGAAGGCGTTCGAAATCCCGGATCCAGGTAATCCTGGAAGTAGCTCCCAAAGTCCACTTCATCGAATGGATCGGCTTTCGGACTTTCTGCGGCCACCTCCTCGGCGCTGCGTTCCCGGTCGCCTTCGCGCGCCGCCCTTTGTTCCAGCGTCTCGTACGCCTCCTCAATCTCCTCGAGCACAGGATTTTCGACCAACTCATTGTTGATCATGTCCTTTAACTCGAGATTGTTAAGCGCAAGGACGCCCACCATCTGCACAAGCCCCGGGGTCAGGACTTGACGCTGAGCGAGCTTGACGTTCAGTTTCTGCTGCAACAACGGGGCTGACTCCAGAGGTTCTCTACGTAAATCCCAGATTTCAGGTCCAGCGTGATCGGGCCTGTAAGCAATCGGCGTGCCAAACCAGCAGCCGCCATAACCTGAAGTCTACTCCGTAACGAATGGGACCGCGTGGCACAAAGGTACAGACGTTCATAGCTCAAAAGAGCGAGCCGTCCAACTCTTAGCCCGGGTTGGATCCGCCGCCGAACGAGAAATTCTCGCCAAAATAAAGCCGCTTGACCTCGGGATCCCGGCCCAACTCACCCGGCGTCCCATGCCGGAAAATTCGGCCCTCAATCAGGATATAAGTCCGGTCCGTTACGCTCAGGGTCTCCCGCACGTTATGGTCGGTAATCAGTACGCCGATTCCCTGCGCCTTCAAGCTGAAGATAATCTGCTGCACCTCGGCCACAGCAATCGGATCGATACCCGAAAAAGGTTCGTCCAGCAGAATAAAGGCCGGGTGAATCGCCAGGCAGCGCGCAATCTCCACCCTGCGCCGTTCCCCGCCTGAAAGCGCAAACCCCTGCGTCTTCCGCACATGTCCCAGGCTCAGCTGCGCAATCAGGTCCTCGCTCCGCCGTCGCCGCTCCTGCGAGGTCCCGTGCTGGGTCTCCATCACCGCCAGAATGTTGTCCTCCACACTCAGCTTGCGGAACACCGAAGGCTCCTGCGGCAGGTAGCTGATGCCATGCTCCCGCGCACGCAGGTACATCGGCGTCTGCGTAATATCGGCCCCATCGGTCAATATGCGGCCCGTGTCCGGCCGCACCAGCCCCACAATCATGTAAAAGCTGGTCGTCTTGCCCGCGCCATTCGGCCCCAGCAAACCAACCACCTCACCCTGCCGTATGTGCAGGCTGACACCGCGCACCACCTCGCGGCCGCCATAGGTCTTTCCAATCTCTTCGGTCTCGAGCGTCCGCATGCGTCCTTACCGCTTTATATCCGTTTCCGTGTGCACACGTCGGCCGTACGATCCCTTGCCGGCCACCTGCCCCGCGCCAGCGGCTCCGGGCCTGCTCGCCACCACCACGCTGTGGTCCGCCGCACCAAACACCAACGTCTCCCCCGTCACAATCCCCTGTTGGCGGTCCGCGACCACCGGCATCACCCCCGGTGAGCCAGTCAGCACAAAACGGTCCGTGGCCGCCGTATACGTCAACTGCTGTCCCTTGCCCGAACGCCCGGGCTGCATCAAGCCTACATCGCCCAGCAGCACAAAGCGCTCCAAACGGCCACCCAAACCCTGGGTCGCTCCCACGGCCGTGCCCAGCAGCGATCGCAACTGCCCAGCACCTGCCCTTCCCGCACTCGCTCCCACGGCTTTGCCGCTGCCCGCTGCGTCTTGCAAAAACAATGCTCCCCGCTCTCCCGTCAGGGTTCCTTCCGCTCCATGCAGAACCACATGGCCGTGAAAGCTGGCCTCGTGGTCTGTTTCGTTATAATCCAATGCCTCCGCAGCGACCCGGATGGCGTCGCTACTTGGGCCAGTGGGCCGTTCCTCGGTCAGCGGTCGAACGCCGAAATGCCGCGATCCGTCTAATCCTTCCGCTTTTCCCGTCTTCCCCGGAGTGCCAGCTACGCGCGCCAAAGCGTTCCCGGTCTCCGCGGCACCGGCATCCGGTGCCGAGGATGTTTCCACACCCTCCTGCCGGCCAACCGCCGCAGGCCCCGCACTTCCGGCGTGTTCCGTCGCAAAGACCCCATGCACCAGCCCTCCGGCACTCTCCGGTCGTGCCGTCAGGGTATGCCGCTTTGAATCCAACAGCAACCGGGCCGCAAGTACCTGGGAGCTCCCCTGCCACATCTGCGCCGGAGCAGCATCCGACCCGGAAAACTCCGCCGTCTGCAACGCATGCACCAGCTTGGCCCGCGCGGCCAGCACATGGGTGGCCGGCGACCCCGCCGACCCCGGCGATCCCGCTTGCCCCGCGGTCGTCGCCGCCACCCCACCGCTCGCCTCGCCGTCGCCCGAACCCTGGTGCAGCACGATCTCCGGAGCTTCGATCTGGGTTCCGTCGTCGTCCACCTCGGCCCGGTGCCCACCCTCCGCGGTCAGTGTCAACGTGCCGGCATGGCCTGCATAAACGGCCCGTTCCGCATGGCCCACGCTCGGCCCCGCGACAGCCAGCCCCTGCTTCCCGGACCCCGGGCTCGACGCTCCGCCAGACGTCGCGGGCCAGGCCTGCAGGACCACATGCCCGTTCTGCGTAGCGCTCGCCACCTCGGTCAAAACGCGGCCCGATCCAGGACCTTTCGCCGGCTGCTGGGCAAACTGCGCGTCCAGCGTATCGCCCGTGCTCACCTGCCGTGCCCCGGTAGCCGCCCGCTGCTCAAACACCGTGTGCCCTTGACCCACCATCCGCTGCGGCGCCGATCTCCCCGTAGCAACCGCCAAAAAGGTAGTCAACAGGGAATCGGCCCGCACCTCGGTCTGCGCTCCCCGACCCCCCTCAGCGCCACCCTTTAGCGGAAGCGACGCCGCCTGCACCTCCGCCCCGCCCTGCAGTTGCAGACTCCGCAGGCTAGCCTCCTTCGTTTCTGCCGTGTCGCTGCCTGCAATCGCAGCAAAGGCGGCATCGGCATGCTGCGCCTTCATCTCCCGCGTCGCTTCAACCGTCTTTCCGGCCATCTGCTCGGCATGCAGCTGCACGGCCCCGTCGGCAACCGCACGATGCAGCACGCCGCCCGCATCCGTGCTCAGGGTCAGCTCCGTCGCCGACGCATGCACCACCTCGGCCGCACTCGCATCCGCAAATTGAACACCACCCTTGAAGATCGCAGATTCCGGCCGGTTCCCGTTGCCAAACTGCGCCTGCGCCTCCGGCGCACGCAGAACGCGGGACGCGGCGTGCATCTGCACACTGCCCTGCCCCTCGGCCCTGTACAGCGAGCCATCCTTCCGCAGCCACAGCAGAACGGAATCCGCCCTTGCCGCCCTGTCGCCCGACGCCCAGTCCGCCCTCGTCAGCGCCACCGTATCGTCACGCCGGTTCAGGTCGGCCCGCGCCGCCGCCAGCGTAAATGGCGCATCGCGCATGCTTCCGCTCAGATGCACGGCCGCCAGCAGGTGCAGCGTACTTTGCCCGGAATCGAACTCCGCCCCCATCGATTCGCAGCGCATCCCGCGATAGCTGAACTCCACCGGCTCCTTGGTCGCCGCCACGTCCAGCTTCCGCAGGTACACCAGTCCGCTCGTCTTCACGTGGATCACCGCCGGATCGGCCGCCGCCCCCCCATCCGGCGCAAAGCTGAAGCTCGGATGCGTTGCTGCCCCGCCCGCCGCAGTCCCAGCCCCGCCCGACGACTCCGGCGCCTGCAGATCCATGTGGACCTCGCCAAGCGCGCGCAGAATACCCTGTCCCTGATCGTACTCAAACTCATTGCCATCGATGCGGTCGTCGCGGCCGTCTTTGCCATACAGAATCAACACCGCATTGTGCAGGCTATAGACCCCATTGCCCCGGGGCGTCGACTTCTCCGCATGCAGCGTAAATACCGTTCGGCCCTTCAGCGATTGCGAATACGTGACGCCGTTGCTCTCCTGCACCAGGTTCACGCCATTGCGCTTCAGAATGCGCTGCCAGACCTTGCCCGCACGGTAGTTCGCCAGCCCCAGAACGGCTGCCAACACTCCCGCGAGAACCACCACGCCCCCCAGGGACAACCACCGGAACTTCTGAGCCGACCACCGCATGCGGACAGCCTCCATCCTCTCACCTCAACCCGCTCCCCTCACACCGGATCAACAACGCCGCCGCCCAAAACTCCCATCCAGGCTCTCGAAACGCCTACAATCCTAGGGATGGCAGACCAGCTTTATCTCAGTCTCTGGTACCCCAACTTCCGCTTCGCCAGCCTCCCCGCCGCGCTTTCCTCCGTGCTCCGCCAGTTCGCCACGGTCGCCTCCGCCGCCGGGGCCAGCGAGGCGCAGTACAAGCGCGTGGTGGCCGCCAGCTCCTACCCCCTCGACTGGACCGAATCGCCCATCTTCCAGCGCGTCTACGTCAACGACGCCCGCGCCCAGGCCTCCGGCGATACCGAAGCCTCCATCATCGAAAATGCCGTCAACGAAGCCACCGAGCAGCTACACGAGGACTCAGCCTATGAGTTCGAAATGCGCTGGGGCCTTTGGGTTCCCGAACGCGGCCTACACGACGCTCCGGATCTGGAAGACAACGATGACCTCGAAGACGATGCCCAGCTCGATGCCGGCTGGCAACTCGAACCCACCCGCGTCCGGGTCATCGGCTTCGGCCCGGAGTTCGACAACGGGACCTACGAAACCAACGGCCACATTCGCGTAGACTTCGGCCTCGACACCCCCTTCACGCTCGAAAGCGACGAGGAGGACGAAGACACCACCCTGAACAAGGCCGCCGCCCTGCGAATCAAGCAAAACGTCGAAAAACTACTCGCCTTCACTCTCCTGATAGAAAAAAACTGCGGCATCTCCAGCCGCCTGCTCTGGACCGAAAGCGGCGAACCTCTCGCCGAAAAGCTCATAGCCCGCCTGCAACGTCTCAACTAAAGCAAACAGCTCCAAGCGCCTCCCGCTGCGCCGCTTGGAGCCTTTGCTTTCTTCTGTCACTCCCGAAGGGAACCTGCTGTTCGGCCTCACATCGTCACAGCACTTGCACTACACCGCCGTTCCCACCAGCGCCGGGTAGTCCACATAGCCGTGCGGCTCATGCGTATAGAACGTCGACGCATCCGGTGTATTCAGCACCGTCTTCTCCGCAAACCGCTCCACGAGGTCCGGGTTTGCAACAAACAGCTTGCCGAACGCCACGGCATCGCAATCTCCCCGCGTGATCGCCGCATTCCCGCTCTCCAGCGTGAACTTCTCATTCGCGATGTACACCCCGCCAAACTGCTCCTTCAGCTGCGGTCCCAGCCACCCCGGTGCCTCCGACTCGCGCGAGCACAGAAACGCCAGCTTCCGCCTGCCGAGCTCGCGCGCGACATAGCCAAAGGTTGCCGGCAGATTGGAATCGCCGATTCCATGCATGTCACCGCGCGGTGCCAGGTGCATGCCCACCCGTTCCGGACCCCAAACCTCCGCCACGGCATCGGCGACCTCCAGCATCAGCCGAGCCCGCTTCTCTATCGTCCCACCATAGGCGTCCGTCCGCTGGTTGGTCCCATCCTGCAAGAACTGGTCTAACAGGTAGCCATTCGCCCCGTGAATCTCCACACCGTCAAATCCCGCGAGCTTCGCATTCGCCGCTCCCCGCTTATAGTCGGCGATGATGCCGGGGATCTCACGAGCGTCCAGCGCCCTGGGCGTCTCAAACGGCCTCTCCGGCCGCAGAAGGCTCACATGCCCCGGCGCCTGCACCGCGCTCGGCCCTACCGGCGTCTCGCCATGCAGAAAATAAGGATCGCTGATCCGTCCCACATGCCAGATCTGCGCAAAAATGTGCCCGCCGGCCTTGTGCACGGCCTCCGTCACGGGCTTCCACCGCGCAATCTGCTCCTCGCTCCAGATCCCCGGCACCTGCGCATACCCCACACCCTGCGGGCTCACCGGGACACCCTCGGAGAGGATCAGCCCAGCCGTCGCGCGTTGCACGTAGTACTCGATCATCACCGGCGTAGGAAGGTGATCCGGCGTCCCACGCAAGCGCGTCAAGGGCGCCATAATGATGCGATTCGGCAAGTGAAGTTCACCAATCGTGATCGGATCCAGCAAAGTAGCCATGCAACAAATCTCCCTTTCGCCAAACTTTGGCGGCTGGGGACTAGATGCCTCCGCTTTGTGGTACGACTCGCCTAGCCGGCACTCACAATCGCTGAAAAATCCGCTATTCCCGAAAAGGTACGCATCACCGTCGCCAGCAGGCGTAGTCGTCCCGCCCGCACCGTTGGATTCGGGTCCATCACCATGACCTTGTCAAAAAAAGCATCCACCACAGGCCGCAGCCCGGCCATCGCCTCCAGGGCCTCACGGTACTCTCGGCGCTCCTCCAGCAACGCCACACGCCCTTGTAGTTGCCCGGCGGTCCGTGCCAGAACCTGCTGTTCAGGCACTTCGCTCTCCGCGGAGGCCTCGTCACCAAACAACTCACCCTTCGCGGCTGCCTGCTCCAGGATGTTCTTCATGCGCTTGAACGCCGCACTCACAGCCAGAAAATCCTCGCTTCCCCGCATCAGGCTCACGGCCTGGGCCCGCGCTACGGCGTCGCGCACATCGGTCGCCTTGGCCGCCAGCACCGCCGTCACCACGTCGTAAGCAAACCCACGCACCTCGCGCAGATAGAAATTCAGCCGCTCCGTGAAGAACAGTCGCAGCCTCCCCGCGGTCGCTTCCGAATCCGCCGCATGGCGAAAAATCTCGTCCAGCGTCAGCGGCAACTCCACCTCGGCCAGGATCTTCACCATCGCATTCGCCGCCCGCCGCAGGGCAAACGGGTCCTTGGACCCGGTCGGCTCCAGCCCCAGCGCAAACAACCCTGCCAATGTATCCGCCCGGTCCGCAATCCCCAGCAGCGCCCCCTCCACTGACCGCGGCACGCGGTCCTCCGGGGATGCCGGCAGATACTGGTCATAAATCGCCTCGCTCACAAGCGCCGACTTGCCCTCCGCCCGCGCATACAGCCCTCCGACAACCCCCTGCAGCTCCGTGAACTCCTTCACCAGCTCCGTCGTCAGATCTGACTTGGCCAACATCACGGCCTCCTCCAGCGCCGGTAAATCCAACGCAACGCCGCCGCGCACCACAACCTCCGCCAGCCGCTGCGCCAGGTGCAGCACCCGCGCCGACTTGGCCGCATAGCTGCCCAGGTCCTTGTGAAACGTAACCTTTTCGAGCGCCGCCGCCCGGTCCATCA
>CAXTZL010000063.1:0-14798 GCA_964248555.1 uncultured Bryocella sp.
AGCGCTTCCGGTTGTCGTCTACGAGGTACATCGTGACCAGCGCTCCCTGGCGGTACGCGGCGTTATAAAGTGCCTCCGCCGATTTTGGACCTCCCGGGTAGCGGTCGGCGTACTTGACGTATAGATTGGTCTCCATCTCCGGGCACTTGGGTAGCCCCTGCCAATCTCCGCAGACCTTGTTGTCGATCAGGTCGAAAGCGGCCTTGGCGGCGTCAGGTGAGTTAGGGAAGTTCCTCATGACCCGTTTCAGCGCGCCCTCGTAGAGTTGCGGCCGCAGCACCGGATCCTGCTCCCGCGCACTGGGGAGCGTGCTGTTGTCCGCTTTTTCCAGCTGCCACCGGATGTCGGCGGAGCGAAAGGCCGCTTCGGGCGCGAGGCGCGACTCCGGGTAGTACTCCCAGACGCGGCGATACAGCAGGCCCGCGGACTCGGCGGCGCCTTTGGGCGGATGGGGTTCGGAGGCTTGCGCTTCGAGGTCTGCCGCGCTGCCGAAGAGGAGAAGGTCCCCTCCCGGGGTGGTCGGTCCGACGATTCCCTTGTCGCGAATCCAGCCGGCGCTGGGTTGAGGCTGCGTATTGGGATCGGTGAACTCGGGCTTGGTGTCCGGGTCTTCTTCCTTCTCGTCTGTGTTGGCGAAGACGCTGACCCAGGGGCCGTTTCTCTGGTTGATTACGATTTCATGGCCGGGCGTGACGGTTACCAGAGGCGGGTCGGCCGAGTCGGCCGTCGCATACACGCTGGCCGTGTGCAGAACGGTGGCGCGCTTGGCTCGGTCCGCTGCCTCGCGCTCCGGATCCTTATGGAACTGAGCATGCAGGGTGATCCCTTGCAGCACTGCCAGGACAATGACGACGGAGGCATGGAAACGCGTATAGCTCATCTCAAATTTTAGACGCTCAGGAATTTTAGACGCTCAGGAATTTTAGACGCTCAGGAATTTTAGACGCTCTGAAAATCCACAGGTCGGCTTGGCTTTGAAACGGGTCCCGCCATGAACGGGGATGCAGAGAACGATTGCGTATGGCTTTACCAGCCCTGTGCGGTGATGGAGGCTTCAAGCTCGGCACGGAGGTGAGGATCAAGGTTGCCCCCGGACACGACCACGACGATGCGCTCGGCAGCCGGTAGTTCCGCGCGATGAAAGAGGGCCGCGGCCAGGGTGACGGCACCGGAGGGCTCGGCGACGAGGTCGGTGGCAGCCATCATCAGCAGGGTCGCCGTGCGAATTTCCGCTTCGGAGACGGTGAGGATGCCGTCGACGTAGGCCAGAATGTGCTCGAAATTCAGCCGTCCGAGGGACTGGGTGCGAAGTCCATCCGCGAGGGTCCGGGTGGTGTGCTCGGCCGGCCATTCCACGAGTGACTTTGTGTAGAAGCTCTCCCGGGCATCGGCGGCGAGCTCCGGTTCACAGCCCCAGACGGCGGAAGCGGTTTGGCGCGCGGCCATGCTGGCGAGCTTGATCCCTGTAGCGACGCCCGAGAGCAAGCCGCCGCCGGAAACGGGCGAGAGCACCAAGGTCTGCGCGGAGGGGTTGGCTGCCGGCACGGGAAGGTTGTCGAGAGCCGCCAGCTGTTCGGCGAGCTCGAGCCCGCAGGTCGCCTGGCCGGCGATGATGAGCGGATCGTCGTAGGGCGGCACCATCGCATAGCCGTGTTTTGCGACCAACTCCTCTGCCCTCCGCTTGCGCTCCGTGGAGGCGGGGCCCACGGTGACGATTTCTGCTCCGAGGGCCTCGGTCGCCTCGCGTTTGATCCGGGGGGCGTTGGATGGCATGACGATGACGGCCTTTGTCCCCAGGGCACGGGCGGCGTAGGCCACACCCTGGGCGTGGTTGCCGGAGGAAAAGGTGATGACCCCGCGCCGCAGGGCGTCGGGATCCCGTTCGGCGAGTGCGGCCACATGGTTGTATGCACCGCGCAGCTTAAAGGAACCGATGGGCTGGGCGGACTCGTCTTTCAGGTAAATCGCCGGCAGGCCGGCTTCGGCGGGGAGCGCGATGCCCAGAGTTCGCGCGGCACGCAGGAGCCGGTTGCGATCCATAGGGACCAGAGGCGTCCGGAGCGCGGTCCCGGCGATGCGGTCGCGGGCGGCAAGGATGTCGTTGAGGGTGATCAGTTCAGACATGGGCAAGCTCCAGGGTAAAGGTCCTTGCGGCACGTTTTGGAATGCAAATGCCGTAAAGTGCGCAGCCCGGTCAGGAGGCTGAGCCGGTTGACTCGGCGGCTCGCAGAATCAGCCCGAAGAAACGCACCAGCCGGAGGTTATCGACGATGCCGGGGTAGCCCCCGTTTACATCGATGTGGGAAAGCACGGGAGAGATCAGTGCGGCTTTCAGGGTAGTGGTGGGCAGTTCACTTTCCATCCACAGCGTCTCCGCTGCGGGGATGATGTTGTCCCCGGCGCCGTGCAGGAGATAGACGGGCACGGTCAGGTGGCCGAGATGCCCATGAGGGCTGACGCCTGCCATTGCGGCGATGTGTTTCGTTTCGGCCCGGGCGAGCAGGGCGCGGGTCACGGAGGATTCGGTGTTCATGAGAATTTTGGCCTCGCCGGCCTGGGAGGGACTCAGACGCGCCATTGCCGCTTTTTCGCTGGGCACGTCCTCGTAGAGGTGGGCACGCAGAACGGCGCGCAGCGGCGTGATATCGGCCCGGGGAAGGAAATCTTCCAGGTGCTCATATTCCAGCACCAGGGCCCCGTACTCGTGCGGCGGCAGCAGTTCCTCGGTTCCGTTGGGCCGCTCGTCCTCGCCGGTCCGGTAGTAGGTGGCTACCCGGGACATCTCATCCTGCGAGCCGACGGCAACAACGAATTTTATGCTTTTGCTGAACTGCGGATCGCCGGCAGCGAGCAGGGAGAGCCCGCCCGAAAAGCTGAAACCCATGACGCCTACGGGCTGGTGGCCAGCCTGATGGGAGAGCCACTCGGCGGCGTCGCCGATGACCGCGATGGAGCTTGCACCTACGTGGTAATCCTTGATGTCTGGCAGCTCCGGCGTGAGTACGCGCAGACCGCAGGCGCTCATGGCGGCGGCGATGGAGAGCATGCGCGGATCGTCCATGCCGAGATGGTGCACGCCATGCAGAAGCACGATTGCGGGGGCATGAGGATGCTGCACGGGAGTGTAGAGCCGCGCGCGAATCGGGCCGGAGCTGGTGGGCACCAGCAGGTCGTCCACGGCGACCCGGTTGTCCACCGTCCAGCGCAGCCCCTCGGGCACGGGCTCATTGGCGATCAGCTTCAGCACGGCCGCGGCCTGCAGGTCTGTCCGCAGGCCTGGCCATAAAAGCGCAAGCAGCAGAACGAGCACACTCAGCAGAACGATGGGCAGGATCCAGCGCCGCCGGGTGCGAACTGCTTCCGGCGGAAGCGGACGACGGGACTCCCGCTGTTGACGCAAGGTACGCGCCAGGGCCAGAACGCCGCCCCGACGACGCAGAGTGGTGTGGGAGGAGGGAGGGATGCGGTCCTGTGTCACGTTTCTACACCCAGACTAGCGGACAGGATCAGTGCCGGTGGAGCAGCAGGGCGATTGCGCAGGCAATCAGGATCAGATTGGTAAGCACCAGTAACGGGACCACCGGCCCCATGCGGACCCGGTCGCTGGCGCGATCGAGACGTGTTTCCAAGCCGCCAAGAGTCGTCGCGAGCCCACCCAGGCGCGTTGTCAGCTCATTCAAGCGCGATTCCAGCTCCCCGGTGCGCGACGCGGCTGTTTCTGCGGCGGCCCTGGCACCCCGTACGTCGTCCGCTGAAGCGGTTACCTGCAGCCCTATTTTCTCGATTTGTCCGGAGAGCGCGTTTTGCGCTGCTGCGATTTGACCGAGATCACCGCGAAGCGTTTCGGCGAGAGATTCCACCGTGCGGCGGGTGACGTCCTCGGTTGCCGACTTGCTCTGGAAGAACCGGTCTGCCATGGGCAGCAGGCGGGAGATGTGTGGTGCGAGTTCGACGAGCTGGGCAAAGGCCTTGGGCCACATGCTGTCGATTGTATGGCTTCGCGGTCCCTTGCTGGCGATCCGCGCCGTTGCAGGATGCCCGGCGCTCACCGTGTTTTTTCATCCTCGTTTGGCTTGCCCCAGAAGAACGAACCTGTAGGATGGCGCTCATGCCTCCCTATTCCTCCAAGCGCCACTCACGGCTGGCTTGCGTGCTTGCACCCTTCGCCCTGATCACGGGTCAGATGTGGGCCTCCTCCACCACGGTCGTCATCAGTCAGGTGTATACCGCGGGCGGCAACAGCGGAGCGACCTACAACGCGGATAATGTAGAGCTCTTCAACCTGAGCAGCGCGCCCGTAAGCCTGAGCGGGTATGCCCTGCAATATTTTTCGGCCACCGGAGCCGGTTCAGCCTCGACCGTGAGCGCGCTGCCCACGGGGGTCGTTCTGCAGCCCGGCCAGCGCTACCTGGTGCAGGCCACGCCCAGCACCACCAGCGGCATTGCGCTTCCGAGTGCTGCCGACTACACGGCGAGCAACCTGGCCATGGGCGCAAGCGCGGGCCGTATCTACCTGACCAGCACCACGACGACGCTTTCCGGCGCTTCCGGCTGCCCGACGGCAAATGTGATTGATTACGTCGGCTATGGCACGACGGCGATCTGCTATGAGGGTTCCCGCGCTCCGGCACCCAGCCTTTCGCAGCCGATTGCGCGCACCAACGCATGTGTGGATGTCGACAATAACGGCACCGAATTTGCCCTGAGTTCCACTCCCGCACGCGACAGCGCTTCGGCAGCCACTTCCTGCTCCGCTACGCTGCTGAGCAGTGCCGCCGCGAATCCCTCCACGGTTGTTGCCGGATCGGCGACCCTGCTCACCGCCACGGGCTCCACGGGACTCACCGTGACTGGAGATCTCAGCACCTTCCCCGGCGGATCGTCCACGCAACCCTTCTACGACGATGCAACCCATGGCGATGTCACGGCGGGGGATGGGACGTATAGCTATACCTTTACCGTGCCGAACTCGGCGGCTGCAAACAACTATTCGATCCCCGTTACCGCCAGGAGCGCCTCGGCGGGGACCGGCAACGTCAGCATCGCCTTGACCGTGCAGCTACCCCTGGCCACAACGCCCATCCACACCATTCAAGGCGCCACCCCCGGAGCCTCGCCGTATGCCGGCCAGAGCGTGACCACCAGCGGCATTGTGATTGACGTCCTGAGCAGCGGCTTCCACCTCCAAGGCCGCGACTCCGCCGACGATGCCGACCCGAGTACGCCAGAAGGGATCTATGTTTACACCGGCAGCGGCAAGGTGCCTTCGAACGTAACGGTGGGCACGGAGCTTGAGGTTACGGGCAAGGTTGCGATTTACCCGGCAGCAACTGTCGCGGCAATCGGCGGCACGGAACTGGACAGCCCGACCAACATCACTGTGCTGAGCACGGGCAATGCCCTGCCTGCTCCCATCACGCTGAGCAGCGCCGATCCGAGCCCGAGCGGCGGCATCGCGCAGCTGCCCCATCTGCAGTCGATGCGTGTCAGCGCGCCGAGCCTGACCGTGACGCAGCCCACCGACGGCAACCTGACCGAGGTGAATGAGACGTATGTGTCCAACGGGATGTTCTGGGGCGAGATCACGGGCGTTCCGCGTCCCGTTCGCGAGCCTGGCCTGGATATCCGTGATGCCTTCACCGCTTCACCGCCAGCCACCATCCCGCGCTTTGATTCCGATCCGGAGACGTTCCTTGTGGACGCCTTGTCCGCGCAGGGTGGCACAGCCGGTACCCTCGATGTTTCCACGGGAACGGTGCTCACGGGCGTGACGGGCACGATGGATCTTTCGGGCTCTGCGGGTCTGCCCCGCCTCATCGTCGATGCAACCAACCGGCCGACCAGCGTGACCGGCGGCAGGAGCGTCGTGACGGTCGGTGCCGCAAACAGCAATGAGATCACCATTGGCGACCAGAACATGGAGCGCTTCTACAGTGCCACCAGCAGCTCCAATGGAGCGACGACCGTTACCCCGGCGGCCTATCAGTTGCGCTTGACCAAGGCTTCCCTCGGTATTCGCAATGTGCTCAATACGCCGGACATCCTGGCCGTGGAGGAGATGCAGGATCTTCAAACTCTGACTGATCTCAGCGCCAAAATCAGCGCCGATGCCGTAGCCGCCGGCCAGACGGACCCCCAGTACAAGCCGTACCTCGTGCAGGGGAACGACTCGAGCGGCATTAACGTCGGTTTTCTGGTCAAGCCCAGCAAGATCGACGTGCTGAGCGTCGTGCAGTACGGCCTAACCACGACCTACACCACGCCAACCGGCGGATCGTCGATCCTGAACGATCGTCCGCCACTGGTGCTGCATGCCGGCATCAAGCGGGCGGGCGGCGCAGCCGACTACCCGATCACCATCATCGTGAACCACCTGCGTTCCCTGCTGAGCATCACCGATTCGGCGACGGGAGCCACGGTGCGGGCCAAGCGTGAGGCGCAGGCGGAATACCTTGCCAACCTGATCCAGCCTTTCCAGGCAGCCGGAGAACACGTGTTCGTCGTGGGTGACTTCAACGCCTACGAGTTCAACGATGGCCTGGTGGACAGCATCGGCGTGATCGAAGGGAATCCGGCACCTGCGAATCAGGATGTCGTGGCCGGGAAATCGGGTCTGGTCTCGCCCGTCCTGGTCGACACCGCGCCGACCAATCTGGCTAAGGACGACTATTCCTATGTCTTCGATGGCTATGCCCAGAGCATCGATCACTTCCTCGTAACGCAGGACATCGCCGGCCTGGTGCGCACGCAGCCGGCGCACTGGAATGCGGACTTCCCTGTTGTCGACCGCAACAATGCCGCCATCCCGCAGGTCTCCACCGATCATGACGGGCTGGTCGGCTTCTTCGCCGTGCCGGCTGCGGCACCGGTCAGTGGCACGGTCACCCTCAACATTTCACCAACGCTTACCAAACTCAGTGATGGCAGCTACGGGGTTACCGTGGTCATCACCAACACGGGTACGGGTACGGCGCAGGCGGTGCAACTGACCGCCGCCACGCTCGGCTCAGCTTCCGATACCGTGCCATTGCCAATCTCGGCAGGGGACATTCAACCCAACGGCTCGATTACGGTGACGCTGGCCTTCGGATCGGGAGCCGGCAGCTCTGGCAGCCGCGTTGTCGAAAAGATCACCGGCGCGTACACCGGTGGCAACTTCGGCGGTAGCTTCCGGGCGACCCTGCCCTAAACCGCAACCAACCACAAGAAGGGCCGCCAATCTGGCGGCCCTTCTCCTTTCACCCGACGAATGGTTATGGCTTCAGTGCAGCAGCCTGAGCGGGAGCATGGGTAACGACCTCACCCGTCACTGGCTTCCCGCTCAAAAAAGCACCGATGTTGTCATTCAGAAACTTCAAATCAGCCGGACTTGCGCCCGCCCCGGCCGGATGACCCCACAGGGACGGAATCGGCTTCAACACGACATGCGGAATGAACTGCGCCTCAAAGCGCGCATCGCCGACCGGGAAGTACATGTCGGTCGCCGAGGGCATGTAGAGGACCCTGGCCTTGATGGAAGCCAGCGCCTTCTGGGTGTTGCCCTCGAAGCCGGGCGTTGTGCCCACGTCGTGCTTTTCCCACGTGCGCATCTGCAGAATCAGGTTGTTGGCATCGGCGCCGGGGATAAATCCATTGCGAAAATGATCCAGTTCCCCTTCGAGCGTGGCCTTCGGGTCCCCCGTCTTCCAAAGCTCGTCGCGCCACCATTGCTGCGAGTAAAGCCAGCCCGCCCAGACCATGCCGAAAGCAGAGATACCGCGTTTGGGCTCTTCCGTGTAGTTGCCGCCCTTGAAGTCTTCATCCGCCGTGATGGCCGCAATCTGCCCCTCGTTGCGCACGATGCCGTGCGGCCATGTACGCGCCGTGCCGCTGGTCGCCACGATGCGATCCATGTAATCCGGGTAGCTGACCGCCCACTGAAATGTCTGCTGCGCCCCCATCGAGAAGCCGATAACCGCCTTCAGGTGCGTAATTCCCAACTCCTGTGTGAGCAGCTGATGCACGGCCTCCACGTTGTCGCGGATCGTCATCACCGGAAAGCGCGGACCATGGAATGGCTCCGGAGTATTCGACGGGGAGGAGGAACTCCCATTGCCAAAAAGTTCACTGGTGACCAGAAAGAGCTTTGCCGGATCCAGCGCACGTGGATGGTCGCCCGTTGGAGACCCGATCAGCCACTCATACCCCCGGTACTTGGCCATATAGTGCGAGGGCAGCAGGATGGCGTTGTCTTTGGCGGCATCCAGCGTGCCATAGGTCCCATACACCACGTGCAGCTCCGGGATCACGGCACCACTTTCCGTATGGAAGTTGTGCAACACGAAGTCGTGCTTTGTGGAGGCGGGCGCTGCCGGGTGCTGGGCGTTCAACGGATCATTCATAGTGGATGCGCTCACAATCACAGCCAGGAACACGACGGCCCGGCGCAGAATTTGCTTCATGCGGACTCCTGAAAACAGCTTGGCTTTGGTGGAGGCTTCAGTGTATCTGCGCGGACGGCGACCGGAGTCCCAGCCTTGTCCCAGGGTTACGATAGAAGTCCGAAAGACCGGCAAAACGATCGAAAGTTGCATAGGGCCTGCCGCGTTTCATGGCTACCCTTCGTGTATGACCCCTACCGAGATTGTTCCCACCACGGCCCGTCAGTCCTCGCTCGACATCTGGGCCCTCTATCAACGCGCTCTACCCGATCCCGTGCGCCCGTCCGCTTTTCATCGGCTGCTGGCCAAGGGCAAGGCCCAGGGTCTGTGCTACGCCGATGCGCTGCAGTACGTGATCGACCATAGCCCGGAGACCTGCCAGTAATCGCGGTGGTGGCAGCGGCCTCTCCCCACGGGCCGGCGGCGTTTTACGAATGGATCAGCCGTGTTCCTCCGGAGGTGAGAACTCGACCTTTGCCTCCTGTGCGAGAGACAGGCTCTCGTCGGCGGCATCGGTGCCGTACTTGGCCTGGTTGAAGCGTTGCGCGTGATAAATGCCGGCGTGCCCGGAAAAAAGATAGCTGAACACGCAGGCAATGGCGGCATAGGCTCCGGCCTCAGCGCCGAACAACTCCATTGCCATAAAGCTGGAGGCGATGGGTGTGTTCGCCGCGCCCGCAAAGACGGCCACGAACCCCATGCCCGCCAGCAGCGTGGAGGGCAGAGGCAGAATATAGGAGAGAGCGTTGCCCAGGGTGGCTCCGATGTAAAAGAGGGGTGTCACCTCGCCGCCCTTGAAACCGGCCCCGAGCGTTACGACGGTGAAGGCAAACTTGCCCGCCCAGTCATAGGGTGCGTGGCGAGGACCGAACGCCGCGACGATCGTGGCAATACCCAGCCCGATGTATTTCGTCGTTCCTACCGCGAGCACGCCGAGTGCGACGAGAACGCCGCCCGTGAAAGGCCGGAGCGGCGCCCAGGAGATGTGCCGCTTGAAGAACTGTGCGATGGCGTGCGTTGTTTTCGCAAAGGCCATGCCGATGACGCCGAAGGCAGCGCCCGCAACCGCAGCCCAGATCAGTCTCGGAACCTGCAGCGCGGGAACTTCCGTGACGGTGTAGATCGTGTGGTGCACGTGCCAGGCGTGCGTCGTGAAGTCGCCGATGAAGGCCGCGATAAAGCAGGGCACGATGGCATCGTAGCTGACCGACCCGATGGCCAGAACCTCAAAGCCGAAGATCGCGCCGGCCAGGGGTGTGCCAAAGACGGACGCAAACCCGGCACTCATGCCGGCCATCAGCAGGATGCGGCGCTCCGGCTGCGGCAGCCGAAACGGTCTTCCCAGCTGGTCGGCCAGAGAGGCCCCCGTTTGAATCGCTGTTCCTTCCCGTCCGGCAGAACCGCCAAAAAGGTGTGTAAGGAACGTACCGATCAGGATGAGCGGTGTCATGCGAGCGGGAATGGTGCGTTTTGGGTCGTGGATCTCGTCGATGACGAGGTTATTGCCTGCTTCCACTGCGGTCCCGAGATACTTGTAAAGACACCCCACGACGAGCCCGGCCAGAGGGAGCAGGGCGATAAGCCATTTGTGAGCCTCGCGTGTCTTTGTCGCCCAAACCAGCGAGACCAGCAAGAGCGCCGAGGCAGAGCCGCCCAGAATGCCGGTCGACGTGGCAAGCGGCACCCAGCGCAGCAGGTAGCGGAAGAGCTGCGCGGAGTCGTAGAAAAAGGCTTGGGTACGATTTTGGGACAAGAGTCCTCCTACAGAAATCGTAGGAGTCATCAGCAGCGCGGAGGCGTGCAATTCTGGCGAACCCCATCGCCGTCACCTGTTTGAGCTTCCATAGTACAGCGACCGGCTTGAGTGCAGTGCTGAATTCCCGGCCAGCCCGGGCGCCCGCAGACGTCCTGGGCTCAGGTCCCGCAGAAAGTTTGCGTCACCCATTGCTCCGGGCGGGCCGGAACGGCGAAGGCCTCAAAGCCGGGAGATTCCACGTAGGGCCTCGCGATGACCTTTAACAGCAGCTCAAAAGGGCCGAAATCGCCATGCTCTACCGCGGCCTCGATGACTGCAGCGACAAAGTGATTGCGGGGGATGTAGGCAGGGTTGACCCGGCGCATGGCCGCGGCCCGCTCTGCGGGTGGCGCGGACTCGACTTCGAGGCGTGCCCGCCAGAGGTGTGCCCAAGTGTCGAAGGCGGCAGGATCATCAAATAGGACCCGCACGTCTCCATCCGCCGACGGATCCGCAGCGGCGTCGCACAGGCGGCGGAACGTGAGCGTAAAGTCGGCCCGGTTGGCCGCCATGCGCGCCAGAAGATCCTCGGCGAGCGAGGCATCGGCCTCCTGCGCCGTCTGCAGACCGAGCTTGGCGCGCAGACCGTCGAGCTGGGCTGCCTCGAACTGCGGCTCGAAACCGGCGAGCGCCGCCTGTGCGGCTTCGAGCGCGGACTCCGGCGAGCCAGCTTCCACTTCGAGCACGGGAAGCAGCGCCTCAGCCAGGCGGGTAAGGTTCCAATGCGCCGCAAACGGTTGATTGCTATAGGCATAGCGACCCGCGTGATCGATGGAGCTGAAGACCTTGTCCGGCTCGTAGGCCTCGAGAAAGGCGCAGGGACCGTAGTCGATCGTTTCCCCGGAGATGGAGGTGTTGTCGGTGTTCATCACGCCGTGGATGAAGCCCAGGGACATCCACTGCGCGATGAGGCGGGCCTGGCGGGAGACAACGCCCTGCAGCAGAGCGAGATACGGACGCGGCGACCGGGCGGCTTCAGGGTAGTGGCGAGCGAGGGCGTAGTCTGCCAGCCGGCGCGTTGCCTCCACGTCCCCACGGGCGGCGAAGTACTGAAACGTGCCGACGCGCAGATGGCTCGCCGCCACGCGCGTAAAGATGGCTCCAGGTTGCACGGTTTCCCGCATCACCGGCTGTCCTGTGGTTACGGCAGCGAGCGCGCGGGTTGTGGGCACGCCGAGCGCGGCCATGGCTTCGCTCAGAAGATATTCACGGAGAACAGGTCCAAGGGCCGCCCGTCCATCGCCGCGACGGGAGAACGGGGTCGGGCCTGAGCCTTTCAGCTGAATGTCGTAGCGCACACTATCGGTCCCGACGATCTCGCCCAGCAGGTTGGCGCGGCCATCTCCCAACTGCGGCACGAAATGGCCGAACTGGTGCCCGGCGTAGGCCAGCGCCAGCGGATCGGCGCCAGCGGGAATGCGATTGCCCGCAAGCATCTCCACGCCGGCCGGACTCGCCAGCGCCTCGGGATCGAGTCCGAGCAAACGGGCCAGTTCGGCATTGATCTGAATAAGCCGCGGCGCGGCCACCTTTACCGGCGAAACGCGAGCATAGAAATGCTCTGGAAGCTCAGGGTAGGTGTTAGCAAAATGGAAGCAAACGGGGGAAAACTCCCCGGTGCGCCCTGCCGGAATCGCCGAGGAGGCGGGTTCATTGCCGATTTTTACGCTCACAGCTTTTAGATGTCGTGGAAGGGACGCAGACGCACGCTACCGGCGAATGCGCCTGTCTTGAAGGCGCTGCAGGCCAGGGTGTACAGCACTGCCGGCGATGCGATAGGTTGGTCGGGCAGTGGTGGCCGAGGTGCTCCAGTGTGCAAGGCCGGCCCCTCGGCTGCGAGCGCCTCCAGGACGGAAAGGACCAACTCGAGGATGAGCCCCAGCCTGCGTAGCCGTCTGGCCGCCATGATGTTCCTGCAATATTTCATTTGGGGAGCGTGGTACGTCACGCTCGGAACGTGGCTGGCCCGCGGCCTGCATTTTTCCGGCGAACAGATTAGTCTGGCGGCGGGGGCCACCGCTGTCGGCGCCATGCTGGCTCCGTTCTTTGTGGGGCTTCTCGCGGACCGCTTTTTCGACACGAAATACGTCCTGGCTGGACTTCACGCCGCTGGAGCCGTGCTCCTGGTGTTGGCAGCCCGGCAGACCGGGTTTGGCACTCTCTATTCCGTTCTGCTGCTTTACTGCCTCGCCTACATGCCGACCCTTGCCTTGACCAATTCCCTGTCCTTCCGGCACATGCGCGACCTGAAGGTCGATTTCGGGCCGGTTCGCGTGCTCGGCACCGCCGGCTGGATCGTCGCCGGCCTACTCGTGGGTTCCCTGGCGCTGGAAGGCACGGCTCATCCCATGCAGATCGCCAGTGCGGCCTCCGTGTTGATGGCGCTTTACTGCCTGACGCTGCCCTCGACACCACCCCTGGTGCAGACCGGGAACCTGGATCTTCGCAGCTTTTTTCCGACGGAAGCGCTTGCGATTCTGAGGGAACGCTCCGTCACCATTTTCGCGATCGCTTCCTTTCTGATCTGCATCCCGCTGCAGTTCTATTACGCGTTCACGAACCTGTTCTTGAACGAGACCGGCGTCCACAACGCAGCCGGCAAGATGACCGGCGGCCAGTTCTCCGAGCTGGGCTGCATGCTGCTCATTCCATGGTTCTTCCGCCGGCTGGGCGTGAAAGGCATGCTGTTGGCGGGGATGGGCGCCTGGGTGCTGCGCTATGTTCTGTTCGCTTTTGGCGGCCTGGGGGAGAGGATGTGGATGCTTTGGCTCGGCATCTTCCTCCACGGCATCTGCTACGACTTCTTCTTTGTCACCGGGCAAATCTACATCGACCGCAAGGCCCCGGCCAGCTTGCGGGCCGCGGCGCAGGGCCTGATCACCTTTATCACCTACGGTGTCGGCATGTTTGTAGGCTCGTGGGCCTCGGGAGCGGTCGTGGAGCACTACGCATTCGGTGGCGCGGGAGCACCTTCGGAACACGCCTGGCGCCCCATTTGGCTCTTTTCAGCCACCTCCTCTGCAGTGGTTTTGCTGCTTTTTTTGTTTACGTTTCACGAGCGCGAGCCTCTGCGGATCGCCTCTGTGGAGGAATCGGAGGCGCTGGTGCTTGAGGCGCCACTGTGATCTTCGGTACACCACCGCTTCCCCCGGCACGAACGAGTAGCCAGAATAGAGAGTCCCCTCACCCATGCAACTCGGCCTGTTCACGCCCGTCTTCAACATGCTCAGCTTTGAGGACCTCCTCACCGCACTGAAGCGCTATCCCACGATCCGGCAGCTTGAATTCGGCACCGGGGGCTGGCCGGGAAGCCGGCACCTCGATCCGGTTGCCCTGCTGGGCAGCTCGGAGCTCCGGCACGAGATCCTGCAGCAGCTCGCCGATGCCGGGCTCTCGATCAGTGCACTCTCCTGCCACAGCAATCCCGTGCACCCCGTCGGGGAGGTGGCGGCGGAGGCGCGAGCGCTGTTTCTCCAAACCCTGCGCCTTGCCGAAACGCTCGGCGTTTCAACCGTGGTCACCTTTTCGGGATGCCCAGGCGGGAGCCCGGCCGACCGCACGCCCAGCTGGATCACCGTGTCCTGGCCCCCGGAATACAGCCAGGGTCTCGAGTGGCAATGGAGCGAGCGCCTGATTCCCTACTGGCGCGAGGCAGCCGCACAGGCGCGGAACGCGGGCGTTTGCGTGGCGCTGGAGGCTCATCCTGGGTTCTGTGTTTATAACCCCGAAACCCTGCTGCGCCTGCGTGCGGAAGCAGGGCGAAATGTCGGGATCAACTTCGATCCAAGCCATCTCTGGTGGCAGGGAATCGATCCTTCCACGGCAATCGCGGCGCTGGGAGGCAGCATTTTCCACGTGCACGCCAAGGATGTCGCCATGAATCCTGCGAATCAGGCGCGAAATGGCGTCCTCGATACCAAAAGCTATGCGCACATGGCGGATCGCAGCTGGCTTTTTCGCACGGTTGGCTGGGGTCACGACGAACTGGAGTGGAAGGCGCTCGTTTCTGCGCTGCGACTCGCCGGCTATGACGGTGTCCTGTCGATCGAGCACGAGGATGCCTTGGCTTCCGTAGAAGAAGGTCTGGCCTCAGCGATTGGAATGCTTTCCCGCGTGCTCCTGCAGCAGCCTGCCGTGGAACCCTGGTGGATTTGAAGTTTGGAACTGAAGAAAGAGAATGGAAACCATGACGACCCACACCCGACGGCAGTTTCTTCGCAATATCTCCGGCGCACTCGCGGCCAGTGCCCTGCTGGCCGGCTCGCGTGCACAGGCCACACCGCTGGGCCTTCCGCTGGGCCTGCAGCTGTACTCCGTACGCGAGCTGCTAGCACAGGACTACGAAGGCACCCTCAAGCAGGTCGCCGCGCTCGGTTACAAGGAGGTGGAGGCCGCGGGCTTTTACAACCGCACGCCCAACCAGGTTAAAGCCGCGCTGCGGTCTGCGGGGCTTGCGATGCCCAGCTCGCACTACAGCGCCTCGGACCTGGAGAAGTCCTTCGACGACACGGTGCGCTTCGGGCAGACACTAGGCGGTATCCACATATAGCTGAAGTCTGATCCAGGCACAGGCGAGTGCGGTG
>CAXTZL010000064.1:0-14593 GCA_964248555.1 uncultured Bryocella sp.
GGATCGAGCCGGCGTGATACGCCTCTACGGCGAGGATCTCGGCTGCGGCGGTGAGATAGGTCTTGTTGGTGAGCAGCGTAGCGGCCCCGTGATAGGCCGTGACACCGACATCCTCAAAGATGAACGCGCCAATGAGATAGTTGCTGTAGCTGGCGAAGGGATTGAAGGTGCTTCCAAGGCCCGCTGCTGCGGCGAGCGTGTTGAAGCTCGTTGTGAGGTCGATCGAGGGAGCAGCGACGGCGCCGGTGCCGAGCGCGGCGCGGAGAAAGCGAACGTGATCGAGTTCGTTCTGCGCGATCTCATAGATGTACTGCTGCTGTACTGCCGTGAGGCCGCTTACCTGGGCTCCGCCCGTGGTCTTGCTGGTGGCGTTGCCCGTGTCGGCGGAGGTAAGCCCGCTACCGGTGGCGGCGTGCAAGTAGAACTCAGCCTCGAGGTACTCCAGATTCAGAGCGAAATTCAGGTAATCAGCGTCGACAAAGGCCGCTGTTGGAGCGGTCACTGTCGTCATGGGCCCATCACTGCAACCTGCTACGGCCGTGCCCGCGGCCAATGCGCCCGCTCCGGCAAGAAAGCCGCGGCGGGAAAGTGCCTTGTCTACTAATTGCGTCAGTTTGCGATCCACTGCACATCTCCAATGAGGACGAACTCAAAAACTCGGCCTTGTAAAGAAGTAACGCGTCCAGGTCACTCGTGGATGTTTCACGTGACGCAACTTTTGTGGTACGAGTAAAGAGGTAACCTCTGCTAGCGTTATCTGTGCTATGAATTTCCCGCTGCAAAAGTTTTAGGAGTTCGTATCCTGAATGCCGAGGCATTGGCGAAGCTAAGATGCTCCGTTGGCGGAGACATCCATGCTTCGGGAGATCAGTACGGTCCTTGGGATGAGCGCGTGCTGCAACAGGCCTTCCACTGTTCTGCCCAGTGAAATTCCCGTGGTGCTGGAACGCATCACGCTGCCGAGCAGCAGAAGGTCATAAGATTCTGCGCGAAGTTCCGTAAGAGTCGCTTCCGCTACGTCATCTGCCAATACCACTTTCTCGGTAATCGGGATTTCGAGACGGGCGATGCGGGATTTTGCCTCGCGAATGGTGGCGTATCCGGCTTGCAGAAGATCGCGATGCTTGCGCTCCCTCCAGAAAAGAGGACCCAGGCGCGGGGACACGACGGTCATCAGTACCACTTCGGCGTTGCTGCCCTTGGCGATATAGCCGGCCACGTCGGCGGCGGCAAGCGAATGTGCCAGGCCGTTCACCGGTACCAGGATTCGCTGGATGGGCGGCGGCGTTGTTCCCGGGAAAACCGTTAGCAGGATGTCCGTCTTCGATTCGCGAAGCAGACGGTCCTGCACGGCGCCGAAGCTGAGGGCTACATCGCCTGTGACGGCGGTGGCGCCCAGCATCAGCAGGTGTTGGCCTTCCGCCGCGGCCTGAACGGATTCAAAGACATCCCCCTGTGGCGAGGAGATGCGCTCGAGATCCACGTGCGCAAAGTCGGAGGCGTGGGAGAGCATGCTCGAGGCCTGCACAAGCTCATCCGGCGTAGTGGAGCGGGTGAGCGAAATATCCTCGTTGAAGGAGAGTTCGGTGAGATCGAAGAGCTCGCCTTCGGCATGTTTGGCGGCGGCGATAGCGGCGGCCAGCAGCGCCGAGTGGGCGGGCAGCAGGTCAGGCACCATGGGCAGCAGAACGCGTTCGCGATCGGCAAGATAGGCCAGTTTCCGCGCTTCCTCGCGGTTCAGGCGTTGAAGTTCCAGGTCGCCGGGCGTCGTCTTGGCAGACATCCAGCGAATGGCGGGCGGGGAGATGACGACGGTCAAAATGGCCACAACCGCATAGGCGGTGTAGAGGTCTGAGGAAAGCAGGAGGAGCTCCGTGCCGACGATGGCGATCACGACGTCGGTCCCGCCTTTGAGGTTGAGCCCAACGCCGACGGTGGCCGCCTCCCAGACGGGCAGCCGGCCGGCCAGCGCGCCGAGAAACCCGAAGAGTGCCTTCGCGAGACCGGCAAGAACCAGAAGAATTAGAATGCCTTCGATGGATTGCAGGCCGCGCAGATTGAACAGGTTGACGCGCATGCCGGCGAGGCCGAAGAAGACGGGAGCGAAGAAGGCGATGGTCAACGCCTGGATTCTCTCTTTGAGCGCGATGGTGGCGCGCGGGGCCTTGCTGAGCAGGACGCCAAAGACGAAGGCGCCCAGTAGCGGATGCAGGCCCATGAGGGTGGTCGTTGCCGCAGAAAGGCAGAGCAGCACCAACACAAGGGACAGTTCGCCGTTCGGGATGCAGGTCACATCGGCGACTTTGCGCATGGCCCAGTAGGTAAACCTGCGTCCCAGCGTGAACATGAAGGCAAAGAAGAGAATCGCCAGGCCCGTAGCGCGCACGCCTGCCAGAAACGGGCTGGCCTTGTGCTGGACGGAAGAGACGATCGAAATCAGGGGCCAGACCAGGACCTCGCTGGCGATACCCGCGGCCAGCATGACCTGGGCATAGTCACGCCGGAGCGCTTCGCGCTCGATCAACAGCTTGGCGACAACGCTTACGGCGGTGACGGAGAGTACCAGCCCCAGGAAGAAGGCGCTTGTAGGGTCCTGCTTGAAGAACTTGACTCCGATGACCGTACCGATGCCGATGGAGGCGCCGATGGCTCCGGCAGCGGCCAGCATGCCGGGAACGGCTTTCTGACGCAAAATGGCGAGATCGGCCTCCATCCCCGCGATCATGAGCAGAAGGATGGCGCCGATCCAGCTGAGCAGCTGCAAGGCCAGCGATACGGACGGGTTCAGAAACAGCTGACCGAAAGCATGAGGAAACAGCGCCCCCAACACCGAGGGACCGATGAGAAAGCCGCCCAGCAGCTCGCCCAAGACCTCCGGCTGCCCTAGCCGCCGGCTGAGTTCGGCCATGCTGCGGGTGACGAGCAGAACAACAGCAATGGCCAGAAAGGCCCCGAGCAGCTGGTGCTCGCTAAATCCGTGCATGGGGAAAGTCCTCTTCTGTGCGATGCCGATTTGTAAGTCCGCTCAGAGTTGGTCAATGTTCACGCCGGGTCATCAGCCGCGGTCGGCGCGTTGATGCACACGAAGTTGCATTGAGATTGGTGCGGTAGCTGCCGACGTCCCTGCGGAGGTCTGCATCCCATTGCGTATGCAAGCGGTCGCCAGCAGTACGAAGAAGACGAAGACACTGAACCGTGAGATTAAAGGATCGAAGCACACGGGATCGAAGCAGGTGAAGGTTGCTGCCTCGGAAGAGTCGACCGATGCGTTGGGTTACGATCCAGCGACCGACCCCAAGGCCTTTGCGCGTGCGGCCGGGCTCCGTTATACGAGTGATCACGTACCGGGTATCCGCCGCGTGAAGCACCATGACAGCTTTCGCTTTGTGGACGCGCACGACGCCCCGGTCACGGACGAAGATACGTTGAAGCGCATCAAGTCGCTGGTCATTCCTCCGGCCTGGGTCGATGTGTGGATTACGACGCACGCCAACGGCCACCTGCAGTGTACCGGCCGCGACGTCCGGGGACGCAAGCAGAGCCGCTACCATCCGCACTGGCGGGAGGTGCGCGATGCGAACAAATATGAGCGTATGGCGCATTTTGCGGAAGCCCTGCCCAAGATTCGAGCGCAGGTAGAGCATGACTTAAAGTTGCATGGGTTGCCGCGTGAGAAGGTGCTGGCCACCGTGATCAGCGTGATGGAAACCACGCATATTCGTGTCGGCAATGAGGAGTACGCGAGGGAAAACCACAGCTACGGCCTGACGACCATGCGCCATAAACACGTCGAGGTTCACGGCAACAAGGTCACCTTTGATTTCAAGGGCAAGAGCGGTGTCCATCACACGATCGATCTTGCTGACAAGCGTTTGGCGAAGATCATCAAGCGTTGTGAAGAGATGCCGGGCTATGAGCTCTTTCAGTATGAGGATCACGAAGGAAAGCGGCACGCCATCGATTCGCACGATGTGAATGAGTACCTTCGCCAGATCACAGGCGAGCACTTCACCGCGAAGGACTTTCGCACATGGGCCGGCACAGTGATGGCGAGTCAGCTGCTGAGCCAGTTTGAGCCGTATTCGAGTGAAAAGCAGGCGAAAAAGAACGTTGTACAGGCGATCACTGCAGTTGCGGCGCAGCTTGGCAATACGCCTTCCGTTTGTCGAAAGTGCTATGTGCATCCGGCGGTGCTGGAGGCGTATCTGAGCGGGCATATGACACCGGAGGCTAAAGAGCAGATCGCGGAGATCAAGCAGGAAATCCAGGAGGTCAAAGCGAAGCTGGACCTCGATATCGCCGTACACGCCTCCGCACTGCACAAGGAAGAAGAGGCACTGGTGTCGCTGCTGCAGCAGCGATTGCTGGTGGAGACGGCGGCATGAGCGAGACAAGAGAGCTGACGGTGCATGATTTTGCAGAGATCCGTGCACCGCTGGAGCGGCTCTGGGCGCTTTCGACGCGCGTGGAACTGGTGCGAGAAACGCTGGGGATGAAGCTTGTGGGTGGCGTGACGAGTGGTCATGTGCAGGATGGCAGTCGCGTTGTCTGGAGGGGTTGGAAGTTCGGCCTACCCACCGAGCACCATACCCTCATCACGGGCTATGCCGCACCGCACCCCGCTACGGTGGCAGCCGATTTACAGCCGGAGTTGCACGCGGAAGTTTTGGGCCAGCCTGTGGCTTGGTTCCAGGATTCGCAGGAGCGTGGGCGCTTCGAAAGCTTTCATCATGACCACTGGATGCGTGAGCGCTTGGGTGAGAGTGGCGAAGCTCTGACGGTGCTCGAGGATGAGGTTCACTTTTCCCTGCCATTCGGAATTTTCGGGCGTATGGCGAACCGCTGGATTTTGCAGCCCTATGTACGCCGGCTAGTGAAAAGGCGTTTTGCCAGCTTGAAGGCCAGTGCCGAAGGAAACGATTGGCGGCAGTGGGTTTAGGCTGTCCTTACCAGCTATGGGAAAGAACGACACCTTTGAGCTTTTGCAGGTAGACGGTCACGAGGTGCGCCTTTCGCACCCGGAAAAGCTGTACTTTTCACGTGAGGTCCAGCTTTCCAAGCTAGACCTGGTGCGTTATTACTTGGCCGTGGCTCCGGGCGCGCTGCTTGGGATTCGCGACCGGCCAATCGTCCTGAAGCGTTTTGTAAACGGCGCACATGAGGAGCCCTTTTACCAGAAGCGTGCTCCCAGTGACCATCCTGCGTGGGTTCGGACTGCCACGCTCAGCTTTCCCTCAGGCCGTACGGCGGAGGAGATCGTCGTGGACGAGGCCGCGGGGCTGGCGTGGATCGTCAACCTGGGCTGCATGGAGCTCCATCCGCACCCCGTGCGGAGTGGGGATCTTGACCATCCTGATGAGTTGCGCGTCGATCTTGACCCTGGCCCGGGGGTGGAGTGGGAAGATGTTCGCCGTGCGGCGCTGGAGGTGCAGGCCGTGCTTGCGGAGTTCGGTCTGACCGGCTGGCCGAAGACCTCTGGTTCGCGGGGTATGCACGTGAACGTGCGCATCGAGCCTCGGTGGGGCTCTACCGAGGTGAGGCGTGCGGCACTCGCGCTGTCGCGCGCGGTAGAGCGGCGGGTGCCTCACCTGGCGACCTCGAAGTGGTGGAAAGAGGAGCGCCATGGTGTGTTTCTGGATTACAACCAGAATGCCAAGGATCGCACCACCGCCTCGGCTTACTCCGTTCGGCCGCTGCCGGATGCACGGGTTTCGGCTCCCCTGGCGTGGGATGAGGTGGAGCATTGCGAGCCGGGGGACTTCACTGTGCTGACCATGCCGGCGCGGTTTGCTGCCATCGGCGATCCGCATGCTTCGATGGACGCGCATCCTGGCTCACTCGACGAACTACTGGATTTGGCGGCGCGCGATGCTGCCGAAGGTATGGGGGACGCTCCCTGGCCGCCACATTTCCGCAAAGCGGAGGGCGAACCGGCCCGCGTGCAGCCCTCGCGCGCGGAGACGCCGCTAAAGGATTTTGAGGAGCAGTTGGGCGAGGGGTTCGGAGCGAAGCCCTTTCGTAAGCGTTCTGTTGCCGTATCGGTACCTTCCGAGGAAGCTGGTGCAGACGAAACCAGGCCCGCTACGAAGCCAAGGGCGACTGTTGGGACGCCTGCCGCGGATGGGGAACCCGCGAAGCCCCCGGCAAAGAGAGCAACGCGGGCTTCAAAGTTTCCCCTTCTTATCATTGCGCAATCTCCCGACAAGGAAGCCGCACAAGCAGGACTGGAGCGATGGAGGCTGGCAAATCCAGAGGCGGCGGCGCACCTTGCCGTGGATGACATTCTCGTCGACAGGATGCGTGGCAGCGCCTACATCTGGTACCGCCTTCGCGTGAACCTACGCCACGTTCCGGAAGCTCTTCGACCAGCCCAGGGTACCCCTGACCCCGACGACGATCCGACCCGCAACTATAAAATCCCCTAGCCGGATTTTATCGATCACCGCGGAAGATGGCAGCGATCTCCTGTGGTGGTACTACCTCGAGTTGTGCATAGGTGCAGTCCGCGGGTTGTTTGTCCGACCGCCAGCGACGGAACTGGGCCAGATGGCGAAAGCGGTTGCCCTGCACGTGCTCATAGGCCACCTCAAGCACCAGTTCGGGGCGTAGCAGCTCCCAGGCGAGGTCTTTGCCCGCGCTCCACCGGCTCTGGGCTCCAGGCATACGTCCAGGAGCGTCGGTTGCGGGCTCGCTCCATGTAGCCCAGGGGTGATCTGCGCGGGCGTTCTCGCGGTAGGGCGCGAGCAGATCCAGCAACTCTTTGCGTTTGGCTGCGGAGAAGCTGGCGCAGGTGCCAACGTGCTGCAGCTTGCCGTTGCTATCCTGCAGGCCGAGAAGGAGCGAGCCGACCATGGTGCCTTCGCCGTCCTTGTGCCACCGAAAGCCACCGACCACGCAGTCACAATCGCGCTCGTGTTTCACCTTTAGCATGGTGCGTTTCCCTGGTTCGTACAAGCTGTCGAGCCGCTTGGCAATGACCCCATCCAGTCCTGCACCTTCGAAACGCTCGAACCAGTCCTGCGCTACTCGGGTGTCCAGGCTGGCGGGCGTAAGGTGTAGCGGCGGCTGGGCGCCCTGCAGAACCGATTCAAGTCGGCGGCGGCGCTCGAGGAACGGCTGCTGTGAGAGGTCCTCGTCGTTTTCTGCCAGCAGGTCGAAGCAGATGAGGGCTGCGGGCGTCTGTGCGGCTAAGAGCTTGATTCGGCTGGCAGCGGGGTGAATGCGGAGTGACAGTGCGTCAAAATCGAGGGCACCACCATGTGCGATAACGATCTCCCCATCCAGTACGCAACGCGGTGGCAGCTGGTTCTTCAGTGGCTCCATCAACTCGGGAAAGTAGCGGTTCAGCGGCTTCAGGTCGCGACTTTGCAGCAAGATTTCGTCGCCGTCGCGAAACACGAGCGTGCGAAAACCGTCCCACTTGGGTTCGAAGCTCCACGCACCCTCTGCAGGTATGGCCTCAACGCGCTTGGCAAGCATGGGCTGGATCGGGGACGATAATGGAGTGAACACGTTGTTATCTTACGTCCGAAGAAGGATATACGGGTCTTCGATCAGTCAGTCACGGGCCGGGGCATAAAGGCGTTGGCCACGATCGAAAGTCCGAGTGAGATAACAATCCCCTGCAGGATCGGCGTGGCGTTGAAGCTCCAGCCGAACAGCAGCAACGTGACGATTACTCCCAGGAAATACACTTCGCCGACCATTGCTTGAAGCCAGTGCGCCCTGGCCCCTGCTGTGGGCACAAGCGGTTTGGGTGAGGGTAGGAAACGGGGGACGCGGGCGGCGTAGAGGCGGTAGGCCTCTCCGAAGCGCTGCAGCAGGTAGGGCTCCTCTGCGAAGGCCAGACGTACCTGCAGGATCCAGATGGCAGCGATGGCAAAGATCGCCCCGGCTGGGGGCATCAACAAGGCCAGGCCCACGGTGTGCAGCAGGGTGCCCAGGTAAAGCGGGTTGCGGGTGTGCCGATACGGTCCGTCCGCGAGCATCGCCCGGCCCTGCATTTCTGGCGAGTTTACTGTCGCGGCTCCGACGTAAGCCGCGCCCCACACCCGAAAGGCCGCACCCAGCAGCGCATAGACCAGTGACAGGACCAGCACAACGGCTACGGCGGCCTGAAATCCAAGCCAGCCCTGACGGGCCAGGGTGGCACTTAGGGTGAGCCAGGTGGACTTGGTGCTCAATCCCAGCCACGGCTCCCAAAAAGGCCAGAAGCCGACCACGAAGATGACGACGTGGATCGGATAGCGGAGCCGGTAATCCAAAGGGGTAGCGATCATGACCAGGCTCCGTACCGGACTTGCGGGAAGGCGCGTGACGCCGTCATTAGCATGATAGCTGTTTGGGTTCGCGCAGGATTGCGCCTGCCGGTCACATCAAGCCTCTTTGCCGAGGGCGTGGAGAATGGAGTCAAAATCGTCGATTCCACTGTATTCGATGATGACGCGGCCTTTGCCTCGTTTGTCCTCGATGGTGACCTTTAAGCCGAGGCTGTGGCGCAGCCGGTCCTGCGCGTGGCGGACATTGGGATCAATCGGCTTTGCGGTATTCTCGGCTTTGTTTCTGCTTTCCGGATGCAACATGCCTTGCACAAGGCTTTCCGTGGCCCGTACGCTCAGGCTCAGGGCCAGGATTTTTTGGACGGCCAGCCCCATCAGCTCGGGTGTTGGCAGTGCGAGCAGAGCGCGTGCGTGACCGAAGCTGACCTCGCCGGACTCGACGCGCTGCTGGATGTCGTCCGGCAGCCGCAGCAGACGCAGGAAGTTGGCCACGGAAGCTCGATCCTTTCCTGTACGCTCCGCCATTTTTTCCTGGGTAAGATGGAACTCTTTGCTGAGTCGCTCGTAAGCTCTTGCCTGTTCCATGGGGTTCAAATCGGCTCGTTGGAGGTTTTCGACGACCGTCATCTCCATGGTTTGCAGGTCGGAGACATCCCGAATGATGACGGGCACCGTCTTGAGCTGTGCCTGCCTGCTTGCCATGAGGCGGCGTTCTCCTGTGATCAGGCTATAGCGGCCATTTTCGGTGGCTCGTACGATAAGAGGCTGCACCACGCCCGTAGCAAGAATGGAAGCGGCCAGTTCCGCAAGCTTCCCTTCGTCGAAATTGGATCGTGTCTGGAAGGGATTTCGATCGATTAGGTCGACCGGGAGCTCAAGTGGTTTGCCGGATGCCATGTCTACCGCAGAAGCCATGACTTGTGCTAACGGCATCGGACGGGGCGGAAGAAGGGAGTCCAGCCCTTTTCCAAGGGCACGGCGCTTGTTGTCGGGCTGCGTGGTCGATTTCATGGCTTCAAGTCCTTTACTGTACCGGTAGAACTGCAGCGCGGTAATCTCCTGCATGTGCCTCGAAAGCGGTACGAGGTGTGGGAATTATCGAATGACGGAGGCTTTCCCGGGCTTGTAGCCGTTTGCCAGCATCAGCTCCCGCGTGAGTTGCCGATAGGCCTCCGCCCCTCGGGAGCGAGGGTCGTAGGTGACAGCAGGTTCTCCATGACTTGGTGCTTCAGCCAGGCGCACGTTGCGTGGGATGGTTGTGGTGTAGAGCTTTGTGCCGAAAAAAGCCCGCAAATTTTCGCGCACCTGCTGCGAGAGGTTGGTGCGTTCATCGAACATGGTGAGGAGCACGCCCTCAAGCCCAAGCGTGGGATTGAAGCTTGCCGAGATGCGATCCAGAGTGGAGATGAGGTCGGAGATACCTTCCAAGGCGAAGTACTCGGCCTGCATGGGGACTAGAAGACGGTCGGCGGCGACGAGAGCGTTCAGGGTCAGTAGATCGAGTGCGGGAGGGCAATCGAGCACGATAAAGGAGAACCGATCACGCACGGGCTGAAGTGCGGTACGAAGGCGCTGTTCCCGGTCGGTCATCTCCACCAGTTCGAGATTTGCGCCAATCAGGTTTCGCGAGCCGGGGATGAGCTTTAGGTCGTCTACCTTGGTTGCGTAGATGCCATCCGCCGCGGAGGCGTCACCTACCAGGATTTCATAGATGGAGGTGCGGTTTTCACCCTTGGCGAAGCCGAAGCCGCTGGATGCATTCGATTGCGGGTCGCAGTCAACCAGGAGGGTGGGAATGCCTTCGAGGGCGAGTGAAGCTGCGACATTCATCGCGGTTGTTGTCTTTCCTACGCCCCCCTTTTGGTTTACAACGGCGAGGGTCTTGGCGTCGAGTTGGCGCTTGCTTCGGGGGCGTTGCGAGTCTTGCGGGAGGGCCATGGATACCGGGACAGAGTATCAGGTATGGCGCTGGGAAACGCAATTTGCGTTCCACGTGGAACGCAAATTGTTCGCGGTTGGCGTGAAAAGCTGTTCCACGTGGAACACGCTCGGCAATCAGGCTCAGAACTGCCGAAGTTCAACCACAGCTTTATGCAGTCCTGGTATAGCCAGCAGCTCCATTCCTGCGTCGGCCTGCTGCGGGTTCTCCTCTCCACGCAGGTGAAGCAGCCAGCCGCTTGGCTTGATTCGGCGGCGAGCCTCGGCGAGCGCCTGCTCGGGTTTGTCCACCGCACGCAGCGTGACCGCTTCGAACGTCTGGTTAGCCGGAAGATCCTGCGCCCGTCCGGCCCAGACCTGAGATCTCAGCCCCAAAGCACGTACCACCTCCCGCAGGAAGGCGGTCTTCTTGCCCTGTGACTCCGCCAGGGTGACCTCTACCTTCGGCAGCAAGAGCTGCAGTGGGACACCAGGAAAGCCCGCCCCCGTTCCGAGATCCAACACGTGGCTCCCGCCTTTAATGCGCTGTCCCAAAGCGCGAGCCGCGAACAGGCTTTCCCCGAAGTGCCGTGTGACGATCTGGTCTGGGTCCCTGACCGAGGTCAGGTTTGTACGCTCATTCCAACGCAGCAGCAGATCGAGATATAGGCTGAGTTTCAGGAGCACCACCTGGGGCTCTTCCTGCTCGGTCCCGGCGCTGTGCCCAACGCTGGCCTGAAGGTAGGGCCGAAGCAGCGCGGAGATTTGTTCCTCAGAGAGCGTGGACACGTAGTTCCTCTAGTAGGTTTTCCTGCGGGTCGAGGGCCTCCAGGGTGAGCCAACGGAACAGGTTGCGGGAGGCCGCACTGATAGTGGTGCTGCGCTCGGGATGCCATTGCACTCCCAGCATCGTCGCCTTTCCGACACGGCCTTCGAGCGCCTCGACCGTGCCGTCTTCGACACAGCGTGCCACGACGGTTAGACCGTCGCCAGGACGCGAGACGGCCTGATGATGGCTGGAGTTAATAGGAAGGCGCCGAAAGGGTCCATCTGCAGGTGCTTCTGACGGCGAAAGCAAGCTGCCGAGCAGGCTCATGCTCGAAACAAGCGCGGTGTGTGCGATCGCTACACCGCGGCCGGCCGCGTGGTTGACGGGGACGGGAGTGAGGTCCTGCACCAGGGTGCCGCCTCGCCAGGTATTCAAAGATTGCAGGCCAAAGCAGATGCCAAATACCGGCTTTCCTGTCTGCTCGGCGTGCTCCAGGATGAGGCGATCGCAGATCTCGCGAGCGGAGTCCGCTGCCGCGGTAATCTCCAGGGGATCTTCCCCGTAATGTCCTGGATCTATGTCGGCTGGGCTTCCCGGAAGAACGAACCCGACGCAACGCTGAACAGCAGCACTCAGCTCATTTGTGGAGACAGCAACCTGCAATGCCAGCGGTTTCCCCCCGGCTTCACGTATAGCCTCGCTGTATTGCGGCCAGTTCTGCCGGTTATACGCCAGATCGCATGAAGTCGGGGTGGGAATGCCGATGAGGGGCCGACCAATCTGCATGGGATCCTTTTGGAGCCTGTGGGCAGGCCGCTTCTAATGGTACGCTGCGCGTATGCGACCCCTACTCAGAATCTTCCCTCTCGCCGCCCTGTCACTTTGTGTGCACTTCTTGCCGAGTCTGTCTGCGCAGCAGCCGGATGCTACCGTCCAGCTGCTGCGCAATCTGGCGGACGCTCCGGGGCCGCCGGGAGCTGAGGATGCGGTGAGGGCCATCATGGTGCACGAAATGAAGCCACTCACCACGGCACCGCTGCGCTACGACGGTATGGGCTCCGTGGTGGCGCAGTTGGGATCAACGGGGCCTCGCATTATGATCGACGCCCACATGGAGAGCTCGGGGGAATGGTGCGACGCATCGGTTCCAACGGACAGCTCACCATGCAGATGCTGGGCGGCTGGCTGGATCAGGCCCTGGTGGATCAGCGTTGGATCATCCTGGGCAGCAAGGGCCCCGTGGAGGCGGTTACGGGTATTCGTGACATTCATGTTGTTACCCCGGCGGAGAGAAACGAAGTCTTCCCACGGAATAGCATTTTCCTGGACACAGGAGCACGCACCCCGGAGGAGGCAGCGGCACTGGGTATCGAGCCGGGAGATCCCGTGGTGCCCGACTCGCCTTTTACGATCCTGAATGGAACGCAGAACTACCTTGCCAAGGCCTGGGATGATCGAATCGGTTGCGCGGTGCTGGTGAAAGCGATGCAGCGCCTCGCAAAGCTGCCGCATCTGAACCAGCTCTTCTTTGTAGCCACCACGCAGGAGGAGATTGGGTTGCGTGGGGCGCGAACCGCCGCGAATATGGTCAAGCCGGATCTTGGGCTCGCCATTGAGGGCGGCATTGCCAACGATCAGGGTGGGAGGCCAGAGGAGACGCAAGCCCATCTGGGCGGCGGACCGGGTATTTTCCTTTACGACTCGAGCGCGATTCCGAACCGTAAGCTGGTGCACTTCGTTGAGGAGACGGCCAAACAGCAAAGCATTCCGCTGCAGTTGGACCTGGTGCAGGGCTATGGGGACGATTCGGCAGAAATGCAGGCGTCGGGCACCGGAGCACCAACCCTGAATGTGGTGGTGCCGGTGCGCTACACGCATGCGCACAATGGGATCGTGAATCGAGGCGATTTCGATAAGACGGTCGACCTGACGGTAGATCTGCTGCAGAAGCTGGATCAGGGAACGGTCGATCACATCAGGAATTTTTCACCGGGTTCCTAGCCTAGTTTGGGGCAGAACAGAGCCGCCCAACTAGGCGGCTCTGCCTGTTCAGCACGAAAGTGCTGACTACATGACTTCTTCGTCGCCGATGGGCATACCCGGGGGAGCCTCGATGGGTTTTGCCGGCGTGAACTTTTCCGGGCTTCTCTGGAACTCCTGGATGCGCTCGATGAGAGCGCGATGGTGAATGGCCTCGTCTGAATCGGCCGGCGTAGGCTCGGCGCTTAATTTCTTGAGTACCTCTTCAAGGTGGAAAGATGCAATCGCACGGGCCTGGCTGGAGGTTTGTGGGTCCATGGCCAGGGTGAACATCGCTTCCAGGCCGTGGGTTTCCACGGCGCGTTCCACCTCAGAGGAGATTGTGGTACCCCCCTGGGGGCGCTCCGCCGTGGTGTTTGAGATACCCTCCAGCAGGGTGAGCAGGCCGTAAGAGTTCGGCAGACGCATGTGGTACTGCACGAGCCGTGCAGCGCGTGCAGGATCGGTCAGCAGGGCCAGGGTAAGGTCAGCACTGGTTTCCGCCGCAGCGACCGGATCAAAGGTGAGGCCTGTCTCAGAGGGAAACGACTCCTGCGTTCGTGGGAATCCCGGCGGCTGGGGCGGCAGGATGGCCAGCAGGTTCTCGGGCAGGGTGAGGACCTCCGGAGAGAGCGTTTTGAGAACGGATTTCAGCGCGTGCTTGGTCAGGAACGGAAACAATGGCCGGGGCAGCTTCGCCATCTCCGCGCAGGTTGTACTCGTAGTTCAGGCCACCGATCTCCTTGGCGGCGGCTTCAGTCTGGTAGCGATGCAGGAGAAACAGCGGCACCAGCATCTCTTCCAGTTCCGCCATGGGCGTCCCGTTGCGGATGGTGTCGGGGCCGAAGCGGGCCAGTGCAGCCGAGCGAACCTCGAGGATACGATCGAGCTCTGTCGCGGAGTCTGGACCGTTGTCCCAGAGATGGGCATGGGGATGAGCGGAGCCGAGAGGGCGGGAGTCCTGATCCGTGATGTACGGAATGCCCTGCTTTTGTGAATCGGCGAGGATCTGATTTAGGTCGGCATGTTCCGCCCCGGGCGTGGTGCCGGGTGCGAATTGACGGTAGCCGTAGTCGATGGCCACTTTGTCCCAGATGCCGATGTTGACGGCATAGGCGTGGGACAGGTCGGGAATGCCATCCTTCAGCGTGATGTAAGGGTGCGGATAATCCATCACGCTGGCACCCTGCGCGTAGCTGGAAGCGGCGAAGTTGTGGGCCAGGCCGAGGGTGTGGCCCGTCTCATGCGCCGAGAGTTGGCGAATGCGCGCCAGCACCATGGCGAGCATGGGGTCATGGGCGGCATCCGGAACTTTGCCGTCCTTGTAGGGCGCGAGCAGGGCCTCGGCGATCAGGTAGTCCTGGCGGCCCCGCAGGCTGCCGAGGGTAACGTTACCTTTCAGGATTTCCCCAGTACGCGGGTCTGTAACGGTGGCCCCGTAGCTCCAGCCGCGCGTATAGCGGTGAACCCACTGGATGATGTTGTAACGAACATCCATGGGATCGGCATCAGCAGGCAGTACCTTGACCTGGAAGGCGTTGTGCCAGCCGGCGGCGGTAAAGGCCTGATTCCACCAGCTCGCTCCCTCGACCAGGGCGGAGCGGATGGG
>CAXTZL010000065.1:0-14593 GCA_964248555.1 uncultured Bryocella sp.
GTCAGATTGAAGGTGTGCCCGGCCACCTGCATCGTCAACTGACTATCCTGATAAACAGCCGGCACGGATATCCCTTCGGCTGAGGGCGCCAGCGTTATCAGAGCCGTTCCCACACCCGGCATGAACAGGTAAAGAGCGCTGGCCGCTTTGACGTCATAGTTCAGCCGCACCTTGCCCACCATGCCATCCACGCTGTAAACCCCGTCACGAATCCGGGCATACATCAGCGGCGCGTCGGACTTGCGATGGTGCGCGGGCAGGGCGGACGGCACGCGATCCGGAACATCGCCGGTCAATACCGGGGTCGCACCCGTAATCGCCGCAAAAGTTTGCGCATGGGACGGCAAAAGGGCAGCCCCCGTTGCGCAAAGAAAGAATGCAGCGCGAAGGGCAAACGGAGAGATAGGCATGGCAGAACTCCTGAAGGGCGAAGCGTGGAGCAAGGGATAGCAAGGGTGATAACAGGCCCGGTCTGCCGAACGGCCGTACCATCCGTCCGGTTCAGATACGCCATAGGTAGTTCAAAAAAGCAGGTCAGTCAGGGTAACCCGGTCCAGGCTCTTTTCCATGAGGAGCGCGGCGCCGGTTAACGCCTCCCGCTCCCCGTGGAGCCTCTTTCTCGGTGAACCAAACTTACCACTTGCGTGAAGTATGTCTACATCTCCTTGGTAACCTCGTTTCGCCCCAAGTCCATTACCCGTTTGCCTACGCGTGTCGGGCTGCGTGTTCCAATAGCAACAGGAGCACGTCGCACCCATGCCTTTGAACTGCGGAATCGTCGGTCTGCCCAACGTCGGCAAGTCCACCATCTTTAACGCGCTGACAGCCTCGAAAGCGCAGGCCGCGAATTACCCCTTCTGCACCATCGATCCCAACGTCGGCATCGTCTCGGTCCCGGACCCGCGCCTCGACAAAATTGCCGCGCTCATCAAGCCCAAATCACTCGTACCCACCACGATGGAGTTCATCGACATCGCCGGCCTCGTCGCCGGCGCTTCGAAGGGTGAAGGCCTCGGCAACCAGTTCCTCGGCCACATCCGCTCCACCGACGCCATCGCGCACGTGGTGCGCTGCTTTGAAGATCCTGAAGTCGTTCATGTCGCCGGCGCTGTCGATCCCCTCTCCGACATCGACACCATCAATACTGAACTTTTACTCGCCGACCTCGACACCGTAGAAAAGCGTTCCACGCGCTTGGAAAAGTTGCTGAAAAACGCTACCGATCCCAAGATCAAGGCCGAAGGTGAGGCCGTGACCAAGCTCAAAGCCGCGCTCGAAGCGGGCAAACCCGCCCGCACCGTCGAGCTCACCGAGGACGAGCGCGCGGCCGCACGCGATCTGCACCTCATCACCGCCAAACCCATGCTCTATGTCGCCAACGTCGATGAAGCTGCCCTCGCCACCGGCAACGCCCACACCGCCAAAGTCGAAGCCCGCGCCAAGGAAGAAGGTTCTGAGGTCGTGCTCATCTGCGGTGCACTGGAATCCGAAATCGCCCTCCTCGAACCCGAAGAACGTGGGGAGTTTCTTGCCGACATGGGACTTGCCGAGCCTGGTCTCGACCGTCTCATCCACGCCGGCTACCGCCTGCTCAACCTCATCACCTACTTCACCGCCGGCGTACAGGAGGTTCGCGCCTGGACCATCGTGCGCGGCACGAAGGCACCCGGTGCCGCAGGCGTCATTCACACTGACTTTGAACGAGGCTTCATCAAGGCCGACTGCTACAGCTCCAACGACCTCTTCACCCTCGGCAGCGAACAGGCCGTGAAAGAAAAAGGGCTGCTCCGCTCCGAAGGCAAGGAATACACCGTGAAGGATGGCGACATTCTTTTCTTCAAGTTCAACGTATAGCAACTCTCTTCAGAAAACAGCGGCTCCTAATGAAAGTCATGCGACTGCATGGGAGCCGCCGTAATCTCCAACTCCTGGATCCGCTCCGCCCGCAGGTGCACCACCTTGTCGATGTTTTGCAGCGTCCCATCTATAAGCAGAAACTTCGCATACGTCACCAGCGAGCGATTCGCCTCGTAGAGCTCCGGATGCACGATCGCATTCGCAATCCCCGTCTCATCTTCCAGCGATAAAAAGATAAAACCATGCGCTGTCCCCGGCCGCTGCCGCGCAATCACGCACCCCGCAATGCGCGTCTTGACACCATGCCGTAGAAGCTTCAGATCTCCCGCGGGCAGCACACCCATGCGCTGAACCTCCGCCCGGCAGTGCCGCATCGGGTGGTGTCCCACTGTCACCCCCATGCCTGCATAGTCGGCGACCATTCGCTCTTCCGGTTCCATCATCGCCAGGGGTGACTCGCATTCTTCCTCACGCTCCAGCTCCTGCAATAAAGGCCCCGCATACCGCACGGCCCGCTCCACCTGCCATAGAGCATCGCGGCGATGCACCCCGGCCCCCAGCGAATTAAGCGCGCCCGTCTCCGCCAGCACACTCATCTCCGCCTGCGACAAGGAAGGCACTCGCCGCGCCAGCTCCTCGATGCTGCCGAACGGCCGCAACGCCCGCACCCGCTCAATCTCCCCCGCAACATTCGCCCGCACCCCGCGTACATAGCGCAGCCCCAGCCGCAGTGCGAACCTGCGCGAAGCGCCACGCTCCCCCTCACTCAAAGGCTCTAAAGTGCAGTTCCAGTTCGATCGCAGAACGTCCACCGGCTTGATGCGCAACCCATGCCGCTGCGCATCCTTTACCAGCACGGCAGCGGAATAAAACCCCATCGGCTGGTTGTTCAAAATGGCCGCCGTAAACACCGCGAGGTAGTGGTATTTCAGCCACGCCGAGGCATACGCGATCAGCGCAAAGCTGGCCGCGTGGCTCTCCGGGAACCCATACAGCGCAAACGAACTGATCGCGGTCACGATCTCCTCCTGCGCCTTTGCATTCACACCGTTTGCATCCATACCCGCGCGCAGCTTGATCTCGAGCGCCTGCATCTTGTCCGCGGATCGCCGGCTGCCCAGGGCCCGCCGCAACTCCTCTGCCTCGCTGCCGGTAAAATTTGCAATCGTCATCGCAATCCGTAGCAGCTGCTCTTGAAATAGCGGCACACCCAGGGTCCGCCGCAACACATCTTCCAGCAGTGGATGAGGGTAGGTTACTTTCTGGCGATCCTTACGCCGCTCCATGTAAGGGTTCATCATCTGGCCTACGATAGGCCCAGGCCTAATGATCGCCACCTGCACCACAATGTCGTAAAACTCCTTGGGATGATTGCGCGGCAACGACGCCATCTGCGCACGCGATTCCACCTGGAATAACCCGATCGTGTCGGCCTTTTGCAGCGTCGCATACACGTCCGGATCATCCTGCAGAAGCTGTGCCAGATCCAGCGTTTTCCCGTGGTACTGCGCAATCAAATCTCGGCAGTCCTTCATCACGGCCATCATGCCCAGGCCCAGCAGATCCACCTTGATCAGGCCCATATCGGCGCAGTCTTCCTTATCCCACTGCACCACGTTGCGCCCCGGCATACTAGACGGCTCGATCGGTACCACCGATGCCAGCTGGTCCTGCGCGATGATCATGCCGCCCGAGTGCTGTCCCAGGTGTCGTGGCAGATCCAGCATGCGGATGGAAAGCTCCAGGTACTTCGCAATGCGCGGGTGTTTCAGATCGAACCCCGCATGACGAAACTGGTGCTCCATGGAATCCGTAGGCCCCTTCCACTCCCACGAACTCACCAGCCGTGTCAGCCGACTCTGCATGTCCGCATCGAAGCCCAGCGCCTTGCCTACCTCACGTGCTGCCGACTTGCCGCGATACGTGATCACGTTTGCACACATCGCCGCACCCAGCTTTCCGTACTGCGCATACACATACTGAATGGCACGCTCACGATCCTCACCCGAAGGCAGATCCAGATCAATATCCGGCCACTCTCCGCGCGCATCGGACAGGAAGCGTTCAAACAGCAGGTTCATCTTCACCGGATCCACTGCCGTTATACCCAGCACATAACAAACTGCCGAGTTTGCTGCTGACCCACGCCCCTGCACAAGGATCCCCTTTTCTTCGCAGAAGCGAACAATGTCCCAAACGATAAGGAAGTAGCCCGGCAGCTTTAATCGCTCAATAAGTTCAAGCTCTACTTCCACCCGCGCCTCGGCACGCTCACGCAAATCGTTATTGCCGTTGCATCCATAACGCCGCGCAATGCCTTCCATCACGCGCTTCCGCAAAAAGCTGTCCATGGTATCGCCATCCGGCACGGGGTAACGCGGAAACTCGTAGCCCATATCTTTCATCGCGAAGCTCAGCCGGTCACTCAGCATGCCCGTGTTGCCAATGGCCTCCGGCACATCACGAAACAGTGCCGCCATTTTCTCCGCCGTACGCAGATACCGCTTGCTGTTGGGCTGCAGCAAGACGCCTGCGCCATCGAGCGAACATCCATGCCGAATGCTTGTAAACACGTCCAGAATTTCGCGCTCGAAAGCCGTCGCCATGTTCACGCCGTTGGTGGCCAGTAAAGGCAGGCCAAACTCCCGCGCCAGGGCCATCACCGCCTGGTTTCGCGCTTCCTGCCCGCGTAGGCCGTGCCGTTGCAGCTCGGCAAAGACATTCTTTTCCCCAAAGCTTCCCACCAGCCTGCCCAGCACGCGGCGCCCTTCGCTCATCCCGCCACGATCCAGCGCCGCCGCCAGCGGCCCTTCGTCGCCACCGGTCAAACAAACCAGCCCCGCCGCATGCTCCTGCACTGCCCGCAGAGATGCAACGCCATCCCCCTTGCTCCGCTGCGCCAGCTTGTAGTTCGAAATCAACAGCGACAGATTTTTGTAACCACGTTGCGACTCGCACAACAGCGAAAGTCGCACCGGCCGCGGTGGAACACCGTGCGGCTGCCAGGAGGCAGGCCGCATCTGCGCTCCAAACGCATCCACCGAAACCTCTGCCCCGATGTGCGAACGTAGCCCATGCTTCAGCGCCGTGGTATACAACCGCGGCGATCCATACAGACCGTCGCGGTCCAAAATTGCCAGTCCCGGTAAGCCAAGGTTTGCCGCCTGTTCGGTCATCGCCTCCGGCATTGATGCACCTTCCAGAAACGAAAACGCCGACCGCGCATGAAACTCCACATAGCGCTCACTCATGGCAGGCATCCGCTATACGCCGCCTAGTCATAGATACCCACCACAAACCACGCACCGGAGCCGTGCTCCTGCCGCAGGTGCAGTGCCATGCCCGGCTCGGCCACCGTGACATCCCACGCCGCATGGTCCCATGCCTCGCCAGTCCACCAACATCCGCTCGAGTGCCAGGGCCCTGTCGCGGAAGCCAAAGGCATGCGGCTACCTGCCCAGAACAGCGTCTCCGGACGGTCTTCGCGCACACTCACCTGCACCGGCTGCGGTGGCCGCAGCATGCGAATCGCCAGCCGGTCGGGCGACTGCATGCCTTCCCCCACAGAGGCACGAATCGTGATGGCCGCACCCATCGCGGCTTCCCCAAGCTCCGGCTGAAACGGTCCCACGTTGAACGCATCCTCGCGGTGCGTGTCGGCGAGCACCGGCGACCCCACGCGGTCCTCCCCGGCAATAGACCGCAACCGCGCCAGCAAAAGATCCAGCCGATCCGGCTCCGGAAACTCCGTTTGAAACAGACCCCGCTGCGCCGCAAGCGGTTCCGCCGGCTCCGCCTGCAGATTCACCGTGAGAACACCGCCGCGCGGCGGACGCGCCTGCAATTCCAGGTTCAAAAGCTTCAAAAGCAGGTCGCGGCTCGCCGTCGGCACAGCCGGACGGACCTCCAGCACATGCAACTGGGCGATACCTTCCAACCCCAGGGTCAGCCGTACGCGCCGCAACGCATAAGCACGCTCCATCGCCCGGCACAGCAGGGATTCCAGCATCGGGGAAAGCACAAACAGCAACGAATCCAGCAATACCAGGGGGGAATCAAGCGCCGTCTTCTCGCGCAGGGTAAATGCCGGCTCTTCCGGCACCAGCAGGTGCTCGGCCTCGCCCCGCGCCAGCAGCTGCAGCCGGCGTCCGCCCTGTCCCAGTCGGCTAATCAGTGCCGTCTCAGGCAGACGAGCCAACTCCCCCAGGGTACGAATGCCCCAGCGCGCCAGCAGCAGCTTCAACCGGGGCTCGCACGGCAGCAAACTTACAGGCAGTGGGGCCAGGGCAGCTGCGAGATCTTCCTCCGCGCACACCGTCTTGCGGCAGCTGCGCGCCAGCATGGAAGCCGCCGCTGCATTGGGCGCCGTAGCAACCCGCGCAGCGATATAGCCTTCCCCGGCAAGAGCAGCATGCAGACGCTCCGCATACATCTCAGCGGAGCCAAACAACCGGTGCATCCCGGAGCGATCCAGCAGAAGCAGGGCTCCCCGCACCTCCGCGGCCGCGGCATAGCCATTCGCGGGCGAACCGACCGCCTCCAGCCGCGGGGAAAATCGCTCGGCTACCCTGCAGAGTTTCCGAAATGCCTGTTCTTCTTCTCCGACATCACGCGCCCGCAGCAAAGTGCCTGGCCCTGCTGCCTCCGCCTGCACTCGGCTCATGCCGTGCTCCACACCCGCAGAACGCGCCGCCGCGCTGAGCGAAAACACCCGCTCCCCCGGGGCGACCCCCTCCAGCAGGGCAAGCGCCGCCCCGCGCAGCTCCGGGGCACGCTGCCTCCAGGCCTGTATCGGAAACTCTGGCAGAAACACGGTCGCAAAGCTCATTCCACCTGGCTTACTGTCGGCCTTCTCCGCTCCCTCGCTGGCCTCGTCCTGACCCTTCCACTCTCTGCCACTCATCCGCGATCCCTTCTCCGCCGTTAGCTTTTGCTCCATCTGGTCGTTATCGTCCAGCCGCCCGCATCCATGTGGGTGCCGCCTGCCAGCCGGCTACCCTTCCCGGTGACATCTTGCCCGGCATCGCGCCTGTCCTTTGCCGGGCCACCTCCGCCTGAAACGAAGCGCCGCTTAGAATGCCGTTTACCGTAAGGGCGGAACCTGCCCCACCGCACAGCAGCACACAGGCCGCACTTGACCGCGCGCAGGCCTCCTGCGTCAGCAGCAGAAGCAAGGCATCGCTGCCCTGCACCGCCCGCCGGTACCGCCACCAGGTCGCCGAGGGCACACGCAGCGCCTCCTCCGCCCGCAGCGACGCCATATCCAGCACCACCACCCGAAACCCGCCGGCCTGCAGAACCTGGTCCGTCGCCCGCAGCGCCGCATCCAGGCGGCTCCAGGGCCGCCGCTCCCGTTTTTCCTGCTGCCGTGCTCCCCCTTCACCCTCGCTCCGGGTCATCGGCCAGGCTGCCACAGGCGCTCCCCCAGTCCTGGAACCCATTTCGCCCTTGTTTCCGCTACTGTCACATCCACGCTCGCGGCTACCCAACAACCCAGCCCGCGCCGCCGCCGCGGACTGCTGATTGGCCACACGCAGCGGATCCTCTTCATCCGGCTTGCGGCAGTTGAACCGCTCCCAGTCCACCTGCTCCTGCGAAGCCGTTCCCAGCCCCATCTTCTGACCCAATCCCCGACCCAGCCCAGCCTTTTGATCCCTATCTGGCTTTTGTGCCCCTTTTTGTCTCCAGATAATGGGCTGGTTCGGGTACCCCGGCGTGCCCTCCATCTTCTGCAGGCGCCGCTCCCCCCGGGCCGCCAGCATCTCCTCCAGGGCCGGGGCCAGGCCCCGGGTCTCCGTGCGCGGATGCGCTCCTCCACCTCCACCCTGCAGCGGGCGCTTTCCCGCCGAGGGATACCCTGAATCATCAGAAGAGACACAAGGCCCAAGACTCGCCATGTTCCCTCCAGCTGCCCATGGAGAAGCCGCGGCCGGCGCAGGCAGCATAATGGCCGCCTCCGCAAACCGCACCCAAAGCAGGTTCTCCAGACGAACCCCCGCCGCCGCCGCACTGTGTGGATGCAGGGTGTCCCCTACATCCACATAGGCACACGCACCCGTAGCTGAAACCTGAGCCAGAAGGGACAAAGCGAGCGAAGTCCTTCCCGTTGACGCCGCCCCGCTCAGCTCACAGACCGAGCCGAGCGGCAGCCCTCCACCCAGCAGAGAATCCACAGCTGCGATCCCGGTGCGTTGCAGTTGCGGCGCTTCGCGCACCAGCGGGGAAAGGGCAGCCGGAATACGGCTTGCCAGTTTCGCTTCAATCTCAAGTTTCAGAGCAGCAGCCATGGACATCGCTATTCGCCTTTTCTTCGCCTTTGGATGCTTAGACTAGCCCAACTTTCGCCGCGGCGCCACTATGCACAAAGGGCAGTGCAGCTTTCGTTGTAGGGAGCCAACCGGGGGCAAAGCAAGAAAAACGGCCCCTTCAGGCCGTCCAATCTACTTTTTAACTTGAACCAGCGCAGCGCCTTGGGAATGCTTCGAGGCCACTTGGGATCTTTTAGGGATAGAGCAGGGTGCTCGTCCAGCCGCCTTCAACAGCGGTAAAAACCCGCCGGTCGTGCAAACGGTCCGGCCCATCCATCCAGAACTCAATGGAACCAGGCTGGATCGTGTAGCCGCACCAGAATGCCGGCCGCGGAATTTCACCTTCCGGATGTTCCGCCGCAAACTGGTCCACTTCCTGCTTCAGGACGGTACGGTCCTCGAGGGGCCGACTCTGCCGCGATACGGCAGCCCCTATCTGGCTTTTGCGCGAGCGGCTGTGGAAATATTCATCCACCTCGCCAGCCGGCAAACTCTTCACAGCGCCCCGCACACGGACCTGCCGCCTTCGCGACTTCCAGTGAAAACAAAGGGCAGCCTTCGGATTATTCGAAAGCTCCTGGCCCTTGTGGCTTTCCGCATTGGTAAAAAAGCTGAATCCCCGATGATCCACACGCTTCACCAGAACCATACGCACGCTTGGTTCGCCCCCGGCTGTGGAAGTGGCCAGCGCAGCGGCGGTCGGATCGTTCAACTCGGTCTCCTCCGCCTCGCGCAGCCAAGCCTGAAACATCTCTATCGGATCTTCACCCACCAACTCCGGCAACATACTCATTCTTCGATGATGAACAGCCGAAAGGGGAGCCGCAATGCTCCCATGGAAAAACTTTTGCTCTGGACAACAACCCGGGCTTATCCGTGCACGGGCCCGGACGCACATGGTCGATGGAACTGTTGCTTGCGTCCCTCTGTCCGTTTCACTTGGTATGGAGAAGAAATCACCCACATACGGTAATCCAGGTTTTGGCATCGTAAAAAGACAATGGCGACTCCCTGGTTCGAACTCGTCGGCCCTTCCCATAATGTGCAGATCTACGGGATCAAGCTTCTGGGCGTAGATGCGCACAATGGTCGCAAGCTGGTCTTTTCGCTGATTTTCTTGGGCCTTCTATGGTTGATCCGCCTTGCCCTCGTGAGTCTCGGTAAGCTTTTACGGAACCGTGAAGGCAAAACTGCGGTCTTCTGGACCAATCAGGCGATCTCCCTCATCACCTTCGCCTTCGGCATGCTGGGGCTGCTGTCGATCTGGTTTGACAATCCGGCGCGCCTGGCTACCGGCATCGGTCTGGTCGGCGCCGGTCTGGCCTTTGCACTGCAAAAGGTGATCACCAGCTTTGCGGCCTATTTCATCATTCTGCGCGGGAAAACCTTCAATGTCGGCGATCGCATCGTGATGGGGGGTGTGCGCGGCGATGTCGTTTCACTCAGCTTCTTCCAGACTGTCATCATGGAAATGGGCGAACCACCGAGTGTCCAGGGTGCATCTCCGGAGGTCTGGGTCAGATCGCGGCAGTTCTCCGGTCGTATCGTGACCGTTTCCAACTCCAAGCTCTTTGACGATCCCGTCTACAACTACACGCGCGACTTTCCCTATATCTGGGAAGAGATGATGCTGCCCATCTCCTACAAAGACGATCGCGATGCTGTCGAGCAGATCCTGATGGCGGCCGCTCAGAATGAAACCGTACACATCGAGGAGATGGCCAGTTCCGCAGTCAAGATCATGGAAGACCGCTTCATGCTGCAGGCCATTGACGTGCAGCCGCATGTGTATTGGAACCTCACCGATAATTGGGTCGAGCTGACCGTGCGCTTTCTCGTAAAAACCCACGATATTCGCGGCCTGAAAAATCGAATGAGCCGGTATATCATCGCCGAGCTCGACAAGAAAGGCATCGGCATCGCCAGCAGCACGTATGACATTGTGGGCCTTCCTCCGATTCGCGTCGAGATGGCCGGTTCCGGGCAGACACCACGCCCCTGACGCATTCCATGATGCATCGGTTGGCGATGCATCCAATCACCGGCATCCTTCGTGGTGCCGAATGAGGTTCTTATGTCCAAGCTTTCCGTTCCCGTTTCCGCCCGTGATCACGCCCAGGGCCCCGTCGAGGCCCCCGTCACACTCGTGGAATACGGTGACTTCCAATGTCCCTCCTGCGGCCAGGCCTACGCCATCGTGAAAAAAGTGCAGGCGCATTTTGGGAACCGGCTCCGTTTTGTATACCGCGAATACCCTCTGCCGATGCACCCAATGGCAGAACCCGCTGCAGAGGCGGCGGAGTTTGCTGCCGCGCAGAACAAGTTCTGGCCCATGCACGATGGCCTTTACGAGAACCAGACCCAGCTCTCGGAAGACCTCTTCGTCCAACTGGCCGATACACTTCATCTCGACGGAAAGGCCTTGGCCAAAAGCCTGGATGCGGGCGAGTTCAAAAACCGTATAAAGGAGGATATCGAGAGCGGGGATGACAGCGATGTGCCCGGCACGCCCACCTTCTTTATCAACGGCGAGCAGCATAAAAAGAATTTCGACGAGACCACGCTGGTCCGCGCCATTGAACAGGCACTCAACGGCTGAAGTGCCGTTCGTGGTCTCCTTGCACGTTGCTCTCCGAGGTTCACACCGTTCCACGGACCCCTGTGGTGACGCACACTGAAGGTCTATGAGCGAATTACCTTCTTCCAAAAGACTGCGGGTAGGTATCCTGTTTGGCGGCAAAAGCGGCGAGCATGAGATCTCGCTGCGCTCCGCCCGTTCCATTCTCGAAGCGATTGACCGCTCCCGCTATGCCGTAACCGAACTGGGCATTAGCAAGGGCGGCCAATGGCTGGCACCTGGCGCCTCCGCGGGCCTGCTCGGTGGAAATATCGATCCAGCAACAGCCCATTCAGAGCCTTCTACCAATGAACCAGCTATGGCCCTGGCCACACTGGCAGCCGACCCCCAGGCCGGCGCATCTATCGACGTCGTCTTTCCCGTGCTGCACGGCACCTTCGGCGAGGACGGCACCGTGCAGGGACTGTTCGAGTTGGCGGATGTGGCCTATGTCGGCTCCGGCGTGCTCGGTTCGGCCGCCGGCATGGACAAGGACGCCATGAAGCGCCTGTTTACCTCCGCGAACCTGCCGCAGACGCCGTACCTCACGCTGCTGCGCTCGGAGTGGCGCAAGGATCCGGCCGCGGCGACCGCAAAGATCGAGTCAGCGCTCGCGTACCCGCTCTTCATCAAACCGGCCAACCTGGGCTCCTCGGTGGGCATTAGCAAGGTGCACGACCGGAGCGAACTCGCCGCCGGAATGAATCTCGCCGCCGGCTTCGACCGCAAACTCATCGTGGAACAGGGCGTCGGCGGCCCCGGCGTAAAGCCGCGTGAGCTCGAAATTGCCATTCTTGGCAATGACGACCCCGAAGCTTCCGTCATCGGCGAGATTGTTCCCGCAAAGGAGTTCTACGACTATGAGGCAAAGTACGAACTCGATGGCGCCGACGAGAGCGTCAGCATCATCCCTGCCGAGCTGACGGAGGAAGAAAAAGAACGTATCCGCAGTATGGCGTTAGAAGCCTTTCGCGCCTGCGATTGCGCCGGACTCGCCCGCGTCGACTTCCTGATGGCACCTGCCCGGGAAGACGACAAAAGCGAAATCATGCTCAACGAGATCAACACCATGCCCGGTTTTACCTCTATTAGCATGTATCCCAAACTTTGGGAGGCCTCGGGCGTACCCTACAAAGAGCTGATCAATCGCCTGATTGCCCTTGCGGTGGAGCGTCATGCGGAAAAACACGAAACGCAGTTCAGCAAAGCCGTCTGACAACAGGTTCGTCTAAGAACAAGACCGATTCAGTGCAAGCCTGAAGGATGCGCACGAAAGGATTTCACCATGACTGATTCCATTCCCCAACCCGGTGGCAAGCCCAATGCCCCCAAGCCCACACCCAGGACCGGCGTGAAGGTCGGAGGCCTGAGCCCCGCCGCGCAGAAGCTGCAGAACCTGCGCGATAAGGCTGCCCAGGTGAAAACCGGTGGCAAACCGCCCGCCGGCGCTTCGGCCAACAGCTTCAAAGCCAAGACCCTGGCCGGCACCAAGAAAACAAGCTTTCAGCGGAAAGCCGTCTAGCAAAGCGGCAATTTGAAACAAGGCACCGGGAGAACTGGCTGCCGAGTGCGTCGGTCTTTAGCGAAGACAAAGGATTGTGTGCTGTAATTGGCGACGTTGAAATTTGAGGTTGCCTTGTGAACTCTGCCCACCATCTGCTGTCCAAGCCCCTGCGCTCTATAGCTGTCTCCCTGGTCGTCGCCACCTGTTCTCTGCTGCAGGCCCAGTCACCACACCCGCTTAGCCCCGCCGATGAGGCCCGTGTCGACGCCATTGTGGGCAAGATGACGATGGAGGAGAAACTTGCCTACATCGGCGGCACGGGCTTTGCCGTTCGCGCGATGCCAACTCTCCATCTGCCGTCGCTGGAAATGTCCGATGGACCGTACGGCGTGCGCTCCAATAGCGGCCAGCCTTCCACCACCTATGCCGCAGGTATCGGCTTGGCCGCCAGCTGGGATCGCGATCTCGCCGAAGCCGTGGGCAAGGGAATCGGGCGGGATGGCCGCGCCCGCGGCGTGAATTACCAGCTCGGCCCCGGCACCAACATCTACCGCTCCCCACGCAATGGCCGCAACTTCGAATATTTCGGGGAAGATCCATTCCTTGCGGGCGAGATAGTCTTCGGCTATGTAAACGGCGTGCAGTCAGAAGGCGTAGCGGCCACGGTCAAACACTACGACGCAAATAACTCCGAGTTCCTGCGCCACGACTCCGACTCGATCGTCAGTGAACGTGCCCTGCGCGAAATCTATCTTCCTGCTTTTGAAGCGGCGGTAAAGCGTGGCCACGTTGGCGCCGTCATGGACAGCTACAACCTGATCAACGGCGAGCACGCCACGCAGAACAGCTTTCTTAACATCGAGGTTCTGCGCAAGGATTGGAACTTTCCCGGCACGCTCATGTCCGATTGGGATGCCACCTACGACGCGGTCGGCGCAGCCAATGGCGGGCTCGACATCGAGATGCCCACCGGCAAGTTCATGAATGCGAAAAATCTTATGCCTGCGATCCAGTCAGGCAAAGTGACGCAGGCGACGATCGATCTCAAGATCCACCACATCCTTGCGACAGCCGCGATGTTTGGGTGGCTGGATCGCGAGCAGCGCGACCCAACGGTCTCGCTCTTCAACGCCGAAAGCAATCGTGTGGCGCTGCGCTCGGCACGTGAATCCGCCGTGCTGCTGAAGAACGAGAATAACCTGCTGCCGCTAAGCAAAACGGCCATCAAGACCCTGCTCGTCGTGGGGCCGGAGGCCTATCCGGGCTCGCCCGTCGGCGGCGGTAGCGCGGGCGTGGTGCCGTTTCATAACGTCAGCCTGCTGGAAGGCCTCGGGGACGTCGCCCCCAACGCCACCGTGCTCTATGACCCCGGCCTGCCCACGCTTACCGACCTCGCCAGCCACACCGATTTTCTGACCGAGGCACAGGGCGGCCAGACCGGTCTTACGGTTCAGTACTTTGAAGGCAAGGATCTTTCCGGCACGGCGAAAACGGAGAACGCAAAGCACATCAACAGCACCGGGATCGGCTTTGAGATCATCTCCGATGGTGGTCTTGATTCCATCATGGATCAGATCTTCGCAACGGAGCCAAAAACCACTTCGCGCCGGTATACGGGCTATTTCGACGCGAAAAACGCCACCGACTACCTGATCGCACTCGCCTCCGCGGGCGAAGGCAACGGCGACCGTGTGTACATCGACGACAAGATGGTGATCGACGACTGGCGGCTCGCCCGCGCCTTCGAACCCCACCTCACGATGCCGCTCTCGGCCGGCATGCACAAGGTCGTTGTGGAAAGCTGGCAACGTGGGTTCTTCGGCGGCAAGCTGCGGCTCGGGATCGTGCCCGTAAGCGAGGTCGTCAACGGGCGTGCAAAACAACTTGCCGCGAAAGCCGATGTGGTCATTGTCGCCGCCGGCTACAGCACCACCCGCGATAACGAAAGCGAAGGCGAGGGTGGCGATCGCACCTTCGATCTTCCTTATGGCCAGGACGCCCTCATCCAAGCCATGGCGTCCGCCAACCCGAAAACGATCGTCACGGTCACCTCGGGTGGCAACGTCGACTCTCAAAGCTGGCTCGCCCAGGTCCCCGCCTGGATCGAGGGCTGGTACGGAGGCCAGGCTGGCGGGAAAGCTATGGCCGAGATCCTCTTCGGCGACGTGAACCCCTCCGGCCATCTACCCGCGACTTTCGAACGCCGCGCAGAAGATAACCCCACCTTCGCCAACTACTATCCGCCGGCAGACCAGGACTCGGCAGCCAATCCCAAGGTCTTCTACAAGGAAGGCATCTTCGTCGGCT
>CAXTZL010000066.1:0-14556 GCA_964248555.1 uncultured Bryocella sp.
GCTGCACCGCCGCGAGAAACTGCTTGGCTGTCCGTTCGGCAAAGGCACGATCGATCGCAAACGGTTCGTCGATGTGAGGAATCGTGATCTCGCCTAGCAACTCCGGATGACGATCAAGAAAGCGCTCGATCTCGGCCGCGTCCGACTTCTGGCCGATATTGTCCGCAACATCCATCGTGAAGAAATCGCACGGCGCCACAAAGCGCTCATAGGTCTTCAGATTGATGTGATCTGCGTCGAGAAAGTAAGGCTTCGTCCAGCCCAGTTCCTTCACAGCGGCGTCCCCCGCTTCGCGCGTTGAGCTTGGCTCGGAACCAATAATCAAATGCTCGCGATTGCTTTTGTTCCACACCGGCGTCACGTCCGCGCCGGCCTCTGCGGCGAGCACGCAGGCCTGCAGCTGCGCCTTGGCCTGGTGGGCAAATCGATCGCCCAGGCCAAGCGAATACTTGGGTAGCTGTACAGAATGTTCCATCTTCCTTCTCCTGATCCTGCCTGAAAGGCTACTGATTTACGCCGCTGGCAAGAAAACCGCCGTCCACCACGATCGTGGTGCCGTTGGTGTACGAAGCAGCCTCGGAGGCAAGGTACACCGCTGCCCCGGCGAGCTCTTCCGGGCGGCCGAAGCGTCCCATGGGCGTGCGCATACGCAGTTCCTGTCCCCGAGGCGTGCCGTCCAGCAGCTTTGAGTTAAGTTCGGTGGGAAATACGCCGGGAGCAATCGCATTCACCACCACGCCGTGCTTGGACCACTCCACTGCGAGCGAACGCGTGAGCGAAACCATGGCCGCCTTGCTTGCGGCATACGCAGCAACCTCGTTCAGCGCTACAAAAGAGTTCAAGGATGCAATATTCACGATGCGGCCATAGCCGCGCTCGATCATATGCGGACCGAAGACCTGGCAGGCGCGCAGGGTGCCCGTCAGATTGGTATCGAAAATGTCTTCCCATTCCGCTTCCGTAATGGCCAGCGTGGGGCTGCGCTTGATCTTGCCCGCGCAGTTGACCAGGATGTCCACCTGACCGAAGGCCTCAAGCACCTTGGCAAGCAGTGTCTCCAGCTCCTCGCGTTTGGCCAAATCCGTTGGCTGCCGCAGCGAACGCCGGCCGAGCGCCTCAATCTCCCCCGCGACCTCGTCCACCTGCTGTGCCCGGCGGCCCGTGCTGACGACGTCCGCTCCAGCCGCAGCCAATCCAAGTGCAATCGCACGGCCAATGCCGGAGGTGCCGCCGACCACAACGGCGACGCGACCCTCCAGGCTCAATGGATGTTTCATGGGTTGTTGTCCTTTCGTGTGCTTTCTTGGCGTGTGTTAAAGCTTGGCCGGCGTTAAAGGTGGTACGCACGGCGAACCAGTCCGCTGGTGAGTTCATGAATCAACTCGAAGGCTTCATCCTCCTCCAGGCGGTGCTCGGCTACAAGCCTGCCCAGAAACGCCGCATCCACGCGCCGCGCCACATCGTGCCGCGCGGGAATGGACAGAAAGGCGCGGGTGTCATCGTTGAATCCCACGGTGTTATAGAAGCCGGCCGTCTCCGTCACCTGCTCGCGGAAGCGCATCATGCCTTCCGGGCTGTCGTGGAACCACCACGAAGGCCCAAGCTTTAGGCAGGGGTAATGGCCAGCCAGCGGCGCCAGCTCACGGCTGTACGTGGACTCATCCAGCGTAAACAGAATGAGGCTTAGCCGCGAATCGTTGCCAAAAAGATCCAGCAGCGGACGCAGGGACTCCACATAGTCTGTCCGCATGGGGATGTCTGCGCCCATGTCGCGGCCATACCGCTCAAAGAGTTGGTGATTGTGGTTGCGCGAAGATCCCGGATGAATTTGCATCACCAGGCCATCTTCGACGCTCATGCGAGCCATCTCGGTCAGCATCTGCGCGCGGAAAAGCTCCTGTTCCTGCAGGGGGGCCTCTCCACCATGAACCTTTGCAAAGAGCCGCTCGGCGTCCCCGCTATCGAGGTTGGCAGTGCGGGCGGTCGGATGCCCGTGATCGGTCGCCGTGGCGCCCATCGTCTTGAAGCGGGCACGCTCGGCACGCAGGGCGCGGAGATACCCCTTCCAGGTCGAGGTGTCTTCGCCCGAGCGCTCGCCCAGCCTGGCCAGGTTCTCCGTAAAGCCGGCAAAGGCCGGATCCACAACAGAGTCCGGACGGAACGTGGGAAGAATGCGGCCGTGCCAGCCTGAATCGCGAATGGCCCCGTGGTCCGCCAGGGTGTCCAGCGGGGAATCGGTGGTGGCCAGCACCTCCAGCTTGAACCGGTCATAAAGTGCTCGCGGCCGGAACTCCGGCGTGGCGAGCTTTTCGGAGATGGTGTCGTAGTAAAGGTCAGCGGTTTTCCCGCTAAGCCGCTCGGTCATGCCAAACAGTGTCTGAAAGCTGAAATCAAGCCAGAGCCGCGTCGGTGTGCCGCGAAACAGGAAGTAGTTTTCCGCAAACAGACGCCAGACGGCACGGGGATTCTGCATCTCGGGGACGCCGATCTCCAGTTGATCCAGCGAGATGCCCTGGCTGTACAACATCCTGTGCACGTAGTGATCCGGCTGGATCAGCAGCTGCGCCGGGTTCGGAAAGGGATCGTTAGCGGCGAACCAGCCAGCCTGCGTATGCCCGTGCGGGCTGATGATGGGCGCGTCGGCGACCTCGGCGTACAAACGGCGGCTGATCGCGCGCGTATCCGGGTCAGGAGAGAAAAGGCGCTCCTCGTGGAGCAATGTCATGGAAACCTCTGGAGGCTGTTCACGAGCTGTAGCCAGCCTACACGCCTGGCAAACACAGCAAGGTTGCCGTACCGCTGGCAACGTTGTCAATCAACGCCGGCTCTGCACCGGAAACGGCACTGCAAACGCCACCGGCCAGGCTGCTAGACTGACGCTGGCGCCTGTTCTATGACGAAGCGTTCCACCGTGGTTGATGTAGCGAATGCGGCCTCGGTCAGTCCATCAACCGTCTCCCGCCATCTGCGTGGGATAGCGGTTGGCGCTGAAATCGCCCGTCACATCGATGAGGCGATCCGCAACCTGCACTACACGCCGGATCTCACCGCCCGCGCCCTCCGCGGCGGACGCACCCGCACCCTCGGCGTCATCATCCCGCAGGTCAACAACACCTTCTACGCGCAGGCCGTGCAGCTGATTGAAATCGGAGCCAGCAAGCGCGGCTATGCCGTCATCCTGCTCACGCATCAGGAGAGCCTGGAACGGCAGGCCATTCAGCTGTCCACACTGCGCCGCTATCGCACGGACGGCGTGGTTCTCGCGCCCGCCGCCGGCTCCCGGGTCGACGACATTCGCGCCATCATTCCTGGCATGCCGGTTGTCGCGCTGGACCGCCCGATCTCGAACGAAATTGACTCCGTGGCTCTGCGCAACCACGATGCCGCACGGACAGCCACCGAACACCTCCTCGGACACGGCTATAAACGCATCGCCTGCGTCGCCAGTCGCATCGACATCACCAGCTTTCAACACCGCTGGCAGGGGTATGCGGAAGCCGTCGCCGCAAAACGCCGGCCGCCGCTGCTGATCGAAGCACCCGGGCACGACCCGCTGCGTCACCTGCTCTGTTCCACGCTGCTCGATCGTCAGCGACCCGACGCTCTGCTCTGTTTCAGCAACCGCGCCACCTGGACAGTGCTGCAGGCCTATGACGAACTTTCACTTCCAAAGACGGCGCGTCTCCCTCTGCTCGGCTTCGACGACTTCGAGATGGCCCCAATGATCGATCCGCCCATCTCCGTGGTGCGCCAGCCCACCGAAAACATGGTGCGTCACACCGTCAGCATTCTTTTTGAGCGCATCCACGGCAACAGCACGCTCGAAATTCAAAACATCGCGCTATGGGCGCAGATGGTGTACCGCCGCTCCTGTGGCTGTTCCTGATCCCCAACCGGTCGTCGCCGGCCGACATGCCGCCATTGCCCGCCGCCGGCTAGGTGAGTCACCCTGCCTGCACTCATCCCTGCCTCCTCCTGTCAGCCGGCAAGCGTGCTACGGCTTCGGCTCCGATTCCGCCAGCAGCTGCAGGAGGTACCCCTGCCACACCGCCGCCTGCGTATGCGTTCCATGCCCGCGCGTCGCATCCGAGATCGGAATCAGCACGAATCGCGCCCGTGGCATCAGCCCAACGGTCTTCTCCGCAATCCCCAACTCCGGTGGATTAATAAAATCATCCGCAGAATTCACCCACATCACGGGCACTGTGATGCTGCCTAGCTTCGGCAGGGGATTGTAATTCCGCGAGGCGTCAAACTGGTAAATGAAGTCATTCGCATCGCCGTGCTCGGCGGCACGGGCCAGGTAGCTGTCCACAAAGTGCTCCGCCGCCGCTCTGCTCGGTGCCGCTTTCTGCTGCACCAGCGGGGCCGAACCCATCACCAGCACCAGGCCATCCGCCGCCCGCAGACCCTCCCGCGGCTCCGCGGTGTACTCGCCTTGATTCCACACCGGATCGCGCTCAATGTCCTCGATCGCCATGTAGCGCATCATGCGGTTGCGCCCCGCAATCTCCACCGGCAGACACGCCAGCGGCATCAGCGCATCGGTGAAACCGGGGTACGTCTCACCCCACACAAAGCTCTGCATGCAGCCCATCGATGTACCCAGAATCAGCCGCAGATGATCCACATGTAGACCTTGCAGCAGGGTCTGGTGCTGCGCCCGGACCATGTCGTCATAGTCGTACTTCGGAAAGCGCATACGCAGGCCATCGGAGGGCTTCGAGCTCTCGCCATGCCCAATATCATCAGGAAAAATCAGGTAGTACTTCGTAATGTCCAGTGGTTGTCCCGGCCCAAACAACACATTCGAAAACTGTGGCGCAAAAAGTGAATGTGCCTCGCCCCCTGTGCCATGCAGCAGCAGCACCGCATTATCCACATGGCCCTGCGCGTTGCGGTGCGGCTGCCCCAGCGTCACGTAGTGCAGCTTCAGCTTCGGCAGCGTTTCTCCCGTACCGAAGCGAAACTGCGCCGTCACGTAATCGCCCGGCACACCCTTGTACGGCGTCCGCGCCGTGGGTCCCGTAGACACGGTCGCGGAAGAAGATTGCTGGGCGCCGGCAAGGGCTACGCAGCCAGCAGCGAGAGCGACTACGGAAGCCAAAGCCCGCAACGAAGCCCGGGAGCGAAGAAAGCGCTGGGACATGAAGATCCTCTCCAAACGTCAGGAAAAAGCAAAAGCGAAACCCTGCCCGCGCAGGGACAATCGCAAGGGCAGGGCAGGGCAGCCGGCAGGACCAAAAGCATGTGCCTACTGGTTCGTATCCGTCACAATCGCCGCCGAAACCTGCGGTGCCATTGGTTTGGTGATCTCGTCCAGATAATCCTTCTGCACCTCATCCCGCACCAGCGCAGGGTAGCGTTCGCCATCGTGGTAGTTCAGGTCCACGTTTTTAACGTAGGTCTCCGACTGCACCACCAGGTGGATCGGTTCGCTTCCGCCCTTGCTCTCCTCCAGCGCCTTGCGGAACACGGCAGCCTGCGCCCCCGGCTCCTCGCTGACCGTGCCGGCAGTGCGGCCATTGATTGCAACCAGCTTTTGCCCCGGCGCCAGCTTGGCCTGGTCCGCCGGGCTGCCCCAGCGCACATCGGCAATGGTTCCGTCCTTGCCCACACGCAGCCCCAGTGAGTACCAGACGTCCAGCCCGCCGCCGCCGCGCCGTGTGCCCGCCAGCATCTTTTCCGCATCCGACGGATGATCCTGAAACACCAGCTTCCACCCGCCCCGCGTGATGCCATCCAGGTCCGCATGTGGGTTCAGGTCATCCACCCGGTCATGCAGGAACTTCGCCCAATCAAAGGGCACCACCTGGTTCAAATCGTGGATCAGCTCTTCGCGGTTATACGTCACGATCAGCGGACCCGTGTTGCCGCCCTTGGCCAAAAAGATATGGAAAAAGTCCGTCAACGATTTCTGATCGTTCGTCTTCTGGCGGATCAGCGTGTCCGCATCCAGCCAAAGCAGCTCGCCCTCCTGGTAGTAATCCTGCCCGCGCTTCCAGTTCGCCCATGCCGGGTTGCCGCCGCGCAGAATGCTCGCCGCAATCGCCGTGTCATCCGTCGACCGCCACACACGCCCGGACTTGTAGTCCAGCTGCGCCGCCGAAAGCGCCAGCATCTCGCGATAATCCTTCTGCGACCACATGCCATCGCGCGCCGCCAGCACATTGCCCATGTACTGCGTCATGCCCTCGTACACCCACAACAGCTCGCCTACTTCAGGCTTGGAAAAATCTGTCTGGTACAGGTTGAACGGCCGCCGGTACTTGCCATTCCACGAGTGCGTGTACTCATGCGACAGCAGCTCCGCATTGCCCAGCAGGTGCTTCGCATCCGCAAACCCCAGCTCTTCCACGCCGTTGTCCGAGCTCTGCCCATGCTCCAGGCCCTCACCGCCCGCGACGTCGGAAAGTGTCAACAAAAAGTCGTAATGGTCATAGTGGTGCGACCCGTACGCCATGTCCGCCTCGTGGACCAACCGGTTCGCGCTTGCAAGAATTTCCGGACGCAGCTTCGAGTCTTGCGGCTCGTCAGAAACCACATCCAAAAAGCGTTGCGGTTGCATATCGGGTGCCAGCGGAAACTGGTGAAAGTATTCGCCCGTGATCACCGGCGAATCCTGCAACTGCTCCACCGTCGTCGGCTGGTACAGCACCGTGCCGCCCGGCTTCGTGTTCGCGTCAAACGGCGTCACCGGCCGCAGCGCCGTCCCGATGCCCCAGCCCGCCGGCACCGTCACGCTCGGCTGCACGGGAATGTTCTTCACCGGCACATGCGACGGATACAGCAGCAGCTTTTCCCACTCCAGCACCGCCATCTTGTCATCGGCCCGCGACAGCACAATGCAGTCCAGGTGCGCGTGCAGCGTCGTCACGCCCTCCGGCACGTTCACGTGAAATTCATACAGGTCCACATCGTCGCGGCGCCACGGAATCGGCTTGCCGTCAATGGAAAACACCACACCCGTGATGTCCTCCACCGGTCCGGTCGGCCGGTGATTGCCCGGGATCCACTCCGGCGTTGTAAAGCTGTTTTCCCCGGCCTTCACCGGCAGGTCGATCTCCGCGTGATACAGCTTGCGCGGCGCCTCCGTAAGGTCTGCCGTAATCCGGATGGGCTGCTGCGCGGCAAGCGGCACCGCGAGGGCAAAGGGCAGTGCGAACGCAGAGACAAAGACCAGGGGAGAGAATCTGGACGGGACGCCTCGGAAGGTGTCCATGGGCAGCTTGGGCATGAGCGAAGTCGATCCTCTTCAGCAGTAAGTAAGAGTTGGGAAAAAAGGTGGTTGAAAAGAGCATACGCGACCATGCGCCGGAAGGCCGAACCCACAGCCGCGTCCCCCAACTACCGCAGCGCCGACTCGATCGCCTCCACCAGCTTCGGATCGTCCGGCACGGTATCCGGCGCAAACCGTCCCACGATCTCACCCTCGCGGCTCACCAGAAACTTCTCAAAGTTCCACAACAGCTCCGGCGGACTGTTTGGCGCCGGAAATCCGTTGGCCGCCGCGTATTCGGCCAGATGCCGGTACAGTTCATCCCCATTCGACGTCCGCTCCGGCCGCGCCGCGATCATGGCCGCGTACAGCGGTTGTTTCTCCGGCCCGGTAACCGCGGCCTTCGTAAACAGCGGAAAGCTCACGGGGTACTCGGTGGAGCAGAATGTGGCAATCTCGGCATCGGTTCCCGGCTCCTGGCCGGCAAAGTCGTTTGCCGGAAAGCCGAGCACGGCAAATCCCTTGTCTTTGTAGCGCTGATAGAGCGCTTCGAGCGCGGTGTACTGCGGCGTAAGCCCGCATTGGGAAGCCACGTTCACCACGAGCAGCACGTTGCCGGCAAACTGGCCAAGCGCCGCGGGCTGGCCGTCCAGAGTGGTCAGGGGAATCTCTTGAAGAGCGTTCATATCCCATTATGAACGCCTCGCCTGCGGCAGGCGTAGCCGGTTCAGCCCGCCTTCCCACTCACGCTTCGCCGGCTCGCGGCATGAGACCATCAAAGGGAGTGAGGTGAACCGTGTTCGAGCTTAGCGAGCTGGAAAATATCCCCGTCTTGGCCTGCCTTTCCGAACGGCAACGGGCCCACTTCGCCGATGTCGCCGCCGATGTCCGCGTCTGCCCCGGCGATTGGCTCATCCGCGAAGGCGAATCCGCCTGGTTCTATATCTGCATCAGCGGTTCCTTTGACGTGCTGAAAGAAATGAACGGCCGGCCGGAGGTCGTCAAGCGCTACACGGCAGGGGAGTTCTTCGGCGAGCTCTACCTTCTCCTCGGTGTTTCCTCCTCCGCCTCGCTGCGCGCCCGCGAAGCCTCGCGCGTCATGCGACTCGACCGCCTGCAGTTCAAAGACCTCATCGACTGCTCCTCCGAGTGCAGCGCCCTGATCATGAAAACCATGTCCGACCGCGTCTCCATGATCCAGGAGTACGTCATGGATAAGCCCGCCTCGCGCGTGCTGGTCGTCGGCTCCCAGTACGACACCGACTGCCGCGACATCCGCTCGTTCCTGTCCATCAACCGTATCCCGTTTGAGTGGGTTGACCGCGCCCGCGAGCCCGAACGCGTGCCCTCTTGCATGCCCGCCGGCATGACCGGTCCTGCCGTCGTCATCGACAACCATCACTGCGTCGGCCAGCCGCCCACCGTTCGCAAGGTCGCCGAGGCCCTGGGCTTCCGCACCACCCCGCAATCGGAACACTATGACGTGATCGTCGTCGGCGCCGGTCCCGCCGGCCTCGCCGCCGCCGTCTACGGCGCGTCGGAGGGCCTGAAAGTCCTGCTCATCGAACGCTCCACCGTGGGTGGTCAGGCGGGCACCTCGTCCCGAATCGAAAACTACCTCGGATTTCCCGGCGGCATCTCCGGCGACGAACTCAGCGAACGCGCCGTCAAGCAGGCCACCCGCTTCGGCACCGAGATCGTGATGACTCGCGAGGTCCGCAACATCTACCCGCTGAATGGCACCCCCACCGGCGGCTACTGCGTGGAACTCGACGAGGGTGAACGCGTCACCGCGGCCTGCGTCGTTCTCGCCACCGGCGTCGATTGGCGCCGCCTGCACGCCGAAGGCGTCGAGCGCCTCCAGGGCCGCGGCGTTCTCTATGGCGCCTCGCGCACCGAATCCTCCACTGTCATCGGCAAGGACATCTACATCGTCGGCGGCGGCAACTCGGCCGGACAGGCCGCCATGTTCTTCTCCAGCTACGCCCGCTCGGTCACCGTTCTGGTCCGCGGTGAAGGTCTGAAACTCACCATGAGCCAGTACCTCATCGAGCAGATCGACCGCCGTCGCAACATCAGCATCGAGCCCTTCACCGAGGTCGTCTCCGTCGGCGGCGAGAGTCATCTGGAATCCATCTGCACCACCACGAAGGGAGAAGCGCCCGTGCAACGTCACGCCGACGCGCTCTTCATCATGATCGGTGCCGACGCCAATACCGGCTGGCTGCCGCAGGCACTGCGGCGAGACGAAAAGGGCTATGTCTGCACCGGCCGCGATCTCCCCGATCACTCCTGCGGCAACCGCCAGCCCTACCTTCTTGAAACCAATCTGCCCGGTTTCTTCTGTGTCGGCGACGTCCGCCACGACTCCATCAAACGCGTGTCCTCCAGCGTCGGCGAAGGCAGCATGGCCATCGCCTTCGTCCACCAGTTCCTCGCCATGCAGGAGCAGCCCGCGGTACTCGAACCCGCTCTGACCTAGTGACCGTCAGCCGTCCACCGGCTCCATATCCACCTCGACCTTGAGACTCGTTCCACCACCACCCAGAATCAACCCCCGCAGCGGGCTCACATCGCCATAATCCCGCCCCCAGCCCACGGTCACATGGCCGTCCGTCGGTGCCACGTTGTTGGTCGGGTCCATGTCCAGCCACCCCGCCCCGCGGCAATACGCCGAAAGCCAGGCATGCGATGCATCGGCCCCGATCAGCCGTGCGCGCCCCGGCGGAGGATAGGTCCGCAGATACCCGCTCACATACCGCGCCGCTAGCCCGATCGACCGCAGGCACGCAATCTGCACATGCGCAAAGTCCTGGCAAACCCCGCGCCGCTTCGCAAACACCTCTTCAATCGGTGTGCGCACATCTGTGGCCTTGGAATCGAAGCGAAATCCTTCGTAAATGCGCGTCGTCAGCTCGGTCAGCGCCTCGCGCATCGGCCGCCCCGGCGTAAACGATTCCAACGCATAGGCTGCAAACTCCGGCTTCTTGCGAATACGCGGCGACTCAAACTGAAACTGAAAAGCTGCCAGCGCCTCCGCACGCAGGTCGCGCGCCAAAGGCTCCGCCGACTCCTCCCAGGGCACCGACGCCGGCCCCTGCTCGGGCCCCTCGGCCACCGCCACCTCGCTGCGGGACTCCACCACCAGCTCCCTGTGCGGCTCCTGCACCGTAAAAAAACAAAGCGTGTTGCCGAAAAAATCCGCGCGCTCCGTATAGGTCGAAGGTGCAGGTTGAATGTGGAGGCTGTTGCTTAACACCCGGTGCTGTGGAAAGGAGCGGGGCTTCAGGCACGCCACATGATCGCCGGAGGAGACCGGGTACACATACCTGTACGTGGTGCGGTGGCTGATCCTGTAAAGCATCCTTGTCGGCTAACCCATCGTAATCGGCAATGTGCGGGCGTGGCTGAAGTATCGGCTCGACAGGTTGTTGGACCATCGAAAAAGCAGACTTGTCAGCTCCCCAAGGGTGCGGTCCAGCCGCGTGAACGGATCCTTCGCGCCCGCACGCCCCGCCAGCGGGAACTCCATCGTCTGCAGATCCAGCCCGCGCAGCGTGTCCAGCGCCCCCTGCATCGCCCCGAGATCTGCCGGCTCATGCCGAGGCAGCTTCGCATACAGCTCCACCAGGTGTTCCAACTGAAATTGCAGAGAGCGCGGGTTGGTCTCATCCGCCATCAGCACGTCCAGCACCGGCAGGGGCTGCAGTGTCGTGTAGTAGCGCTGCCGGTAGGTCATGGAGCTGTCGGCCACCTCCAGCAGCCATTGCATATAGGCCCAGTCCTCCGCTGGCAGTGGCCGCGTGATCTCACGCAACTCCCGCGTCAGCGTGATCGCCCGCTCCAGCCGCCGTCCCAGACTCATGAACAGCCAGCCCGAGCCGCGAATAATGTTCTCCCGCTCCATGCCGCTGAAGGTGGACAACAGCTCCAGCCCACCCGTCAGCATCGCGGACACATCCTCGAGCTTCGCCTTCGGTCCGATCTGCATCGAGTCCCGCAACTGCTGGATCAGCAGGGTCATGTCCGCCGAAAGCCGCTCCCGCACATTGCCTCCGGTGCGCGCAACCTCTCGAAGCGTTGCCGGCAGGCTGTCCCAGCGCTTCGGGTCCCGCAGCACGGACATCATCTCCTTTTCCAGCAGCGCAAACGTCGGCCGCTTACGCTTCGGCAGCTTGCTGTTGCGCGACCCCAGGCAGCTGTGCAGCCGCAGCAGGCTACCCAACTCCGCCTCCTCCGCCCGCCGCACCCGCGGCACCATCGACCGCACAATCCGCGCCGTGTTCTCCGCCCGCTCCACATAGCGCCCTAGCCAGAACGTGTTATCCGCCACCCGGCTCGGCACCACCGTGGACACCCGGCGCAGCTTTACCGGCTCATCCGGCGCGCGCAGCATGCTGAAGGGGTCCACCGGCCCCTCGCTCACCACCCAGGCGTCCTTGCTATGGCCACCGCGCTGCATGGACACCACCGATCCATTCGCCGCGCCGTGCGCCTCGGCCACCCGCACCAGCCCGCCGGGGATAGCCATCCAGCCCTGCCCCGTATTGAGCACATAGGTCCGTAACACCACGCTGCGGGAAGTTAAGCCACCCTCCCACACCGGCGCCGTCGAAAGCGCCACCTGCTCCTGCGCCACGTACTCATGAGGTCGCGCCCGCAAACGCGTCAAAAACGCCTCACGCTCCGCAGCCGGCAGCTCCGAACCGAACACCGGTTCGCGCCCCAGCGCCGGAAACGCCGGCTTCACCACCACGGTGTCCAGGTGATGTACTACCCAGTCCAGCGCTCGCTGCTGCCCGCACCACCAGGTCGCCACGGAGGGCAGCTTCAGCTCTTCGCCCAGCAAGTGCTTGGCCAGCCCCGGAAGAAACGGCATGATCGCCGCCGACTCAATCAACCCGCTGCCCAGCGCATTGGCCACCACCACATTTCCCGCGACCACGGCATCCACCAGACCCGAAACACCCAGCAGCGAATCGCTCCGCAGCTCCAGCGGGTCGCAAAAGTTGTCATCCACGCGCCGCAGAATGACATCCACCTTCTCGAGCCCGCCGACGGTCTTCAGGTAAACGCCACGGTCCCGCACCGTCAGGTCCGCGCCCTCTACCAACGTGAAATCCAGGTACTTCGCCAAGTAGCTGTGCTCAAAATACGTCTCATTCAGCGGCCCCGGCGTCAGCAGCACCACGCGTGGGTTCGCGCACCCCGCCAGCCCGATCAGCGTCTCCCGCTGCGCCTTGAAGAAAGGCGCCAGCCGCAGCACGTTCGACTCGCGATACAGCTCCGGCAGCACGTCGCTCACAATCGACCGGTTCTCCAGCGCATAGCCCGACCCCGAAGGCGCCTGCGTCCGGTCCGCCAGCACCCACCACCGCCCATCCGGCGAGCGCGCCAGGTCCACCGCCAGCATGTGCAGGTAGCTGTGCGCCGGCACCGGCACCCCCGCCAGCGGGCGCAAAAACGCCGGATTCGCATACAGCAACGAAGCAGGGAACCAGCCCTCCTTCAACAGCCGTTGCGGGCCGTACAGATCCTCCAGCAGGCGGTTCAGCAGCTGCGCCCGCTGCTTCACCCCCGCTTCGATTACCCGCCACTCCTCCGCCGCGATCAGCAGGGGAACGATGTCGATCTTCCACGGCCGGTTCACTCCCAGCGGGTCGCCATACACGTTATAGGTAATGCCGTTGTCGCGAATCCGCCGTTCGGCCCGCTCCCAGCGCCCTTCGATCTCCTCCGGCCCCAGCGCGCGCAGGCCGTCCAGCAGCCGCGCCCAGTGCGCCCGCGGCCTCACCCCGTCCGGCGACGACTCCTCATACGTTGCCCCATACAGCAGCGGCGACTGGTACAAATCTCCGGTGATCACGACGTCAAGTTCGCCTTTCGGGCCTCAGAGCCTGAGGGCGCCGGCCAGCGCAGATCCAGCGTCAGCGGATATGCGGAATTCACCTCCGCCATTGGCACCGCCACCGCCTCGTCGCCGCCCGCCAGCACCTCAAATCGCTCCGCCCTGCGGCGGCGCGCCTCCTCCGCATCCGCCGGCCGGCTGTCATACGGGCTGCCGTCCGGTTTACCCGCGACATACGTGCACGCGCCCACTCTCCGCTGCTTCCACGTGTCGATCAGCTCAAAACGCAGCGGAAAATGCACCGGAATCGTCGGGTGCAGCGTCGCGTTCAGCCGCCGCGCACGATACCGGATTCCAGCCACGGCCTCGCCCGGCACACCCGTCCCCGTCAGCGGCACCCGCCGCTCATTGCACGTCAGAACGTACCGTCCGTCCACCGCCAGCCCCTCCACCTTCACCTGGATCCGCTCCAGCGAAGAATCCACACTGCGTCCCGTTCCGCTCGCCGTCGTCTCCTCCGCCAGCACATTCCAGGGCTCCAGCGCCTGCCGCAGTTCCACGCTGACACCTTCAGCCCGCATCGTCCCAATCACCGGAAACCGAAACGCCGCATGCGGCTGGAACCAGCTGTCCTCAAACCCGAAACCCGCCTCGCGCAAAAATCGCAGCACCTCCCGGAAGTCCTGCTCCACGAAGTACGGCAGCATAAACCGGTCATGCAGCGCCGCACCCCAGCGAAGTAAGCCGCCCGTAAGCGGCTCTTTCCAGAACCCGCACACCAGCGCCCGCACCAGCAACATCTGCAGCAACCCCATGCGGTAGTGCGGCGCCATCTCAAACGCCCGCAGCTCCAGCAGCCCTGCCCGTAGCCCCGTTCCCTCCGGCGGATACATCTTGTCGATGCAGAACTCCGCCCGGTGCGTATTGCCCGTCACATCCACCAGCAAATTCCGAAACAAGCCATCCAGCGTAGAAGGCTCACAACCCTCCTTTGGCATGTGGCTGAAGCTCAACTCCGTCTCGTACAGCGCATCCGTCCGCGCCTCGTCGATGCGAGGATATTGGCTCGTCGGCCCCACATACATCCCCGCAAAGAGGTATGACAGCGACGGATGGTGCTGCCAGAACGTCAACATGCTCCGTAATAGGTCAGGCCGTCGCAAAAGGGGACTGTCCTCCACCGTCGGCCCGCCCAGCACGATGTGGCTCCCGCCTCCCGTCGCCAGGTGATTGCCCTCATACCCGAACTTGCCCTCGATCAGTCGCACCCGGTGTGCCTCCTCCGCCAGTACCCGGTTCAACTGCTCCAGGTCGTCCCACGCACTCGTCGGCGGCAGGTTCACCTCCAGCACCCCCGGATCCGGCGTCAGCCCGAACGTCCGCAGACGTGGATCGAAGTTCGGCGGATACCCCTCCACCCAGATCGGGAGTCCGAGGTGCCGACTCGTGTCCTCCACCGCCGCCACCAGGTCCAGGTAGTCCGCCAGCA
>CAXTZL010000067.1:0-14484 GCA_964248555.1 uncultured Bryocella sp.
GGCCGGGCTGGCTACCAGCTTCAATTACGCCACGGATAACGTCACGTGGTCGCCGCGCCACAATCGCGACAGCTACGTGGAAAACTACTACCTCGCCGTGCAGAAGCAGCTCTTCAAAAACAGCCTTCTGGATGTGGCGTATGTCGGCAACCATGGCCTGAAGCTGCTGCAATTCCTGAACGGCAACCAGCGCAACATTTCCGCAACGGGTGCCTACTCACGGCCGTTCGGCAATTGGCCTTCGGATATCACCGAGGCGCTTGACGAGGCATACTCCAACTACAATTCGCTGCAGGTGCGGTACGAGCAGCGCATGGCGGGTGGGCTCACCCTCTTGAACAGCTTTACGTGGGAGCATTCACTCGACAACGCCAGCTCTTCGCTCGAGGGCAACACGCCTTCCCCGCAGGATGCTACCAATCTTCGCGCTGAGTACGCGCAGTCGGATTACAACCTGCCCGTGGCGAACGTCACCAGCCTCGTCTACGATCTGCCCTATGGCCGCGGCCGGCGCTTCGGCCACAACGTCAATCCAGTTGTGGACGCCGTTGCAGGTGGATGGCAGATCAGCGCGATCAACAACGCACAGGCCGGTACACCGTTCAACCTTACCTATACGCCTACCTCCACGCAGCTGGCCTCCACGCAAATCACGGCCAGCTACCGCGGCGTCAACCTGTACCGCCCCAACCGCGTGGCAGGTGTGCCGTTAACACAGGGCCGCAGCGTGCCCGTGGCCAACACCGGCTACATCCAATACATCAACTACAAGGCACTGCAGTTCCCCTCGATCAACAATGCCGCCGGCGTTCTGCAGGAGCCGTTCGGCAATCTGGGCCGCAACCCAGGTCGCACACCGGAACTTAATCAGCTGGATCTCGATGTCAACAAGCGCTTTTCCACTCCCATCGAGAGTCTCAAAGTTGAGTTCCGCTCTGAGCTGTACAACATCCTGAATCACACCAACCTGTATCTGCCCAGCAGCCCCACCGGAACGCAGGGCCTGAGCCCCACGGGCGGCGGCCTCATCTCCAGCACATTTACGCCACGCGTGGTGCAGTTTGCGCTGAAACTGATCTACTAGCGCGTTCCAGATTTTGTCCAGGCGGCCTGAGGAATGGGGCCGCTACTTTTCTGGGCTGGAATCATGTTGCTGTTTGAGGTGGAGTGAACTTACATGTCACGATGCCTTCCTCTGCTTCCGCTTGCATGAGGTAGGGCCTGTGCGCTGTACCTTCAACCTGAAAATGTTTTCTTCCGCTCGTCGTTAGAAGGAGAGAATTCGTTCCCATGGCGCATGTTGTTCCGTCAAGGATCTCTGGACTACCTTCGCCAAAACGGCCCTGCACAGAGCAGTACGTCGATGTGCGTGAAGAAACTCAGACGTCCCATAATCACCAGCGCCCCGGCCACGACGTTAGAGCAGTTCCATTTTGCCTGCAGCGTCGACGTGTCCTGGAAAGGTACGGCCAAACATGCTGGGCGCGCGGTGAGCGGCACGACGAGTCCCCGGAATGCAATTTTGGTAGCCGAACGATGGTGTGTCACCGCCAGTGCGGAGCCCGCAACCGTGACGCAAGTGCAGACTTCTGAAGCGTACCTGTCCGTTACCATCTGGTAAGGACGTGGAGGAAGAAGTGGAGCAATCAACACATAGCTTTGAAGTCGCGACGCGGGGCCAGGGCCTTTACGAGTGCACACCGGCCATCAGCGGATGGGTCCGGCAACAGGCCATGCAGACCGGCCTTCTGACGATTTTCTGCCGGCACACCTCGGCGTCACTTCTTATCCAGGAGAACGCCGACCCCACCGTTCGGATTGACCTCAAAACCTTCTTCGACCGCATTGCGCCAGAGCAGGGTGCCTACGAACACGATTCGGAAGGACCCGACGACATGCCGGCTCACCTGAAGACAGCCTTGACGCAGGTGCAGCTATCCATACCGATTCTGAACGGTAACTTAGCGCTCGGAACCTGGCAGGGTATCTACCTGTTCGAGCACCGGGCCCGCCCTCACCGGCGGAGCCTGGTTCTGCACTTGCTCGGGGAGTAAGTGTGCCTTGCAGATGTAGAGAAACCAGAGGAACTCCGTGCTCCGGTATCAGCCTTGCTTTTGCAAAAACTTCTTGTCGCGCCTGCGGGTGTGTAGATGTCGCCATCGACCGACAGCCGCCCTGTGTATCGGCATGGAGTGCCTTCATGCCCGGCCATTCCGTCTTCCACGGCCCGCAGTTCAGCCTCGTGCACCGCGACTAAATGGGCTTGAGATCATCGGTGTGGCAACCTGGGGTACAGACGTTCAATCACCCTCGGCAGGTACTCCCCCACGAAGTTCTGAGCATTTGCGCCCTGGAAGAAGTGAGCAGCTTTCTCTTCCAGCACCAGGCTCGCAAGTCCATGCAGAGTGGCCAAGCCGCACAGCATGTCCGCAGCGTCATCGAAGCTGTCGGGGTCTATATAGTGCCTTCCATGATACGCGAGAACGGCTCGTCCAAGCCGCATACCGGGTGTCTTGCTGACTGCGGCCAAACGGGGATCACTGCGATCCACTAAATCGTTCCGGAACATGAGTCGAAAGTGACCGGGATGTTGAAGTGCGAAGTGGAGGAAAGCAAGGCTGACGACTCGTACATCGGCCACAACATCTTCCGAGTGCCCGGCGCTGTCAATTTACTGGTCCGCTCTTCTGTAAGCCAGGATTGCAACCTCGGTCAGCAGCCCCTTTGCATTGACGAAGTGATGTGCGGGAGCGGCTGGGGAGACCCCGGCTCGCTGCGCAGCCGTGCGCAACGAAAACACTTCGATCCCTTCCTGCGCGATGATCTCATCCGCAGCTTCGATGAGGGCTTCGCGCAAATCGCCGTGATGGTAAGTAGATCGCTGCTTGGCCATTTCCCCCCAGCATCCTTGCCCGCGTTTCCAGAATCGCCTACGACCTCCATGAGCTCACATGGTTGTTTCTGCAGGGCAACCTTACCCTTTAACTCTACAGCGTGCAGGTAGCCACTGAAGAACATAGCCGAAGACCGCCCTAGGCCGGCGCCTTGTACATGTTGTACTTCGTGCCCGCGGGACAGTTGAGATCTTCCTTCCAGATCGGCTGAAAGGCATGGTTCAGGTATCCCAGCTGTTTGTTTTTCGTGACCAGGATGTGCCCCGCGTCGAAGGAGTCCATCTCGTCATACCGTGGTGAAAGGACGACCTTGCCGCTGAGATCCATTAACCCCCATTTGCCATCTTTCTTCACCGGACACAGGCCCTCGCTAAATTCTCCCGTCTTTTCCCAAAGGGGAGGGAGTGCGACCGAGCCGTCGCGGTGAATGAAACCCCATTTGCTTTCCATCAGGACGGCGCAGACTCCGGCGTTGAAGCTTGTAACGGTGTCGTACCGAAAAGGAAGAATCGTATCGCCGGCTTTGTCGATGAAACCCCATTTGCCGTTGAGTTGAACGGGAGCGATCTCGTCACTGTAGCCATGGACGGTGTCGTAGATGGGTTGGATAGCGAGCTTGCCGTCGGGATTAATGAAGCCCCATTTGCCATTCACCCGCACGCGGGCGCGGCCATCCTGGAAGCTCCGCGTCAGCTCGAAGCGCTGGGGAAAGGCCTGGCTTCCATCGGGACGAATGAAGTGCCATTCGGTTCCGACACGAACAGGACTGCAGTTATAACGGAAGTTACGGGCTTCATCGTACTGCGGTGCGATGGTTTCCTGCCCGCTACGGTCGATGTACCCCCAACGCCCCTCCCGCCGTACTGCGGCCCAATCCGAGGCGAAGGGCAGAGCTGCATCGTAGCGTGCCGGAACGGCAAGAACTCCTGATACGTCGATGTATCCGAAGCTGCCGCAGACATTCACGGGCAGCAGGATGCGGGTTGCCTGGGCACGCAGAGGGAGGCTCGCAGCGAGGGCAGAGGCGGAAGCAAGTTGGAGAAAAGAGCGACGATCGAGCAAAGACATGGAGTTCTCCTGCAAGTTGGGCTTAGAAGGACTTTGTGGTTCAGCACTAAAAGTTGGCGCGCAAGCTGAACTGGCTCACTCGCTGCGTCGCCGTACCGGTTGCGCCGGCGTTGATCTGCGAGGTGATTTGTCCGAAGCTGGCGGTGTTCAAGACAGCTGCCGGACTTCCGTACTGCGCCCGGTTGAAGACATCTGCACGGAAGTTGAGACCGAAGTGATCCGAAGTGAAAAGACCCTTTTGCAGCGCGATATCTGCCTGCCAGGTTCCGGGAGCGCGCAGCAGATTGCGGGGAGCGTTGCCGAAGGTCCCGTTCGCCGGGATCACAAACGCCGCTGCGTTGATGTAGTGCTGCGGCGTGCGCCCGTTTGCCGGAATGAGAGAGACGCCCGGGACGAGATTTGGCCGCTGCGGCGCGGTGGTATCGCCATCCGGCAGGCTGGCGGCGGTCCGCGAGACGGTCACGTTGACAGGCAGTCCGGTTCTGGCGACGGCAAGGCTGCTGAACTGAAAGTTTCCAAGCGCATGACCGACGAAGCCATGATTGACATACGTGCGTCCGTGCCCGAAAGGCAGGTCGTACACAACGTTTGCGGTGAACGAGTGGCGGATGTCCTGGTCACTGTTTGCGCGCTCGCAAATGCGGCAGGCCACGTTCTGCGGGAAATCGGTCTCACCGCCGGCGTTGTTGCCGACGTTCGCTCCATCGTCGGTGGAGTGGGACCAAAGATACGTGGCACCGAAAACCAGGCCGCGAGCGTACGGGCGAGTGAGTGAGGCGACCAGACCATTGAAGTTGCTGTTGTCATCGGAGGTCTTATAATCCACCAGGCCGAACTGCGGCAAAGGAGCGATGCGGGTCGCGTAATTCAGGACGTTGACGACCGTGTGATCCGGAAGATGAGCTCCATGACTGCCGAGGTAGCCCAAGCTGCTGATGATGCCAAAAGGGATCTTCTGTTCGACGGAGAGATCCCATTGGCTGACCTGCTCACTGACCCGATGCCGATCCAGACCACGAGGAGCGTTGGAGGCGAGGGTTGCCGAAGTGAGCTTTGGAGGGAGTGGATAGCTGGGTGTTCCAAGCTGCGCGGCGGTGAAGGAAAGCCTTTGGCCGAGGTTGCTGAGAGGAGCGATAAGATCGCCGAGTTGGGATTCGCCGGAGTAGAGACCGTACCCCAGGCGGAAAACCGTTTGATCATGAAAGGCCGCGGGCGCCCACGTTAAAGCGATGCGCGGCTGAACGTCGCCGTGGTCGGGGGTATAGAACGAGATGCCCGCCTGGCAGTAGCCGAGGGGACAGCTGTGCGGATCAAACGGCAGATCGTGCCCATTTACACCGGAAAAGGCGCCGAAAGAGTCATAACGAAGACCGAGGCTGAAAAGAAGATCGCGCGTGAACTTGTACTGATCCTGAAAGAAAAGGTCGTACTCGGTTTTGCGGGCGTCCTCAAAGGGCGTGCGTGCAAGAAGCGTGGCTCCGCTCAGGCTGTTGTTCTGGAGAGTCGTTTGATTGGTGGCCGCGTACTGCGTTTCCTGCGTGCTCAGCAGGTTCAACTGCACGCGCCGTGCCCCTCCGCCCGCGGTGATGGCATGTTTGCCGAAGGTGAGATTGGTCGTGTCGACGACGGAATACGCCGTGGAGCCCTGCACCTGTTGCAAGGTGTCATGAAGCGTCGACAGGCCCGCGACGACGAGCTGAAAGGGAGCGAGACTGTTGTTTTGCGCGTAGAAGGGCGTGCGATTAACACTGACCTCGGCATCGTTCAGCAGATTAAGCCGGAAGGAATGAAGCACGGACAACACGGCATTCTTCGGGTCCTGTTGCGAGCTGATGGTGTCCCCGAGGAAGCCCGTGCTGTCTCCGTTTGGAACCACCAGCCTTGCCTGGTCGAGGGTGTAACGGAAGTAGGCTGACGTCCTGGAACTGACCGTCTGATCAATGCGAACCAGGCCAAAGTCTTCGTTCTGAATGTTGCGGCCCGAGCTGTTGAACTGATAGACATTGGTGTTGGCGGTCGGAGTCTGGCCGGTGGGATAAAAGGCCAGCAAAGGCGTGATGGCCGGTGTTTTTGCGCGCGTGACTGCAAGGTAGGCAGGGCTTGGAACGAAGCCGACAAGCGGCTGAGCGATGACCTGCCGCAAGCCTTCATAGTTGAGGAAAGCAAAGGTGCGGTTTTTCAGCACGGGGCCACCCAGGCTGGCGCCGAACTGATTGAGGCGGAGCGGCAGCTGGCTTGAGGAGAACAGCGCGCGGGCGTTCAGCACATCGTTACGAAAAAATTCGTATACGCTGCCATGCAGCTGATTGGTGCCGGTCCGGGAGACGACATCCACCTGCCCACCCGTCGTGCCGCCGTACTGTGCCGGATAAACGGTGGAGAGCGCACGAAACTCCGCAATGGATTCCGAGGAGAACTGCACGCGCAGATCGAGTTTTTCAGACTGGCGTAAGATTCCGGTGGCGTCCACGCCATCGAAGGTCACCTTGTTATCGTCAATACCGCGGCCGGCAAAGCGGATGGTGAGTTGATTGCCGCTGCCGGTGTTGACAGCGCCGGGTACAAGCAGCTCAAGCGCCGCCCAGTTGCGGCCATTGATAGGAAGATTCTGCACCTGCTGCGGGGAGATTACGCCGCCTATCGCGGCATCGTCCTTGTCCAGGGTTGCTGTCGAAGCGCTCACCACAACATTCTGCGTGGAGGCTTCCAGCGTGAGTTGCATATCGGTCGTTCGCACCTCCCCGACCTCCAGCACGACGCCGGTCAACTGCCTGGTCGCGAAGCCAGGGCTGGATGCTGTGAGATTGCAGGTACCCAGCGGCAAGCCAGTGAAGTTGTACTCACCGGCTTTTGTTGAGATAACAGACCGATGAAATCCCGTTTGTGGATAAAGGATCTCCACTGTAGCCCCGGCGATAAGCGCTCCGGAAGGATCCGTCAAGGTGCCTTTGAGATCAGAGCGATCGATCTGGGCGGAGCAGGGAGCGGCAAGCAGAAGGGGAAAGAAGAGCAAGGAACCGACTCGCTTCAAATGCATCATGGACGTGCTCTCCTCGCGTTCTCGTGATTCGCGACCTCCGTTCCGTGGCGGGCGGCGCCGGTAGCGCCTGTGAACCGGAGTGCGTGAGCGTGGGTGCGATGGAGCCATCGTAGGAGAGTTGTCTAAACACAATCTAAAGATTGGGCGGCGTCACAGAATATTCATCTGCCTCCTCGATACTGGAGCGCATGCGCATCCTGATCGCGGAGGACAAGGTCCGTATGGCCTCGCTGCTGCAGCGGGCCATGCAGCGCGAAGGGTACCTGACGCTTGTAGCCCATGATGGCGAGTCCGCTCTGGACATGGTGGAGCGTGTTCAACTGGATGCTGTGGTGATGGACGTCATGATGCCCAGGCTGGATGGCTTCCAGGTTTTGGAGCGCATGCGCAAAGGTGCGATCAACGTCCCAACCATCCTGCTTACGGCTCGCGATACGAATAGCGATGTGGTCCGTGGGTTGGACCTTGGTGCGGACGACTACCTCACCAAGCCTTTCGATCTGGCCGTGTTGCTGGCCAGGCTGCGGGCGCTGATACGCCGTCCGGCAGCGTTGGTGTCGCGGCCGCTCCGCGCCGGGGATCTTGTCTTGCACGCCGCGACGCATGAGGCTGAGTTGGCTGGCGAATCCATCAGCCTGACACCCATCGAGTTTGCCCTGCTTGAGGCTCTGATGCAGCGCGAAGGACAGGTCGTGCGCAAAGAGAACCTGGCACAGATCGGTTGGGGTGGCGACAACCACTTCAATGAGGGAACGCTGTATGTTTTCATGGGCTCGCTTCGTGCCAAGCTTCACGCGCCGGATCGACCCGACCTGCTGCATACGATTCGGGGAGTTGGGTACATGTTGAAATCAGCTGCCGCATGAGACAACGTCTTTCCATCAGTCTGAGACTGGCTGCATGGTATGCCTGCATTCTGCTTGTGGGCCTGGGGGTGTTCGGTTCGGTGATGCGGATCGTACTTGCAGAGTCAATGCTTTCCTGGAAAGACAGAACGCTCGGAATGCGGGCTGCGCGTGTGGAAGCTGTGTTGTCTCCGAGAAGCAAGAGCGATCAGAAGTCCCTTTATGCTCGCCTGGAAGAGCTTACCGGGCTGCTTCCGGAGGGCGAGTGGATACAGATTGTCGGCCAGGATCACCAACGCATATTCCCGCTAAGCCACAACGTGCCTCTGGCGACCGACTTGACCCATCCATGTGAGTTCCGCTCGATTCGCGACCTCACCGTAGACAGGGAACACTTTCGCCTCTTGTGTCATCCCATCCTGTACGCGGATCAACCGGCCTTTCTGTTGGTGCCGAGCCCCTTGGCGGAAGATCACATCCTGCTGCGCAACTTCACGGTGGGTCTTTATCGAACGATCCCGCTGATCCTGCTTGTGTCGAGCCTGGGCGGCTACTGGCTTAGTCGGCGGGCGCTACGGCCGGTAGATCTCCTGATTGCGGAAGCCCGCAGTGTGACGGTTCGCGACCTCAGCCGGAGGCTTACCGTTCCCGTTGCGGATGACCAGTTGCGGCGCCTTGCGATGGCTTGGAACGATTTACTGGCACGCATTGAAGCGGCAGTTGTTCGGGTCACGCAGTTCACGGCAGATGCTTCGCACGAACTCCGCAGTCCCATAGCCTATATCCGTGCGACGGCTGAATACAGCCTGAACAATCCACACATTGACGAAGATTCACGCGAGTCGTTTCGCGCAATAGTGGAAGAGACGGGTTTAACAGGCGATCTACTTGAGAACTTACTTACTTTGGCACAGGCCGATGCAAGCTATCCACCTGCGGAACTTCACGCGGTAAGCATAGTGGCGATAGCACAGGAAGTATGCAGGTCGGTCGCGCCTGAACTGCAAAGAAAGAAGCAGAGTATCAAAATCATCTCTCCTCAGGCAGCATTGCCCCTTGTTCTCATCAACACTCTCCACCTGCGCCGGGTACTTACGGCCATTGTGGACAATTCAATCAAGTACACGGCGACGGAGGGCTGTATTTGCATTCGATACGATTGCACGGATCAATTTTTGGTTCAGATCACCGACAATGGTTTAGGAATTGCAAAGGAAAACCTCAACCGGATCTTTGATCGTTTCTTTCGAGTTGACCTAGCCCGCTCCGACATGAGTGACGGAGTCGGACTTGGCCTGCCTATCGCAAAGTGGTTGATGGAACTTTATGGCGGAGATATCCGGGTTGAAAGCCAACTTGGTTTGGGAACTACCGTCACCTTGGTTTTTCCAGAGAAAATACTGTGCTCAGCCGAGTCGACCCACGCCATAAAATCGAGCGTGAGCTTGATCCAAGAGCGTACGCAATCAAATCTCACGGCTTAAAGACGCGGGCCGGATGGGTGGTCGGAACAAACTGCTGGACGCGTAAGACGGCATCGCGACATCCTCAAGATTCGGTGGGCGATCTTTCGCAGCAGGGCACGGTGAACGCCGAGCAGAACACGTCACTGGCGCCGCAACTGCAAATTTCATGCGTCTCTCCTGAACCAACTGTTTAGTTCGTCAGTCCGTAGCTCTTCCACGATGGGCTGCGCGCCAGTCGCTGGGGGCATTCCCTCCCACACGTGGAACGCCCGCCCGAAGGAGTTGGAATTTTCAAAGCCCAGCAGGTACGCCGCTTCATTCAGTTCCAAAGCGGAGTTGCCGGTGGAGACAAGAACCCGCTCTTGATCGAAGAGGTCCCGAGGCAGACCAGCCCTGCGAAGCACCGTTGCCAGGGGCACGTTGAGCTCGGTGAGCCCGATAGCTAGACGGCCAGGTATGCGGAAGCTCTTGAGCACCTGGCCTCCTCTACGAGTAGAGAGTAGAGTAGTAGACTTCGCGAAGAGTGCCCTGCAAAATACGCCGAAACTCCAGCAAGCGAGACACCTTGAATCGCGTGACCGCCTGGTTGCAATCCAACAATACGATCATAAGATAGCCACCAGCCACGGCTTTGGCTATCCATCGAAGAACAACTTTACCCAGAGGAGACGATGCATACGCGCACACTTGGAAAAGATCTGAGGGTAGCAGCGATTGGGCTCGGCTGCATGAGCATGACTTCGGCCTACGGCCCCGCTGCGGACAAGAACGAGATGATCCAGCTCATACGGACTGCTCATGACGAGGGCGTCACGCTGTTCGACACAGCTGAGGCGTACGGCCCGCTCACCAATGAGGAGCTGCTGGGTGAGGCGCTGAAGCCGATTCGCGATCAGGTCATCATCGCCACCAAGTTCGGCTTCGACATCGACCCCAATACCGGCAAGCGCGGTGCGGGAACCAACAGCAAGCCGGAGCACATCCGCGCCGCTGTAGAAGGCATGCTCAAGAGATTGCGAACAGACCATATCGACTTGCTTTATCAACACCGCGTGGACGAGAACACGCCTATCGAGGATGTGGCGGGTGCAATCAAAGAGCTGATTGCCGCAGGCAAGGTGAAGCATTTCGGACTGTCTGAAGCCGGTGTGACCACCATTCGTAAGGCCCACGCTGTGCAAACGTTGACCGCCGTGCAGAGCGAGTATTCCCTGTTCTGGCGCCAGCCGGAAGAGGAGCTGCTGCCTGCCCTGGAAGTGCTGGGGATCGGCTTCGTTCCGTTTAGCCCTTTGGGGGCGGGCTTTCTTACCGGCCAGATCGACGAGAATACCAGGTTCGACCCGAGCGACTTCCGCAACCAAGTCCCCCGGTTTTCTCCCGAAGCCCGCAAGACGAACATGGTTCTCGTCCACGCGGTGGAAGCTGCAGCCAAGCGAAAGAAGGTGACCTCCGCGCAGTTTGCACTGGCGTGGTTGCTGGCACAGAAGCCGTGGATCGTGCCGATCCCGGGAACAACCAAAATCAACCGCATGGAAGAGAACATCGGCGGCGCCGATGTGGAGCTCTCTCCGGACGACTTGGAGGAAATCGACGCTGCCGTTTCCAAGCTGGCGCTGCGGGGTGAGCGCTTGCCCGAAGCAGCTCTCAAGATGACCGGCCGCTAAACAGCGGCTACCCTACTTGCCGTCGCTCCCCACGCGGGGAGCGTGGATGCAAGCACGGGACTCAAACTCCAGACATAAACTTCAAACCAATCACCAATTACCGGAACAAACAACCTAATTATTTCTGGACATCACATTTGGGGCTTGTTCCGGCGAACTGCTCCACTTATTCCACTTGCGCGTGAGCTCCGGATTCGACAAAGCTTTGATATATACACCGCCAACAACGGAACGCGCATGAAAATGCATGGCGACTCCCGTTTTGGTGTCATACCAGTCAGAAAGCGGTACCCTGGTCGGCGTCTCGTTGGTCCATAAGTAAATGGGATCGATGAGTGCATTGAACTGTTTGGGATCGGAGGCAAGCGTGGCAGTCCACACCGACCAATCGAGCTTGGTGTAGTCAGCGCGAACGTCAAGCGGCAGCCCGTACTTGTTTATCTTAGTCATATAGTAGGCCAGCTCGGTCTCACGAACCCTTTTTGGAAACAGGTTGAAATCAAGGATTTGATCCCACACGAGGTTATATTTTTGGCTCCAGGTATCGGGGCTGTTGAACGCAAGTTTGTAGTGATCTCCCTCGGCCGCCATCGAGACCCACCTCTCCGCCATGGATTTCGCAACAGAGCTGTATTCAGTCGCGACATCCTGATGCTTTAGCAAATGCGCCAGGTTTGCATACGCGGCAATGCCTTCAATGGCTTTAATAGACAGGTTGGTGTTGTGTGCAAGGTGTCCCGCGAAATCGTCCGTGCTGAGCTGATTCTCGGGATCGAGCCCTTTCTCCTTTAGATATTGTGCCCAGCTTGTAAGCTGCGGCCAGAATCGCTCCGCAAGCTGGGAGTTTCCCTCAGCCTTCGCCAACGCATCGATGAGAATCAACATGTTGCCGCTTTCTTCAACCGGCATTTGATCCTCTTCCGTCTTTTCGCCGCCACCATACACCTGCCCGTTTGCCAGCGGATATTGCCCTAAATCATGCGGCGAGAAAGGGAAGTGCCAGCGTTTTAAGGCGGAGTATTCAAGCACAGGAAGTAGTTGCGCTTCCAGAAGTTTCGGTTGCAGGAAGAGAAACAAAGGAGCCGCAGGGTAGATGACGTCCACGGTAGAAATGTCGCCGTTTGACGTATTTTCCTTGGGAAACATCATGACATCGCCGTTCAGATCGGCCGCAATCTTGTTTGCGGCCAGAGACTGCCGGTAAGCCAGGACGGCGATCGCGGCATAGTGATCGCCCCCCTCCTTAGTCAAATCGTCCGTCAGATTTTTATCAAAGGCGGTACCCTGCGCTTCGAGAGCGGAATATTGCTCTTCTGAAAGATTGAGCAATTCCTCCACCCCCATATTGTTCCGTTGCCAGTAAGGCCGCAGATCACGCTTGAGGTACTGAATGGCGTAGCCGTCGGTATACGCGACCAACAGATGACGGTCGACGGCTTGTGTGCTGACATGTCCAAGATCGAAAACCACGGCAAGGTGTGGGTTGGACCGGTCGGCCGGTTGAGGCATGCCGATGGTATCGTCTGCCGAAAGCTTTCCCGTCGCCGCGAATCCGGACGTCGCATTGGGCATTATGGCTGTGGTTGCACTCTCATTCTTCGGCACTGCCAGGTGGAAATAGCCCCAATCAATCCGCAGGTTGTCGCCGGGGCGATTCAAGACATCCTGCTCCCTCGATCCAGCGGAAAGCACATTCAGCAGCGATGTCTGATTGCGGGACAGAACAACTTGTTGGCCCCTCTCATTTACAGCAATGACCGGATCCACATCAAGCAGGATCGAAACGTCGTGCGATGACCCATCCGTCGCTTGCACGCTCCAGTCCAAATACGTCACGGGCCGCGAGAGGACATCGATATCGTTCATCATCGCCGGCGTAAAGAACACCAGCTTTAGCGTGATACCGCCTTGGTTGAATGTGTAGTTGGTATGTGTTGGCGTGACCGACTGCGCGGTCTGCTCCATAGCCGGAATCGGATCAGGACGTCGCCCCGGCGCACGGCCCATAAACCGATAAGGCTTCCCATCGATCCGTGCAATCCCCGTAATTGGCTGTGATGTGCCCGTCCAGTGGGTCGTCTCAGAATCGGTGAGATGGTCGGTTGTAGACCATATGCTGAAATAAGGATCGTGTGTAACCAGTGGCGTTGCAGGCGGCCTCTGTTGGCAGCTTACAAAAGCGGCGCCGAGATTAGAGGCAATAAAAGCTGCGAACAGCCAACGAAAGAATTTCATGCAACCCCTTCTTATAACGTACAACCGTACTTTTGCAATCACTTCGCCACAGAAGCTTCTAACACTTTGTGACCACCGGCATAACCAGAAAGCCTTCGTGTCGCCCCAGGCTGGCCGGGTCGTGTTTGTACTGAACTACAACCTTATGCGGTCCTGAAAGCCGGACATTGTTCATCACCGTAGCCGCATTCTCCTTCTGTCCCGATCCCGCCGAGCGTGGTGGATCTCTTCAGAAGTACCTGCCGGTCATTTAACTGCCAGCACGTCGCCTGCCGTGCGTTGTTTATATTTTGAACGAAAAGGCACAGACGTGTTCGTCATTTTCTGGAAGGAAGGTGTTCAAAAACAGTCGCCGCCATCGTAATCTCCGAAAATACTTGACAATCGATATTTAGATTACATACATTTCGGCGTGTCCAGAACAAGGTTGTTACGGGAGTGCGCCGATTGACAGCCGGTGAAGAGAAGCTTGCAACACTTTTGAGAGGCCGTAAATGCGCAAAATGTCCATTATGATCGCCAGAAAACAGCGAGAGTCCTTCCCGAGGACACTCGCTATAACGGCCTTGTTCTCCCCCGTTTTCAGTGTCGCGCTGAGCCTGTCGGCCGCGGCTCAAGGCGGAATACAGCAATTCGAAGGTCACGTTGTAGACACATCGGGTGCCGCTGTCCCCGGCGCCCTGGTGACGATCCATAACGAAGAGTCGGGCGTGGATATCACGGCCAAGACAACCGGTGCTGGAGACTACACGGTTCCGTATCTGAAGCCTGGAACGTACACGATTACCGTAGGTCTTACGGGCTTCAAGGTCATTAGCAAGACTCATATCCATCTCGATGTGGACCAGACTTCCAAGATGGACTTCACTCTGCCTAACGGCGACGTGAATGAAACGGTCACGGTGGATTCCGATGCCGTTCAAATTGAGCTTTCCAAGGCAGATCGCGGCGAAGTCATCGACAACGAGCGTATTGAGGAGGAGCCCAGTAACGGCCGTAACGTGCTCACTCTGTTCGCGCTCAGCCCTGGTGCCGTCCAGGCGAATAGTCCGACGAATATCAATCAGTTTTCCAACTCGAACCAGAACTTGCAGGCAAATGGGGTGTCCATCAACGCCGTGGCCGAGAATATTGACGGCGCTACGAACGACAATGCCGGAAACTACTTGGGGTACAACCCGCCGCTCGATTCGGTCGGTTCATTCAAGGTAGTGCTGAACGCCTATGGCCGTCATTCGGACCAAGATCCGGGCATCTGCGATCTAGTGCGCT
>CAXTZL010000068.1:0-14468 GCA_964248555.1 uncultured Bryocella sp.
GTCCGAGATGGATATGACGGTTCCCACAAAAATCCCCAAGATCAACATGATCAAGGACACGGGCCCACCGCCGCCCCCCGGTACTCCGTCGGCCGATCTGAGCAGCACCGCTGGTGGCAATCCGACCTCGCTCTTCGGTAGTCCTTCCGGTACGGGCAATGGGCCGGCGATCAGCGTAGCCCCTCCACCCAAGCCCAAGGGCCCGGTGCGCATCTCCGGTGGCGTCATGGCGGGCACGATCCTCAGCAAGGTACAGCCGGTGTATCCCGCGATCGCTCGTTCCGCACGTCTAAGCGGTACCGTGGTTCTTAGCGCGAAGATCTCGAAGACGGGTGCTATTCAGGATCTGAGCGTGATCTCCGGCCCCGCCATGCTGCAGGGGGCTGCTATCGATGCCGTCAAGCAGTGGCGTTACAAGCCCTATCTGCTGAACGGTGAAGCCACGGAGGTAAACACGACCGTAACGGTGAATTTCAATCTCAACGGTGGTTAATTTGAAATCTGACTACCCTGCCTGTGGGATTGGATCTTGCCTCCAGGCAGGGTAGCGTTGCTCCAGATCGAACTGTTTCCCACTTGTTCTCGCGATTTTCTGTATCTTTAACCGTCGTAAGCTGTAACCATCAACGCCGCCGGAGCCTGGCTCTCACGATCCAGGCTGTGATTGGAAAAGCGCACTCCCCTTCGCGCCCCGGCGTGAATTTAATGCACTCCCCTCGCACCCTGTCTCAGGAGGAAAGAAAGACCGTGATTCTCGCTCATTTCATGCAGTCTGCCCACGTCACCCTCGCTCCGCTTGCTGCATTCTTGCAGGACGCCCCTGCCGGAGCCGCCCCCACCGTTGGCTTCAGCCCGATGGATCTCTGGGGAAACATGGGCCTGTTCGCCAAGGCCATCGTCATCATCCTCTTCATCATGTCGATCTGGTCGTTGGCCGTCATTATTGACCGCGCCATCTACTTTTCTGCTGCCCGCAGCCAGTCGCGTGAGTTTGCTCCCCGCGTCGCCAACGCCCTGAAAGAAGGCCGTCTTGACGAAGCGATCAAGGTGGCCGATAAGAGCAAGAAGTCGCATCTGGCCGAGGTCGTCACGGCAGGTCTCACCGAGTTCCGCTCCTTCGGTTCAGGTGGCGCGATCACGGAAGAGCAGGTCGAAAGCTCCAAACGCGCTCTCGAGCGCTCTGAAGCCATCGTGCACGCAAAACTGAAGAAGGGTCTCGGCGGTCTCGCCACCATCGGTTCGACCGCGCCGTTCGTTGGCCTGCTTGGAACTGTTATGGGCATTCTGAACGCCTTCCGCTCCATCGCCAGTTCCAAGGCAACCGGCATCGGTGCCGTCGCCGGTGGTATCTCGGAGGCCCTCGTCACGACCGCGTTCGGTCTGCTCGTTGCCATCCCCGCCGTCATGCTCTTCAATTACTTCACCAATAAGGTCGAGGCCTTTGACGTAGAAATGGATAACAGCTCCTCCGAGCTGGTCGATTACTTCATCAAGCAAGCTCACCGTTAAACTGATCTTTCCTTTCGTGGGCTGGATGTCACACTGTTGCCATCCAGCCCTGACTTCTAACTGCATGGGTGCGGAGCAGCCGAGTGCGCAAGCTCGGCGAGGTAAAAACCTAATGTCAATGGCAAAGCGGGATGAGGGGAAAAAGGTGAACTCCGACATCAACGTCACACCCATGGTGGACGTGATGCTGGTGTTGCTGATCATTTTCATGGTGGTCACCCCGATGTTGAACAACAAGGTGAACGTGGATCTGCCGGTCGTTTCGGCCGCCACCGTCATGGACAACGCCAACAAGGAAGATGCGATTAATGTCGCAGTTACCCGAAGTGGCGACTTCTTCGTCGGAGGCGACAAGGTCACTAAAGAAACACTCGGCCAGAAAGTCTCCGACCTCGAAGCCAAAAAGACGAACCCGGGTGACGATAAGTCCGTCTACTTTCGCGCGGATACCCGCGCAAATTATGGTGATGTCATGACCGCAATCGATGCATTGCGTACCGGCGGCGTAAGCCAACTCAATCTGCTGACGGACTCCGTCAACGAAAACCACTAATCGCGCATTCAGGCGAGTCTTCGCCTAAAGAAGAAAGAGGCAGCAGCATGGGAATGGGTGGAGGTGGAACCGGCGGAGCAGTGTCCCAGATCAACGTGACACCGCTTATCGACGTACTCCTGGTACTTCTGATCATCTTCATGGTCATTGTGCCGAATAATCCAAAGGGCCTTGAGGCACTCGTGCCTCAGCCGCCCAAAACCAAAACTCCGGAGACTCCCAACGCCCGCACCATCGTCGTTCAGGTGCAACCTGCGGCCGGCGGACAGCTCTCCTACAAAATCAACGATCAGGTCTTCGCAAAGGCTGATATCACCGGCGAACTGCAGAAAATCTTCTCCATTCGGCAGGAAAAGGTCATGTTTGTTAAAGGTGATCCCAAGCTTGATTTCGGTCCCGTCGCTCAGGTCATCGGCTTCGGGCATGCAGCAGATGTGACAAACATCGGCATCATTACCCCGGCTGTCGAAGCAGGTCACTAGTCAGCGTTGCAACATGATTACCGGCCGGCAGGGACTTGTCCCTGCCGGCTTTTTGATTGACTCGTTATCGGAACGAGTACCCCCAGCACCCTCCTCACTGATGGCGGGACGAGCCCAGCTTCGGCATCACCTGCGGGCGTTCATTGCTGGCGACTACAACTCGGTCGCGACCCTCCGCCTTTGCGCAATACATCATGGAATCGGCTGCCCGGATAATGCCGTGGAGGTCCTCGCCGTCCTGGGGAAAGGTAGCCAGTCCAAAGCTGGCGGTCACCCGGAGGTTCACACCCTCACCCGCCAGCAAATCCGTTCTCCGCAGGCGATCGCGCAGGAAGCTCACCATCTCCGCAGCGGCAGACTTGTCCAGATGAAGCAGCAGCGCAACAAATTCGTCGCCGCCATATCGGAAAGCCATATGTTCCGGTCCAAGCGTCTTCTTCACGAGATTGCCGATTTCCGCCAAAAGCCGCGAACCGACAAGATGACCATGCGTGTCGTTCACACCTTTGAAGCGGTCCAGATCAAAGAAAAGCAGGCTGAAATGCCGGCCCGGCTGGAAGCCTCCCGTCACCTTGGCGGCTTCGATTTCACGATCGAGCATCGTGTAGAGATACCGGGAGTTATAAAGCCCGGTACAGTCGTCCGTGATGCTGAGTCGATGTACCAGCTTCACCTGTCTGGCATTCTGCAGGGCAATGGCCGCATAGTCGCATAGCACCCGAAGAAACGACAGGGAACTTCCCGGCAGAAGATCCAGCTTGCTATTGTGCAGTTGCAACACGCCCAAGGTGTGGTTTCCATGGCGCAGCGGAACACAAGCGATCGATTGCAGGTTCAGCTCCGGATGGGCGATCGAAAATCGCATCCATTCGCGGTTCAAACGTACATCGGGAATCACCAGGGGTTCGCCCGTCTTGGCCACGTATCCCGCAATGCCTTCCCCCATTCGCAGCCGTGCTTTAGAGACGATGTTGCCGGCGTTCAGGGCGTAATAAAGCTCTTGGTTTTCGTCGTCCACCATCAGAAGAGACCAGCGTTCCGGTCCAAAGTACTCTTCCATCTTTCCCAGAATGGCCCGCAAAAGCGGATCCAATTCCAGGTTGGACGTAAGGGCCTGGGCGACCTCGTGAAAGAGCCGCAATTCGTCGGCCGCTGGCGCTTTGAGTGTTCTTTTCAGATCTCACTCGATAGGAGGCGCTCTGCACACCCCTGAAGTTGAAACATAGAAACTGCAGTGCAACCAACGTTAGGACAGGAAAATCCTGACTGTGGCCATAATAATTCACCCCAGCCGGTCGATTTGCGTTCGCAATACCAAAATACCGAGAAGTAACACAAAAGACGCAGGGCGAAGGACAGCTTTCTAGCCGCCGATCTGAACCATACTTCGCGAGGGACTCAGAAATCCAGGCTCTCCAATGTGATGTCGGGCCTCTTTGCGGTCAATCACCCTGCGGATGAATTCGATCAATTCCGCATCCGAACTGCCACGACGCAGCCGGCCCCCCAGATCATGATCGATTTGTGAAAACAGGCAGGTACGAATTTTCCCATCCGACGTAAGCCGGATTCGACTGCAATGCCCACAAAAAGGATGCGACACCGGCGCAATAATCCCGATTTCACCCTTACCGTCGTCGAATGTGAACCGTCGCGCCGTCTCCGACAGCTGATTCGCCTGCAAAGGAACCAGCGGCCGCACCCGCTGTAGCCGCGCAACGATTTCGTCCAGAGTCACTACCGTCTCCGGTGCCCAGGTTCGGTCCTCTCCGAGGGGCATGAACTCAATGAACCGCACAATGACGCCCTCAGAACGAGAAAATTCTGCAAAGGCCTCAATTTCGCCATCGTTGAACCCGCGCATCAGCACACAATTCACCTTTACTGGCGCGAAACCTGCATCCTGGGCTGCGCGAATACCGTCCCGGACACGAAGAAAACTGCCCGGAACCCTGGTAATGCGCGCAAAGCTTTTAGCATTCACGGCGTCCATGCTCACCGTTACCCGGCTTAACCCGGCACGTCGCAAGTTCTTGGCCATCGGAGCCAGCAGGTGTCCATTTGTCGTGATTGCGAGATCCAGCCTGCCGCTCTCGGAATAGGCCGACCGCATCGCGGAAGTCTCCCGAATTAAATCGATCAGCCCGCGGCGCAACAGCGGTTCACCCCCAGTGAACCGAACTTTTTCCACCCCAAGGCCGACAAACAGCCGCAGCATATGGGCATACTCGCCTAACGGCATTTCCCCCAAGGTCTCATCACCCTGGCCCGTTCGGCAGTAAACACAGCGAAAGTTGCAACGATCCGTGACCGAAAGACGCAGATCGGTGATGGCGCGCCCGTGACTGTCGCGCAGACGAGCCACAGGCTCCGAAGCGGCGGTCCGGGCAAGATGCGCGGCTTGCTCCGGCACCGTCAGGGGTGGAATCGGCATCACGGGCGTAGGGGCAGGAGTCGTAGACATCGGCTTATACCTTCGATGCAGGCGGAGCCAACATGCGAGGGAAGGCGTACCCCACACTGATGTCCGCCGCGTGCGGAAGATGCACTCGAGCCGGTGGCGGACCCTTTATCCGCAAACAAAGCAGGCAAAAGCTCTCACTTGCACTTGCCGCGCACCAAATCACCCGTCCGTGCTCTACTCGGCAACACTTGGGGATGGGATCCGGCCTCCAAAGGGCCACTAGCCTAAGCGGCTCATACGACAACCACGCCACCCAAAGTGTCTAAATCCCCACCCCGAACTCTAATTCCGGGGCTGGATCCTGCAGGTAATCGCCTGCCCGCGAGTAGATCTCGTAGGGCGTGCGACGCTTGAACTTATAGCGCAGCCGCAACTCGCGGCCAACTACCACGCCCATCGCCAACGCAGTAATGCTGGCCGACACAAGCCCGACATTCCGCAACACCAGGCGGGTTTCCGACTTGGCGAAATCAAGCGTGTCTTCAAAGCCGTGACGAAGGGAACGTACCGAACGGTGCAGCATCATGCGAAGCATCATAGCTCAGTCATTCTAACGGGAGCTCACCCGCTGGTGATAGCTTGTCAAACTTAGGTGAATCCTTTCCCCTTGCGAAAACGGGCAAAAAAATGCCACGGAGGCAGCTCGGCATGGCTAACTGCCCGAACCCGAGCTTGAAGCCGGAGCCGCGCCTGAACTGGGTGCCGCAGCCGAACTGTTGCCCCCGGAAGGCGCCGCAGATTCACTTTTCGTCGCCGGGGCTCCCTTGTCCTCTCCACCCCCGGACGCCGCCGCAGCGTCGCCACCCCCTGCAGGCGCCGGCTTGGCCGAGGAGTAAAGGTCCTTGTACCAGCCCGAACCCTTGAACTGGATCGCCGGCGCCGTCAGCGTGCGCTCCAGGGCGCCGCCACAGAAAGGACAAATCGTCAGCTCAGGATCGGAAAACTTCTGGATCTTTTCCGTGCGGCGATGGCATTGTTGGCACTCATACTCATAAAGCGGCATCGTTCTAATCTACTTCCTGCAACGGTTTGATTCCCGCCGGGAGCACGCCGTTGCGCCAAGCCGAGAGGAGCAGGCCGATGTATGGTGCCGCAGGTACGCAATGCACCCGGGTACTACCGCGGCAGTCTTGGCTCGGGTGGGGCCGTCGCCGCGACCGGCTATCGCCGCGTCACACCCCTCCTTGCCTGGCGTCCGCGCCGAACCGGCGCTCTCGCGCTTTCTGGTTTTCCGCGTTCTTCATCCTTCTATGTGCTCCTCTACGCCTGTCCCCGGCGCAGACACGCGCGCGCCCGGGCTGGGCCGCCGCGGCAGGCGCCCTGCAGCCCTGGTGGCAAGGCGCAGTCTTTTACCGCATCGACCCCCGCCGCTTTCAGGCTACCGGCAACAGCAGCGAGGGCAATCTCGCCGGAATCGGTCTCCGCCTCGACTACCTGCAGGCTCTGGGCGTCGATGCTCTGGTCCTCGATGCACCTCTGCCCCCAGCGGCATCCCCCACCGCGTCCCCCGAATCCGATGCTCTGGAGAATCTGCTGCGCGCCGCGGGAGCGCGCCATCTGCGCGTCCTGCTCGCACTCCCTCCGAATTCGGCCAGTATGCCCCGCGGCGCTCTTCTGCAGACCGTGCACGACTGGCTCAGCCTCGGCGCTGCCGGAGTCATGGAGCCAGAGCTCGCCCTCACGACAACCCGGGCAACAACGCAGCAGAATGTCCAGGAAAACCGGCGCAGCCTCCTCGACTCGCTCACCCGCCTCCTGCGTGCCACCCCGGGCGACCGCGTTCTGCTCACCATCTCCCCCGGGGCCTCTTTCCTGTCTACGGACCAGCTCACGCGTTCCTCCGCTCCGGGCCGTCGTCTGGGTGTTCTCACCGCCGTCGCTCTTCTTCCGGTTCGACCCGCGACGGCAGCGGGCCTCGGGGCCGCGCTGGAGTTCGCCGCCCGCAGCGCCGTCCCTGCCGCCTCGCGCCTTTTGCGCTTCGCCACCGCCCCGGCGACGGCCGATCCCAACGCCATCGCCTCGGCCGCCGCCCTGCTCGCCTCACCCGGTGCCGCTCTGTTCTGCTTCGGCGACGAAATCGGCCTGGATACCACCCCAGCCCCGGACACTGCCCCAACCTCTGCATCGGCCCCGGTCGGTCGTGCCTCTCAGCCTCCAGACGGTCCCGTGATGCAGTGGACTCCGGCCAACATCCAGCAAGCGCCCATTGAGCGCCTCGCCGCTCCCATCCTGCCGGCTCCCGGACAGCCTACCCCGCTCGGACGGTACCGTCCCTTCGTGCGTCCCCCGCCGCGTTCACTCACTGGTGGCGTTCCTTCCGGGCCGCAGGTCAGTCTCGATCGCAATCTGCCCCCTGCGCCTCCACCGCCCAACACGCTGCCCGGTTTCACCAGCGGCACTCTTCCGGCGGAGCCTGTTGGGGGCGAAACGGTCAATGTCGCCACGGAAGAACGTGACCACGGCTCCGTGCTGAACGCCTACCGCGACCTGCTCGCCCTGCGCCACGGCAACCCCGCCCTTCGCAGCGGCGCGCAGATTCTGCTCCACCCGGACGCCGCCCACGCCCTGGCTTTCCTCCGCCTCCCGCCGCCGGGCGTACGCAACGGGGGTGTCGTGGTCGTTGCCGCCAATCTTGGCGATACTCCCGTCGTGCTCTCGCTAAATACCAGCCTCGCCCACACGGGACTACGCCCCGGCCCCCTGCGCGCCCTCTTCAGCTACGGCAAGCTGGCGCTTACCGGGGAGTCCTCCGGCGCACTTCGCCTTCCACCTCACGCTGTCTTCATCGGGGAACTCCTGCGTAGCGTCCGCTGAGAGCGTCGGCGGGAGGTCCTCCTGAAATCATCATTTGGCCTCACGGGTTCGGCAATCAGTCGCCAGCTTGAGAGGAAAACCGCGGACGGACCATCCCTTACGACGCTTGACAACTGCAGTGCCGATCTCCTACTGTCACCGGCGGTTCAGGGCAGCCTCTCCCTCTGCGCCGAATAGCTGGGAGGGGTGCCGAAACTCCCATTTCGGTGTTACTCCGAAACTGGTCCGGGAGTAATCGGCTTCGCTGCCGGAAAAGTCTCCTCAAGGAGAAGGGCTTCGGCTCTTCTCCTCTTTTTTAGCCAGTTGCCAGAGGCCGGCTAGGCAGCCTGGCCTGCAGGCAGCGAGACCCGCATGGTGGTGCCCGTGCCTACAGTTGAGTCCACGGTGATGTGTCCTCCGTGCCTTTCCACGATTTCACGAGAGATATAGAGACCGAGGCCGTTGCCCAGATCGCCTTTTGTGGAATAGAAGGGCTCGAAAAGACGTTCTTGGATCTCGGGTGGAATGCCTTTTCCGTTATCCGCTACCGCGAAGCCTGGGCCAGGGACGGTGCCGGATAGTCCAGGCCCCAAAATGCTGATGGTGACTTGCCCGCCGACCGGAGCCGCGTCGATGGCGTTGGACACAAGGTTGGCGAGCACCTGACGCAATTGACCGACGACACCGGTGATCCGCACCTCGCGATTACCGTTCAGCTTGACCGTAATCTGGCGGTTGCGAATTTTTCCCGCAAAAAGGCGCAGAACGTCGTCAATCATCTCGCCAGTGCGGAAGTTCACGGGCTGATCTGTGCTTTCGCGGTTCCAGCGCAGGGTCTGCTTGGTGATGCCGGAAATCCGCTCGAGTTCGCTTTCCACCATGCCAATGTAGCCGGTGGCGGGGCCGTCATCGTGCACCTCGGTACGCAGCAGGTACATGAGGTTTGTGATCGCTTCGAGCGGGTTGTTGATTTCGTGGGCGATAACGCTTGTCATGCGTCCGGTAAGGGCGAGCTTCTCATTCATGCGCAGGGCAGTTTCCCGCTCTTTGCTTTCGGTGAGGTCGATTAAGCAGCCGATCCAACCGGCGCGCGCTGCCCCGGCGCGATGAAACGGCACCGCACGCACAAAATTCCATCGCTCCTGACCGGGAATGCTCTCATCTGAGGCGGGGCGGGGCGTGCGAAGGCGCACCTCCGCTTCAAAGTCCTTATTCCCGGCCACGGCAGCGGTCCAGAGCGCAGCGCAAAGGGCGGCGTCCTCGGGCGCAAGCTGCTTTTCGTCAAACCACCGACCCGTTCCGCTGAGGCCGGTATGCTTCCATCGCTCATTGGTATAGGTCAGGCGGCCCGCATCATCCGCTGTAAATACACGGACGGGGAGTGCCTGGGTGAGCTGCCGGAAACGCGCTTCTCCCAATTCCACGGCCTCCTCGGCCCGACGAAGGCTGATGGTGGTGAGCGCCGAACGGAAGTCCCGCGCGGAATCCGCTTCCACGGTGGTCCAGGGTTCACTGCGACCTTTTACGGTCTCGCGCCACTCATGAAATGAGTTGCGGGGGTGCAGGGTCGCGTTGGCGGTGAGGATCTTCTCGGGCTCGCCTGCCCAACGGACCGTCTTCACGACCTCCGGCCGGAACCAGAGGAGATAACGGTTCTGTACGGCAGAGATACGAATGGCAAGAAGACCGCTGGCTTCACCTCGGATCTCGTCAGCCCATGGCAGCTCAACAGAAAGGTGCGAGCTAAGCCAAGCATCGATCTCACCCTTTGCGTCAAGCCACTCCCCGAGCCGCCTCAAAGCGGATTCGGGTGGTACCTCGCCGTGGGTGACAATCTGGTCTTCAACCAGAAGTGCGACACCCGTGGCATTGGTGATGTCCAGAACCTGCGGCAGCTGGACGGCCAGACCGTGGAGGTAATTCTGTTCTGCGGCGAGCTCGGTGAGGATGTTGCGCTGGACGGCGTGGAAGCGCACCATTTGCTGCAGCCGCGAGGCGGTGTGAAAGCTGGCAAGTTGCGTGCTTGCCATTTTGGTGAGCATGTCGCAGGCGCTGCGGACGAGGTAGGGCACGAGGCGAGGCTCTGCGTGGTGGCAGCTGACCAATCCCCAAAGCCTGCCTTCCGTCACAATGGACACCGACATGGATGCCGCGGTACCCATATTGCGCATGTATTCCAGGTGCGTGGGAGAAACACTGCGCAGCAGGCTGAGCGAGAGATCGAAGGTGGGTGCATCCTGGCCGGGCAAGCCCTTCAACGGCGAGGGAGTGTAGACAGCGTCCGGGATAATGCGCACGGTATTCAACACATAAAGCGCACGTGCCTGCAACGGAATGTCAGACGCGGGAAAACGCAGTCCAAGATAGGTGGGCAGACGACCGTGGTTGACCTCGGAGAGCACCGTACCGTGACCCTCACTGTCAAAGGAGTACAGCAGAACGCGATCAAAGCCGGTGAGGTCGGCAATCTGGCGCACAAGGGCATCGCACAACTCGCGTTCGCTCTGCAGGCGACTGAGCGTGCCCACAAAGTTCGTGATGACGGCATTCATCATCTCCGGCCCAACCAGCTGCTCCTGCATCTCGAACTCGAGCACCCGGTTCTCCCCCGAGCAGTGCGTCGTGATGCTGAAGTACTCGCCCTGGAGGCGGAAGGAGCCCAGATAGGTAACAAGACCGTCGCGCTCGGCTTCCGGAGAATTGCGGAGATCGCGCAGGGCGGAGAGAATTTCACGTCCCAGAAGACTTTCCAGCGGAGCGCCGAGAATGAGTCGCAGGGGAAGGCGAAGAAACTGCGCAGCGTTTTCACTGGCAATCAGAACGGCCCCAAACTCTGAATCCGTCACAAACAGAAAGCCGTGCTGCTGCACCGCGCCGGGAACGTGAATGGCCTCATCCTCACACCGAACTTCGGTGGCGGCAATCTCCTCGGCCACGGGACTGGACTGGCCTGCGGCGACCTGCTCCTCGACGGTCTGTTGCGATTCGCTCACGATACCTTCGATGCCTCCTCCTGCCTCGGCGTCCGGGTGTTGGGCGTATTGTCCGGCGTGCCTCCCCCGCTTTGTTGGTTACGCGCGGGTTTTGCGCCAGCAGTCATGGATTCGATATTTTCCGGATGCGGCATCACGGCTTTGTGCTCCGGCCGCAGAGGTGTAGCAAATTCAGCCACCCTTCCTGCCCGTTTCTCCGCGTCTTACCCGTTTTCTCCGCGACGGATTTCCCGGAGTGCAAAGGCTTGGTCTCGATTCCGATTACGGGCTAATGCTCAGGCTTGGTTTGAAAGCCTTCCCAATTTGGATCGGAACGCTGGCAAATTCTTGACGGAAACGCAACACCGATTCCGTGAGGCAGCATCCTTCAGGAAACACCTCTGGCTTCCGTGACGGAGCAGGACTGTTATGACGATACCTACACGATTAAAAACGCATCTGCCACTGGCAGCATTCGCCCTTGGAGTTCTCCCGACTTCTCAACTTTCTGCGGAACCGTTGCCGGGCCGGCTGCAAGGAACTTGGCGGATTACGCGGCTCTTACCCACCAGCAACACGGCCTGCTGGGGCAGGCAGCAGGCCGAGCCCCTACTGGGGTCCACGCTGACCTACCGCGATGATTCGCTGCGGTGGCGCGGGGGGTCGGTACCGCTCGATGACATCACGACGCGCACCGTGACCGAGGATGGTTTTCGGAAGGAGAACGGCGGGGATAGCCCGGCCAGCTTTGCGCAGCTGGGAATCCGGGCGCATGCCGTGATGGAGGTCGATCTGCAGCATGAGGATGCGGACATCACCGGCGCCACAACCGAAGTTCCGGGTGATTCGGTGCTTTTGGCCGGTCCCCATCGCATCGTGGTAGGCGCCTGTGGAGTGTACTTCGAAGCAACCCGCAGCAGTTCCTCCGCGAGTCTGCGGCCGACGGGACTGCATCGCTGAAGGTGCAGGATTCGATGAGGAAGATCTAACATCATTTTCACCTCCTCTTCGCCTATACTGGCGCTCAGGAGCATGCCCTTGACGCCCAGCTCTACAACGCAGCCTTCCGTTGTCTGTCCCAGGTGCGGCACCAGCGTGCGTCTCGACGACGCACTGGCCGCTCCGCTGCTGCAGGCCGCAAAACGCGAGTTTGAGGAACAGCTCGCCGCCGAGCGGCGACAGGCGGCAGCGGACCGCGAAGCGCAGCAGGCTTCCTTTGCCGCGCAGTCAGGGCGCTTGCGGGGTGATGCGGAACGCTTGAAGGCTCGTGAAGCGGAGGTCGTCCGGCGCATCCAGGATCAGGATGCTCGTCTGGCCAGAGATCAGGCCGAACTGCAGGCACAACGTGCGGATGCCGAAGCCGAGATCGAGCGCAAGGCCGAGCGCAGGACCGAGGAGCAACTGCGGGAACGCCTCGGCGCCGAGCGCAAGCTGATCGCCGAGATCGAAGCACGGCGCGCGAGCGAGCGGCTGGCGGACGAGCTCGCCGAACGCGACCGCCGGCAAAGCGACCAGCAGCAACGGATCGAGCAATTAACCTCACGTGTCACGGCCGCGCAGCACGCGGAGGCGCAGTTCCTACGCGAAAAGCAGGAGCTTGTCGATCGCGAAGCGGCCCTGAAGCTGAAGGTGGAGCAGGAGATCAGTGGCCGCCTAGGTTTAATCCGGGCCGAAGCGGCCTCACAGGCTGAGGAACGGCTGAGCCTGCAAATTGCTGACAAAGACCGCGCCATCACGGATCTACGCGACACAATCGAAGGTCTGCAGCGCAAGGCGCAGCAGGGCTCGCAGCAGTCCCAGGGGGAGACGTTGGAACTGCTGCTGGAAGATCAGCTGCGGCGCAAGTTTCCGTTCGATCTGATCCAGCCTGTGGAGAAGGGCGAGTCGGGCGCTGACATCCTGCAGATTGTGCGCGATGACGGTGGTCATGAGTGCGGACGCATTCTTTGGGAGTCCAAACGGACGAAGAACTGGTCTCCGGGCTGGCTGCCCAAGCTGCGCGGTGATCAGCGCGTCGCCAAGGCCGATCTCGCGGTGCTGATCTCGCAAGCGATGCCGCCGGATGTGCAGCATTTCAACGAGGTAGACGGGGTATGGGTGTCGTCGATCTCCTGCACCGTGCCGGTAGCCGTAGCCCTGCGCGCTTCGTTGTTGCAGCTTTCCGGGCAGCGGCGGGCCAGTGAGGGCCAGCAGACAAAGAGCGAAATGGTGTACAGCTACCTGACCGGACCACATTTCCGCTCACGGATCGATGCCATTTCTGAGCGCTGGCGCGAGATGCGTAAAGACCTGGACGACGAGCGCCGGGCCACCCTGCTGCGCTGGAAAGAGCGTGAAAAGCAGCTGGAAATCCTGTTGGAATCGACCACCGGCATCATGGGTGATCTACATGGCATCACCGGTCAGGATCTACCAGAAATCGAGGCACTCGAATCGATGCTGCTACTCGAGTAGAGCAATTGTCTCCATGTCGGGCCCTTGTTACTGACGAAGCGATACCAGCGTTACGCCCTGGCCGCCCTCGTTATACGGCGGTTCCTCGACTCCGGTGACATGAGGGTGTTTGCGCAGGAAGTCACGCAGGGTGCGGCGAAGAATACCCATGCCGACGCCGTGCACTACGCGAATGTGCCCCAAGCCGGCTAGGAATGCACGTTCGACGAAGCGGTCGACTTCGGCTTCAGCCTCATCGGCGTTGCGTCCTATGACGTTGATCTCCGGGCTCATGAAGTCCGAGTCGGCTCCTTCAACGTAGACACCCCCACGACGGCGGTTGAGGCTGGCTTCTGTCGGTTCTTTTACCGGGGTATGTTCGGCGATGTCGGAGCGGGGCACGCGCGTCTTCATGGTGCCGAAGCTGACTTCCAGGGTCTTGGCGTCGATCACCCGCTCCACGCGGCCCTCGCGATTCAGGCTTTTCAGCCGAACCAGATCGCCGGGGCGGGGTTCGGTATCGCGGTGAGCCTTGCCGCCCTTGGCGCGGCTGGGTTCCGGGGTGGCATGGGCCTCAACCGTCGACTGGAATTGCTCGGAAAACTCGCGTTTGAGGCGGGCGATACGCAGGGCGGAATCTTTGGCAATCTTTTGCGCGATGGTTTTGTCGTCGATCGCCTTGACGGTATCGCGCAGCTGCGACTCGAACTCCTTGATCAGGCCGGCGAGTTGGCGCTCGAGCTCGCGGGTGCGTGCCTGCTGCTCCTTGCGGCCTTCTGACTGCACAAACTCGCGCTCGCGCTCAAGTTTGCGGGCGGTTTCCGCATTTTCGGAGCGCTCGGCGGAGGCAGCCGTGAGTTGGGCATGAAGTTCGTCGAGAAAGCGGCCGATATCGATCTGCTGCGAGCTCATCTGGGCGCGTGCATCGGCGACGATGGCAGGGTCGAGGCCCAGGCGCGCCGCGATGTTCAAGCCGGCCGAGGCACCGGGAACTCCCAGGCGCAGTTCATAGGTGGGGGAAAGCGTGGCTTCATCAAAGCCGACCGCGGCATTGAGCACGTCGTCATGTTTGGCGGCGTAGACCTTTAATGCGGTGAGGTGGGTGGTGACGATGGACCAGGTGTTGCCGGCGAGGAAATGACCGGCAACGGCGACGGCGAGCGCCGCACCCTCTTCGGGATCAGTGGCGGAGCCGAGTTCGTCGAGAAGAACGAGGGAACGATCGTCCGCCAGCCGGGCGATGCGGTCGACGTTGGTGACGT
>CAXTZL010000069.1:0-14451 GCA_964248555.1 uncultured Bryocella sp.
ATCATCTCGTCTGGCGAAACCACGTTGCCCTTCGACTTGGACATCTTGGCGCCGTCCTTGATTACCATGCCCTGCGTGAACAGGCGCGCCGCGGGCTCGTCGTTCGCAATCAGACCCATATCGCGCATCACCTTGGTCCAGAAACGCGAATAGATCAGGTGCAGAATCGCATGCTCCACACCGCCGATATATTGATCGATCGGAAACCAGTACTTCGCCTTCGCCGAGTCAAAAGGCGCGGTGCTGTTGTGAGCGTCGGTATAGCGATAAAAGTACCAGCTCGAATCAACAAAAGTGTCCATCGTGTCCGTCTCACGATGCGCCGGACCGCCGCAAACCGGACACTCGGTTTCGACAAACTCCGGCACCTTGCCCAAGGGCGAGCCGCCCTCCTGCGTAATCGCCACATTCTCCGGCAACAGCACGGGCAGAGCCGACTCCGGCAACGGAACCACGCCGCCAGGCTCCACACGCACGCCATCCCCCGCATGCGCCCCATGCCCCCTCAGGCAGTACACCACCGGAATCGGCGTACCCCAGTAGCGCTGCCGGCTTACACCCCAGTCCTTCAAGCGAAACGTGGTCGTGCGCTTGCCGAAGCCGTGCGCTTCGGCGTGGTGGCCCATCTTTTCCTGTGCTTCCAGGCAGCTCTCGCCGGTCCATTCACCGGAATCGATGAGCACAGCTTCTTCCTCGCCGTCATACGGCAGCGGCAGATCGTCGGTGTCGAGATTGGGCGCCACAACACGCTTGATGGGCAGGCCGTACTTGGTCGCAAACTCGAAGTCGCGTTCATCATGCGCGGGCACGCTCATAATAGCGCCCGTTCCATAGTCGGCCAGGATATAGTTGGCAACCCAAACCGGTAACGTTTCCCCGGTGAACGGATTCACCGCATGATGGCCGGTGAAGACACCGTGCTTTTCAATGTTGCCGAGATCGCCGCTTTCCTTGGTGGCCTGCTGTTGGGCGACCATGCCCTCCACTTCGTGGGCGAGCTCGGCGTCAGAGGCGGCCCACTGCTTCACAAGCACGTGCTCGGGCGCAAGTTGCAGGCTGGTGGCACCGAAAATCGTATCCACGCGGGTTGTAAAAACGGTAATGCTCTCGTGCGCCAAACTCTCAGGTTCACTCAGACCACTGCGGCCAGCCAGATCGGCCGCAATCTGCCCCATGTCGTTTCCCAGCACCCCAAACGTAATCTCGGTGCCTTCCGAGCGGCCGATCCAGTTGCGCTGCATTGTGCGCACCTTTTCCGGCCAGCCCGGCATGTGTTCCAGACCGTTCAGCAAATCGTCGCCATACGCGGTGATGCGTAAAAACCACTGCACCATCTCGCGCTGTTCAACAAGCGTGTCCTCATGCCGCCAGCAGCACCCGCCGACCACCTGCTCATTGGCCAGCACGGTCGCGCACTTTGGGCACCAGTTCAGCCTGGAGGTCTTGCGATACGCCAGGCCGCGCTCATACATCTTTAAAAAGAACCACTGGTTCCAGCGGTAGTACTCCGGTTTGCAGGTAGCAAGCTCAGTGCCGGTCCAGTCATAGCTCAGGCCCAGCCGGCGCATCTGCACTTTCATCTGCTCAATATTCCTCAACGTCCATTCACGCGGGGGCAGATTGTTCTTAAGAGCTGCATTCTCAGCCGGCAGGCCAAAGGCGTCCCACCCCATCGGGTGCAGCACGTTATAGCCGCGCATCCACATGTAGCGCGCCAGTGCGTCGCCAATGGCGTAGTTCCGCACATGGCCAATGTGCAACTGGCCCGAGGGATACGGCAGCATCTCAAGGCAATAAAACTTGGGCTTGCCGCCCCTATGGTCTTCCGCCCGGTACTGTGCGGGGTCCGCGTCCCAGCGCGCCTGCCATTTGGACTCAATCTCAGCGGGGTGATAGCGGGCGGGCTCAGCCACACCTGTTTTGTCGATGTCCTGCATACGCTTTCATTGTAATGAAGCGAGATGTCCGGTTCGACTCGAACTTTCCCCTTCAACCGACAACCTCTGCTTTGGCGGGCCGCTCTCAACAATAGAGTTCTTCCGTTGGGTGTACGCGCTGACGGATTATTTCGCTACACACCTCAAAAGTCCAAGGATCCTCTCCCATGTACTACACAGATAAAAAACTTCAGTGGCCCGTTCGCGTTGACAAACCCAACCCCCTGTTTGCCCGCATGTTGCAGCAGGCCATCGGCGGTGTGGAAGGTGAGATCCGCGTTTGCATGCAATACTTCTTCCAAGCCTGGGGATCGCGCGGACCGGCCAAATACCGTGACATGCTGCTGAACACCGCCACGGAAGAGATCGCCCATATCGAGTTTCTCGCCACGGCGATCGCGATGAATCTACAGAATGCTCCGGTATCTCTGCAGGAAGAGATCTCGAAAGACCCGATCGCAGGCTCCGTTTTGAACGGTATGGATATGCGTCACATCCTGTCTACCGGCCTTTCGGCTTACCCCGCCAACGCGAACGGTGTTCCTTTTGACATGTCCCACATCTACGCCAGTGGCAACATCGCCGGTGACATGTACTGCAATGTGGCCGCAGAAGCCACGGGACGTACGCTGGCCTGCCGTCTGTACCACGCCACCGACGACGCGGGTATGAAAGAAATGTTGGCCTTCAATATCGCGCGCGACACCATGCATCAGGAACAGTGGTTGGCCGTACTCGAAGAGCTTGGGCCGTCGCATCTACCGGTGCCGAACTCCTTTCCGCAATCAATGGAGAACAAGGACTTCAACTATAGCTTCCTTATCACCACAACCGAGGGCGTCGGGAATCAGGCTGGTCAGCCCTGGACCGAGGGCAAAGCTCCGGACGGTAAGGGTGAGTTCAATGTCCAGATTGCGAGGCCCATGGGCCAGGAACCGAATCTTGGCTTTGGCCGGCCTGACACCTTCGGGGAAAAAGAACAGTCCAACGGCACCGCCTCGGGCATGCTTAACAAGGTGAAGGACGGCTTTACCACCTTAACCAAATAATTCAGTCCACGACAGCCATCACAAAGGGGGTTCCGACGGTTTTGTCGGAACCCCTCTTGCATTAGAGATCTGTTTTGTATACGTCGCGGGCAAGAACTAGGCGAACAACACCCGCGGCACCAAGACATTCACAGGCAACCGCTGGATTCTCAGTGCGCATTACGAGTCGCTTCCCTGCCATTCAGCTTGAAGAGCAAATTCCTGCCACAGTACGCGGGACGAGATCATATGCTGGCGGAATGCACTTTCTGGAGCAAACAACCGTGGCAGATACAGCTAATACCAAGCAGCGCCAGGGCGCGGCTTACAACCCCATCACCCACTTGATCCTGATGCCGGCCTTTCTTGCCAGCACGATCTTGCGATTTACCTGACGGTCTTTCATCGTGCCGACAATCCCGTGGTGTACCCCTGGATGATCGCGCTTTCGGTCGCGCTTTTTCTACTGAACGCGCAGAGCCGCATCTATGCGCTCCGGATCCAGGACCGCGTGATTCGATTGGAGGAGCGACTTCGACTCGCTACACTGCTGCCGCGCGAAAATCTACTGCAAGCGCAAGAACTTAGCCGGAAGCAGCTGATCGGGCTCCGCTTTGCCTCCGATGCGGAGCTACCAAAGCTCGCGCTTCGCGCCACCAGGGAAAAACTGTCGCAGAAGGCGATCAAGGAAGCCGTCCAGGTCTGGCGACCGGACAATGCCCGTATTTAACGGTTTCTGAAGCAAAAGATCACCCGGAAGGCGGCTTTTTCGTCCCATGACCGGGCGTTTAGTAGACATCCCGCTGGTAACGCTTGGCCTTCTTCATCTCGGCCAGATATTCAGCCGCGTGCTCTAGGGTCCCGTTTGATCCCTGCGCGATGCAGTCCAGCAACGCCTGTTCTACATCCTTGGCCATGCGGCTTGCATCGCCGCAAACATAGAAGTACGCTCCCCGCTCCAGCCACTCGTAAATCTCTTTTGCGTTCTCGCGCATACGGTCCTGAACATAGACCTTCTTGCCGGAATCACGCGAAAAGGCCGTGTCCAGCCGCGCCAGCGTTCCATCCTTAAGCATACTGTCGAACTGGTGCTCATAGAGAAAATCCGACACGCGCCGCTGCTCCCCAAAAATCAGCCACATCGGTCCTTTTTCCCCCAGTGCCTGGCGGTGCTCCAGAAAAGCCCGAAAGGGTGCAACACCCGTGCCCGGACCGATCATGATCACCGGCGCATCTTTGTCCTCTGGCAGCCTAAATGCATTGTTTTCATGCAAAAAAATCGGCATCTTGCCGCCCACCGGAGCGCGCTCGCCCAGGTGCCCTGAACACACACCCTGACGATCCAGACTGTGCGCGTGATATTTGATAACACGCACCGTGGTGTGCACCGCATCCGGGTGCGCCGCCTGCGAACTGGAGATGGAATACATGCGCGGTGTCAAGCGCTGCAACACAGTAAACAGCTGTTGTGGCTCCGTCACAGCACCCGGAAACTCACGAACCAGGTCAACAAACTCGCGACCCCAGACATACTCCTCCGCAAGTGCCTTATTCTCCTGCCCCTGCAACGCCTTCAGACCCTGCGGTACGTTCTCGCCGAAGAGCTTGGCATACTGGTTCACGCTGCCGCGCGCCAACTTGCCGACACCCAGGTGCGATGTCAAAGCCGCATGCAGATCGATCTCGTTCTTGTAATGATCGAGCACGCGCTCTACGCCCGTGTAGCCGAGAGCCTCAAGCACATCCATCACCTGTGCCTCGCGGTTCGTCGGAACAATGCCGACCGCGTCGCCGGGTGTGTACTGCATCCCCTCATCCAGGGAAAGCTCGATGTGAATGGTCTCTTTCTCACTTTCGGGACCGGTCAGGCGGTCGTTCACGAGCACACGGGACTGGTAAGGCTGGTTGCGCGTGTACTTGGTCGCGTGCGGTTTCACTTCTTCGCTCATCACTGTTCATTGTAGCGAATTGGGAGACCCGGTCGCTATTACTGTCCAACACCTCGTGAGCGTCAAGGCTCTACATCCACTCCACTGGACTCGCTCAGCTGATGAATAGCGATCCAGGTCTGCTGATACGCATTCAGCGCATTGGAAACCGAGGTTCGGGAATCGCGTAAGGAGTCCAGATAATCGATCAACGCCAGTCCGCCGTGATCAAACGCAAAGCGCGCAATGGACAGCACATCTGTCGACTCATCCAGGTAGTGGCTGCCGAAGCGATCGGACAGACGCTTGGCCTCCGCATACGCTACCCAGGCCTGGTCCACATCCGAGGCAATCTGGTTTCGCACAGCCCCCGTGTTTAGCTGCGCAGCCTCAATCGCTAGCCGCGCCGTTTCCTTGTTGCCCTGGTTCTTATCAAAAAGTCGCAGCGGAACATTCACGCTGAAGCCCGCCGAGTTCACCGGTCCCGTGCGGTCATACTCGCCTTCCACCGTCGGGTCCGCCGTTCCATTGGCGACCGCCAACCTGTACGCTGCCTGCGCTCCGCGCACACCCGCCAGAGCCGCCTGCAGATCCGGACGACTGGCCAGTGCGGCTTGTATAAGCTGCTCGCGGCTCTGATTCACGGCTGGGGGAACAATGTCGCCGGTAATGTCAAAGCTCGTCGTCGGCACACCGAGGCCCATCAACGTTTGCAGCTGGTCCGAAGCCTGTTGCAGCGCAATCGCGTCATTGGCGGCGTCGGCTTCATAGGCGCCTAGCTGCAGGTCCAGGCGTTCAAAATCCAGCCGCGCCAGGTCGCCCGCTTTATAGCGATCCTGCGCAATCTCGACCTCATGCCGGAAGTCCACTAGCTGCGCCTGCGACAAAACGAGCGCCTGCTTGGCAAATAGCATGTGAGTAAACGCCGTGCGAACCTGCAGAACAGTCTGTCGCATAATGTCGGCCAGCTGCGCGGCAGTCTGCGCTGTGGTCGCGCGAGCGTCTTCCATGCGAAAACCACGCTTGTTGCCTCGTTCGAACAGCCGCGACACCTGCACGGAATAGTTGAATGGATTGGCTGCGTTCTCGCCCTGGTTTACGTCAGAGCCCGCCACGCCAAGGTAGGGATTGGTTCGAACCGCGGCCTGCAACTCCTGCGCACGCACACTGCGCAGGTTGGCCTCCGCAGCAAGCAGCGAAGGATTGGCTGCGCGGGCTCGCTCCACTACCTCATACAAGGTAAGCGCGCCGGGTTTTGCCGCGGGCGGCTTGCGAGGATCCATGCCGGGTGCTGCCGCGGCCGCATACGCCTGCGGCCCCTGCAGGCCGCCATTTGCGCCTGCGCTGCCCGTACCCGCAGCTCCATGCCCTCCTGCCTGCCCCGCGCCCGCTCCTGCCGCACCCTGTCCCGCTGCAGCTCCGGCTGCACCGGAACCAGCCGAGCCCGCACCAGCCGCCCCTCCACCCGCACCGGCTCCCTGGCCCAAAGCCGGCGGGGCCGATATCCATGCCAGCAGCACGAATAACGAGGAAAAGCACGCTCCACGAATTCCATGCATTCGCCTTACGAGGCTGCCCATTACTCAAACTCCATGTCGGCGGATGGCAGCCTGTCCGTGGGCCGGGCCAGCCATACATACAGTGTAGGCAGCAGAAAGATATTGATAATCACCGCACCGATCAAACCGCCCACGATCACGATGGCGAACGGTCGTTGCGAATCAGAACCGATGCCATGCGAAAGAGCCGCCGGCAGAAGACCGAGTGTGGCCACCAGCATCGTCATCAGAATCGGCCGCAGACGCAGCACCGCCCCTTCAACAGCCGCCTCCAGCACCGTATGGCCGTTTACGCGCAGCTGATTCATGTATTCCAGCATGATGATGCCGGTCTGCACCGAAACACCAAACAGCGCCAGAAAACCAACACCGGAAGACACAGAAAAATGTGTGCCCGTCAGCAGCAGTGCGATGAGTCCACCAATGGGCGCCATGGCCACATTGGCCAAAATCAACCCAGCCCACTTGGCCGAACCAAACATGCTGTACAGAATGATGAAGATGATCAGAATCGTTATCGGCAGCACAATCAACAGGCGTCGCGTGGAGCGTTGTTGACTCGCATATTCGCCGGCCCAGTCAAGCGAATACCCCGGCGGCAGCTTCACCTGACGACCCACCTTGCGGATCGCCTCCTCCACCGTGGAACCGAGATCGCGGTCTCGCACCGAATATTTGATGGCCACATAGCGCAGCCCGGCCTCGCGATAGATCTCTTCGGCGCCGTCCGTGGTGTCCACCTTGGTCACCTGCGCCAGCGAAACACGTTCACCCGAGGGAGCAACGATCCGTATATCGGCAATGGCTTCGGGCGTGGAACGGAACGGCCCCGCATAGCGCGTGGTCACGTCATAACGGGCCTCGCCCTCCAGTACCTGGGTCACGGCGTTGCCGCCGACAGCCGTCTCAATGGCATCCTGCACATCCGCCACGTTGATGCCATAACGCGCGGCGGCCTGACGATCAATGACGTAGTTCAGATTCGGCTGCCCAATCACGCGAAACAGGCCAAGGTCCGCCACACCGCGTACGCCGGACATCACACTCACAATCTGCTCGCCCTTCTGCTCCAGGGTCTTCAGGTCCGTTCCATACAGCTTCACGGCCAGCTCACCCTTCACACCCGAAACGGCCTCTTCGACATTGTCCGAGATCGGCTGTGAAAAGTTCCAGATCACGCCGGGCATCGTGTCGAGCTGCCGGTTCATCGCGCCAATCAGTTCATCCTTGTTCTCCCGGAAAACAGGCCTCCACTGCGCCTTCGGCTTCAGGTCGACGAAGTACTCCGTATTAAAAAAACCTGTGTCATCGGTGCCGTCATCTGGCCGGCCGATCTGGCTTACGACCTGCACCACCTCGGGAAAGTCGGACAGCAGGATGCGGGCGCGGTTGGCGATGCGCAGACTTTCCTGCGGGCCGGTGGAAGGAGCCAGCGTGCCACGTACCCAGATGGCGCCCTCATCCAGATGCGGCAGAAACTCCGAGCCCACCACGCCTGAAAGCATGAGCGCGATCGTCGCCGCAAAGGCCAGCACCGCGCCGCCCGCGGTCAAACGCGGCCGCTCAATATGCCACAGCACCAGGCTGCGATAGCGCGCCGTGCCCCAACGCAGCAACGCGTTTTCCCACTCTGTCGTTCCATTCCGAAATAGAAAACTGGCCAGCACCGGCGCAATCAGCATGGAAAAAATCAGCGCGCCCAGCAGCGCAAAGGCCACCGTCCAGGCCATCGGCTTGAAGAGCCTGCCCTCCACGGCCTGCAGCGTAAAAATTGGGAGATACGCCGTAATGATGATGCCAATGGCATAGAACACCGGCCGCTGCACCTCATGCGCCGCCAGGCGAATCTGTTCGATCACCGTCAGCTCTTTTTTGCGCCCATGACTCAGGTGCCGGACGATGTTTTCGATCATCACCACGGCACCATCCACGACCATCCCGAAATCCAGCGCTCCCAGCGAAAGCAGGTTTGCCGGGATATGCCGCAAATCCAGGCAAATCGAAGCAAACAGCAGCGCAAACGGAATCGTCAGCGCCACAATGAACGCGCCGCGCAGATTGCCAAGAAACAGAAACAGGATGATGACAACGAGAACGATGCCCTCGGTCAGGTTATGCAGCACCGTGTGCGTGGTCAGGTGCAACAGGTCGGAGCGATCGAGAAACGGCACCACGCGCACACCGGGCGGCAGCACGTGCTCATTCAGCTCCTTCACCTTTTCGTGAATGCCCTCCAGCGCCTCATCCGAGTTGGCGCCCTTCTGCAGCTCCAGAATGCCTTCCATGGCATCGTCGTTGTTGGCCAGCTTGCCATCGCTTCGGCGAATCGTTTTGCCGATCTGCCCCAGCCGGATCTTCGGTCCCTGCTGCACGGTGGCGACATCGGCAATGGTCAACGGCGTGCCATTCTGGGCCCGGAGCGGCACCCTGGCAATGTCCTCCGTGCTTTTGAATAGCCCGACCTCACGAACGTTGATCTGCTGTGCGCCCTGCTCAATGAAGCTGCCCCCGCCGTTCGTATTGTTAGCCGCCAGCGCTGCTTTCACCTGCCCGATCGTCAGTCCGTACGCCACAAGTTTGTCGGGGTCGAGAACCACCTGGTACTCGCGCGTCGGGCCGCCAAAGCTCGACACGTCCACCACCCCCGGCACCGTGCGGAACTCCTTTTCCAGCGTCCAGTCTTCGATCGACTTCAGCGCCATCGTGTCGATCGCCGGATTGGTACTCTCAAGCGTGTACCAGTAGATCTGCCCCACCGGGCTCCAGTCTGTACCAATCTGCGGCTGCAGATTGTTCGGCAGCGTCACCTGCGAAAACCGCTCAAGCACCTTCTCGCGATTCCAGTCGTTCACGCTGTCGTCGTCAAAGACCAGCGTGATCGTGGAAAGTCCAGCCAGCGAAACAGATCGCTCGTGCTGCGTATGCGGAATGCCCGCAAGCGCAATCTCCAGCGGCACCGTGACCTGTTGCTCCATCTCCTCGGCGGCGCGGCCCGGCCACTGCACGATCACGTTGACGTAGTTATTGGCGACATCAGGGTAGGCCTCCACCGGCAGGTTATGAAACGAGATCGCACCCCAGCCAAAGAGCAGAACGCCCATCACCAGAATGATGAATCGGTTATTCAGCGCGAAATCGACAAGCTTGCGAATCATCCGGCGGTCCTGCTCCCTGCTCCTTGGTTCTTGCTCCCTTACTGCTCCGTGGCGTTTTCAAGCTCCAGGGCGTTGCCGACAACCTGCTGTCCTTCATGCAGACCGGTCACAGTCACCGCATCTCCCGTCAACGTCTGTCCTGCCTGCACGGCGATGCGCGTGAAGGTGCCCGCGGACCCTGCAGGCACAAAGACAAAATCACGGTCGTGCAGATGCAGCACGGCATCGGACGGCACCACCAGCGCCGTCTGCGCACTGGCCCCGTGGAACGAGGCCGTGGCGAACATCCCGATGCGCAGCAGATCCCCCGGGTTCGGCACCTGAATACGTACCTTCGCCGTTCGCAGACCGGGATCAAGAACAGCTCCTACGTCCGAGATGCGGCCATGCAGCACCTTTCCCGGAAACGCGTCGAGACGAATCTCGGCCGCCTCGCCCACATGCACCTGCGCGAGATCGTTCTCATATACATCACACACGACCCACACATGCGAAAGGTCGGCCACCGTGAGCGAACCCGCTGCCCCGGTAACCGTAAGCCCGGCCGCCCCGGCAGCCGTGGTGTTCTGCGCCACCACCACGCCGGAGATCGGCGCATATACCTTCACTGTATCGCCAGGATGGTTCTTGTCCACGCCCAGGATGTGAAGCTGCTGTTCCGCAGCCTTCAGGTCGGCCTGCGCATCAGTCTCGCCATTTTCGGCCACCTGCAGCTGGCTCTGCGCGATGGCCCCCTTTCCGTACAGCAGGCGATCGCGCGTTAGCGTGGTATTCGCCAACTGTTCATCGGCCACGGCCTTCAGGTAACTTTCAAACGCCGTGGCCACATCCGGCGATTGCACCTCCATCACCAGTTGTCCCTTGTGCACAAAGTCTCCCAACCCCACATGCAGCGCGGTGACGCGGCCGTTTGCTATGGAAAGTACCGGCAGCTCGCGCGAGGGATCAGGCTGCACCTGCCCAGTCACGTTCAGCGTGGCAAAGGTCGAGCGTTCCGCCACGGATACCAAAGGAAATTGCGAAGGCGTCCTGAAGTGCACCTGCGAGGCCTGTCCCGCGGCCACCACGGCGGGCGTCGAGGGCGGCGCCTCGGCCGCCTCGCGGCCGGCATTCTCCCGGGATTTGCAGCCGGCCAGGAGAAAAAAAGCGGCGAATACAGCCCATCGGGACCACGCCGGCCTGGTTTGCGGTAGGGCAGCCGTCGTGCTGCAGGTGCTCATAATCCAGAGAAGCTCCACCATCAAGTAAACCATGAAGCCTGTCCACACCCGAAAGCCCGGCTAAAAGGATCGAGGCAGACAGCCCGGCGCTCCCCCCCGATCCCGTGGAGGCGTCTGTACAATTTGAGGAAGAACCGTAGGGAACGCACCGGAACTCATCCGGCCGGACCCGGGCCGGGGAGGAACAAGGTGACTGCGAGGAGTTCTGCACTGCGTCCGCCCGAAAAAACGCAACGCTCGCTGGAAACACCCATCTACGACCCCGCGCTCAGCTACGAGGCCAACTACGAGCACGGTCCTTTCGGCTACTTCGCCGAAACCCATCACGAGCCGGCTCCGAACCTCCTCGCTTCGGGAGCCCCGCTGATACGTTTTCTGGGCCAGCCCGTAGGCCTTCCCTTCGGCATCGGTGCGGGCCCCCTGCTGAACAGCCGCTTCATCCACGCGGCCCTTCGTGCAGGCTTCGATCTCCCTGTATATAAGACAGTTCGCACGCGCGCCTGGGCCTGTCATCCCTGGCCCAATGTCCTGGCCGTGGACGTCGAAGGCGACCTCCATCCCACCGATGGCCGGCTCAAAGGACACACGCGCTACGCCGCCCCGTACTCCGTCACCAACTCCTTCGGCGTGCCTTCCTCTGACCCCGACACCTGGCAACCGGATATGCAAAGGGCTGTCGCCTTGGCCGGTCCCGGACAGGCCGTCATCGGCAGCTTTCAGGGCACCCCCGGCGAAGCCGGAGACACTGCCGCCTACATTGCCGACTTCGCCCAGGCCGCCCGCCTCGTGCGCGAAACCGGCGCCCGGCTGCTTGAGGTCAATCTCAGCTGCCCGAATGAGGGCACGGCACATCTGCTCTGCTTTGACACGGGGCGCGCGCAGAAGGTCGTCGAAGCCATCAAGAACGAAATCGGCAATGTACCCCTCATCGCAAAAATTGCCCACTTCCATGACGAGGCCGCCCTGCGCCGGCTCGTAGACGGGGTCGGCCGCTCCGCCGACGCCATCGCCGCGATCAATACCATCGGGGCGGAGATCTTCAACGAGCAGGGCGAACCGGCCCTGCCCGGCGAAGGCCGTTCGCGCTCCGGTGTGGGCGGCAACGCCATTCGCTGGGCCGGCCTGCTTACCGTGGAGCGGCTTGCCCGGCTGCGCGATGAACTCGGCCTGGGTTTCCGCATCATCGGCAGTGGCGGCGTCAGCGAACCGAGCCATTACGCCACCTACCGCCTCGCCGGTGCCGACGCCGTCATGTCCGCAACCGGAGCCATGTGGAATCCTCTGCTGGCGCAGGAAATTCGCCACAACCTGCAGGAGTTCACGCATGCCCACTGAAATCACCTCGGAAGCGAGCACGGTTGCAAAAGCCTTGTTAGCCATCGGCGGCGTCGGCTTCTGCCTCGAAAATCCGATCACCTTCAAATCCGGCATCGTTTCCCCGGTTTACTGCGATAACCGCACCTTCCCCTTCTGGCCCGCGCAGTGGAAGCAGGTCATCGAGGGCTTTGCATCGCTTATAGAACGCAAGGCAATCGCATACGACGTGATCGGCGGTATCGAGGCCGCCGGCATCCCGCACTCCGCCGCCCTGGGCTACGCCACTGGCCAACCCAGCATCTTCATTCGCAAGCAGGCGAAAGATCATGGCAAGCGGAACCGCATCGAAGGCGGTGAGGTCGCCGGCAAGCGTGTCCTGCTGGTGGAGGACCTCGTCACCACCGGAAGCAGCAGCCTTTCAGGAGTCAGCGCCCTGCGCGAGGCCGGCGCCACCGTCACGGACTGTTTCGCCATCATCAGCTACGGTTTTGCCGAAGCGAAGCAGGCGTTTGCCACAGCCGGCGTAACCCTGCATACCTTAACGAACTTCGAAGCCGTACTCGCGGGAGCCGTCGCAGGCCATCGCCTCGATGAGCCCGGGGCCGTCACCGTGCGTGACTGGCTGCACGACCCCCACGGCTGGGCCGCCCGCAGAGGAAACGCATGAGCGCCCTCTCGCCGGCCATCGGCAGGCTGGAAACCAGCATGGAACGCACCGGCTCCCTGCTCTGTGTCGGGCTCGACCCCGAGCTTGACCGCATTCCCCCTGTATTCCGTTCGGATTCACATCCGTTGTTCGCCTTCTGCCGCGCTCTTGTCGATGCCACCGCCCCCTTTGCCTGCGCCTTCAAACCCAATACCGCCTTTTTCGAGGCCCACGGTGCCCACGGCTGGGAGCAATTGGGGATGCTCTTTGCCCACCTGCGCTCCGCGCATCCGGGTCACTTCACCGTTTGCGACGCCAAGCGCGCCGACATCGGCTCCACCAACCACGGCTACGTCCGAGCGATCTTTGACGACTTGGGCGCCGACTCCGTCACCCTGCACCCCTATCTCGGCCGCGAGGCGCTGCTGCCCTTTCTCGAGCGCACCGACAAGGCCTCCATCATTCTTTGCCGCACCTCCAACCCAGGCGCAAGCGAACTCCAGGATCTGCTGTGCGACGGTCAGCCCCTGTGGCAGGGCATCGCGCAGCGTGTCGGCACGGAGTGGAACACGCACCGCAACTGCATGCTCGTCGTCGGGGCTACCTGGCCGGAAGAGATGCGCCGCATTCGCGAAACCGCCCCGGAATTGACCTTCCTTGTGCCCGGCATCGGCGCGCAGGGCGGTGATGTAGACGCGACAATACGTGCGGGTCTGCGCGCTGACGGCAAGGGCCTCCTTCTCGCCAGCTCACGCGCCATCCTTTACAGCGACGATCCCGCAAAAGCTGCGAAGGCTACACGGGACGCCATCACAAACGCCCGGGAGGCGCACCTTGCCACTCGTTGAGACTTCGCCACGCCGGCCGCTCCTCGAAACGCTGCGCGTCGAAGGAACGCTGGTCAATCACGACAGCATCCTGCACGGTGCCGTAGAAATCGACACCGCAACCGGTCTCATCGCGCACGTCGGCCCGCCCACAGGCAGCAGCGATCTCGATACCACCGGCTGTCTCATCTTCCCCGGCTTCGGCGACATCCACATCCACGCGCGCGAGGATGCAAGCGGCAGCCAGCGCTACAAGGAAGACTTTTCGACCGCCTCCGCTGCTGCCATTCATGGCGGCGTCACGCAGGTAGTCGACATGCCCAACAACCCTACGGCACCCGTAGACGACGCTCGCTACGCCGCCAAGGAAAAACTCGCAGCCAGCAGCGAAGTGCACGTTACCCTCTACGCCGGCATTGGTCCCAACACCCAGCCGCTCAGCCGCCATGTTCCCTACAAGGTCTACATGGGCCCCAGCGTGGGCGATCTGTTCTTTACCTCGCAGGCACAGCTGGAAGCTGTCATCGCCGGTTACCGAGGCCGCAATGTCAGCTTCCACTGCGAAGACCCCGAAGTCCTTCAAGCCTCACGCGGTGAACCCACACACGAAGAACGCCGCCCGGCACGCGCGGAGATCACCGCCACACGCTTCGCACTGCACCTGATTGGAACCTACGATCTGCAGGGCAAACTCTGCCACTACTCCACGCGGGAAGGCCTGCAACAAATCATCGCGGCCCGCGCCCGTGGTGTCCGTGTCACCTGCGAGGTCACGCCACATCACCTCTTCTTTGACACCTCCATGCTCACCGACGCCAATCGCATGGCGCTGCA
>CAXTZL010000070.1:0-13641 GCA_964248555.1 uncultured Bryocella sp.
AAGGGTGCGTACATGATCTCCTCGGTTTCGGAGATGTATGACATCCACCCGCAGACGCTGCGTCTCTATGAGCGCGAAGGTCTGCTGCGGCCGTCGCGTTCGGACGGCAACACGCGGTTGTACACAGATGAGGACCTGGAACGGCTGGAGTTTATTTTGAATCTGGCGCGGGATCTGGGTGTAAATATTGCCGGGATCGCGATTGTGCTGCAGATGCGTGAGCGCATGGAGGAGATGAACCGCCAAATGCAGGGGTTTGTCGAGTATGTGCGGACAGAGATGCTGACGCGGATGCAGCAGGCGCAATCGCAGCCGGCGGCGGGGCTGGTTCCGCTGCGGCGGCCCGTAGTGGTGCCTCCCCGGGAGCGCGAGACGAAAGGCGCGGCGCGGAAGAAGGGCTGAGCGGGCGTCCGGTCTACCTTGAAGGATGCCCGGTGATATGTCCTGCGTGTCGCGTCTGCCGTCTTTGCTTAGAATCCAAAAAAGATTGAGCTTGAGAATTCTGAACTTCTGAAATCCTGGGCATAACGACGACTTCCTATTTCATGCGACTTGTTTCCCGATCCTTATTGACCCTGGCTGTACTGGGTACCGTTACGTCCACGATCTACTGCGGCATGGTGGTGGTTGCCGTAAGGCGCTTTGGCGCACGCCGGCGGCGCGAGCAGAGTACCCCTGCCACGTTTCTGCCACCCGTGAGCGTGTTAAAGCCGCTGCATGGAACGGAGCCGGGCATGGAGCGCAACCTCGAGACCTTTTTCGAGCAGGACTACCCGGATTTCGAACTTCTGTTCTGTGCGCGGCAGGAGAGCGATGAAGGTCTGATGTTGGCGCGTCAGGTAGGCGCTCGGTATCCGGGCGTGCGAGCTCGCTTTGCCACTTGTGGTGAGCCCATTCCGCGATTTCACAATGCCAAGGTGTTTTCCCTGGAGAAGCTGGATTCTCTCGCCGAGAACGACCGCTACATCACGAGCGATGCCGATGTACGGGTAGAGCCGTTTTACCTGCAGCGCATGGTGCAATACCTGCGCGACCCGAAGGTGGGACTGGCTTCGTGCGTGTACCTGGGAACAGCGCATCCGGGCGCCGGTTTCAGTTCGCAACTGGATGCCGTGGGCAAGAGCGTGGAGATGACCTCCGGCGTGCTGGTGGCAGACATGATCGAGGGCACAAAGTTTGCTCTCGGGGCGACGATGGCGGTGCGGCGGGAAAGCTTTCAGCAGGTCGGCGGTTTTGGAGAGCTCGGGCAATTTTACGCGGACGATTTTGTGCTGGGGAACCGCCTGGCCGCCCAGGGTACGGGTGTGCTGCTGGCCACGCACGTCATCCGGCTGATGGTGCAGGATTCACCCTTTGCACTGAGCTTTCGCAACCAGCTGCGGTGGATGCAGAGCACGCGACGGTCGCGGCCATGGGGGCATTTCGGCAGTGGTTTGACCTTTGCCGTGCCGTTCGGACTGATGGGGCTGGCCTGGGGAGTGCTGAACGGCCGCGCGGGGCTGGGTGTGGCCTGGCTGCTGATCACGGTGCTGAACCGGCTGGTGCAGGCTGCGACCATTCTGCGGGTGCTGGGTGACGCGAAATGGAAGGAACATGCGGCCATTTACCCGGTCCGAGACGTGCTCGGCAGCTTGCTGTGGATGAACAGCTATCTGGGCGAGAACTTTTACTACCGCGGCAAGGTATATCGGCTGAAGGAGGGTGGCGTGGTCGAGGGACCGGATGATGCTGCGCCTGCCCCGACGCCTTTGCCTCCGAACGCGTAGCCCGCGGCGCAGCCCGGCTACCGTGTCGTTTCCTGGATCGTGCTCCTCTAACGATTTATGAGGACCGTCTTGCCTCCGGCTGTGGCCAGAACTCTCACGGAGCCGAAGTGGGCGAGATCCGCGCCACGCTGCCGTGGCTGGTAGGTGAGCAGGAAGACGCGATCCGGGCCAGCCCAGAGACGGTGCAGGGCGGCTTCGTCGAGAAAGATGTGCGGAGCGCCGGGCCAGAAGCTGCCGAACCAGGGGCCGTTGATCCGCCCGTTCACCAGGAGCACCGGCTGGCGGGTGTAGAAGAGCAGGGTGGAAGCGGAGGTGAGTTCGCCGTCGATGGCGATGCGATTGCCTTGTTTTGATTCCGTGGGGGTGCTCTCGGCTAGGTTGATGGCTTCGGCGAGACCCTTTGAGCCGAGGATGGGGTAAAAGCGGACCAGGCCTCCATGGGCCCCGAGTAGAACGAGGGTCATGGCGCCGGCGATCCATAAATTGGCACGATAGGTCTGTCCCATGCGCCGGAGATTGTAGGCGACAGGGCCAAGGACCAGCATTCCCAAGGTAACCAGGACGAGTGGGCCTCGGAAGAGGCCCATCGCGCGGCCGGTGAGGTCAAAGACGTGGCCGAGCGAGAGGTTGTAAAGGTCTGGGTTGGTGTTGAGCAAGGAGCTGAGCGTGGCACCGGGGGCGGGGTGCGGCGCGGCGAGGAGAAAGTAGCCGCACACCAAAAAAAGCAGAAAACCGAGTGGATAGAGGAACCATCGAGCGCCGGCGAGGGCAAGGCGGCGAGCGTAAGCCGGATCGCTCTGGTCCGTGGGGTCGTCCGGGGCTACGGAGGCGTAACGTTCCAAAGGCTCGTCTCGGACGTCGGCGCGGGCGAGCAGGCCGCCTACCAGCAGCGCCAGGGCAGGAAGCGCGGGCAGGTGGTAGTACTCCTGGCGTGAGGAAAGGGTGAAGAAGCCGAGGATGAGCAGCGCCCAGAGCAGAGGGGCGCGTGCTGCCTCCAGGCGGCGGTCGTAAACCGCAGCGGTTTGGAGGTGCAGCGGGGGGGCGGGGGTGTTGTCGGAGTCGGGCTGCAGGTTGTCGCGGCGGCTCTGTTGACGCAGGGTACGGACAGCGTCGAGAAGCGCGGCCGGCAGGAAAGCGGTCCAGGGGATGAGCCAAAGCAAGAGCAGCAGCCAGAAAAGCGGAATGGGCACCTGGCCATAGTCGTGAGGGATGCGGCGCTGCAGAAAGCGCGCGACGTGTTCGTTGTAGAGGTAAAACCAGGCCCACCCGGCACGGGCCGGTAAACCCACACCCGGGGGCATGGGTACGGGCGGATTTCGGAGGGCGGCGAGGATGTGCCATGGAGCGGCGACCGCAAGAAACGCGAGTGCGCCGGTTATGGGGTGCAGCTGCAGGAGGTCACGAAGGCGGCGCGTCCAGAGCAGGTAGAGCAGAGCGAAGCCGACGGGAAAAACGAGGCCGATGAGGCCCTTGGTGAGGACATTGAGGGCGGTGACGACGGCAAAGCCCACGCTGGGCCACAGGGCGGAGCGGCCCCGGTCGAGGCGTTCGAGACCGATCAGCAGGAAGTGGACGGCGAGGGTCATCCAGAGGCCGACGAGGATGTCCGGAATGTAGAAGCGGGTGTAGAGGTAAGGTCCGATGGAGATGCCGGTGGCCAAGGCGGCGTAGAGGCCTCCGCGGTCTGGCGCCTCCGCGGGGGAGACGGAAGCGAACAGCCGGATGCCGAGCGCATAAACGGCAAGCAGCAACGCCAGAACGCCCACGGCGAGCGGGAGGCGGGCGGCCCAGTCGTGAACGCCGAAGAGGCGCATGGAGCCGGCCGCCATCCAGTACATCAGGGGTGGCTTGTCGAAAAAGCGAATGCCGTCGATATAGGGAGTGACGAAGTCGTGGCGGACGAGCATCTCGCGGGCGATTTCGATGTAGACGGAGTCCACGTCGTCGAGAAGGCCGGGGGAGAAAAGGCCGTCGAACTGGAGGACGAGCCAGGGAAGAAGGAGCAGCAGCAGCGAGGACAGGCGCCATAGCCGGGGGTGCGGGTGGGATGGTGGGGCGAGGGGGCGGTCGTTCACGGCTTGGCTCCATTGTTCGCGAGGCCGGGGAGCCTGTCCATGGCTGGTGAGGTGGATAGAAGCAGCGGCCGGTCGGTGAACAGGGCTTTGCCGGCGGTCTGATAGAGCAGAATCGCCCGGGTGCCCAGCAGGTGATCGGCATCGGCGCGGTGTTCGAGTGGAACAAAGAGGAGTTTGCGCGAGCCGTGACCCCATGAGGTGCGAAGCTGGGCCGCGCTAAGAAACAGAGGTGGAGCGTCGGGAAAGGTGCTGCCGAAGATCATCGAGGTAGAGCGGCCGTCGACCAGGTAGACAGGGTGGCCGAGGTAGAAGGGAATTGACGAGCCGAGGGCCTGGTCGCCGTAGAGGAGCACCCTCGTGTCCGGTTCGACGGCGTGCGTGGATTCCAGTTGCTGGATCTGGAGCGCAAAGTTCCGGGAGGAGAGCAGCGACCGAAAACGATTGAGGGCGAGGTGGGCGGCGACGAGCAGGAGGGTGCCCATGAGGGCAAGCGTGAACGTCGCGGCTCGATGATTTCGGCGGATTCGCAGGAAAAGGCTGATCGACGCGCCGAGAGCCAGTGCGGCGCAGGCGAGCGTGGCAGGGAGGCGCAGCGCGGAAAACGAGGCCGCCGTGAGATCGAAGAAATGCGACATGGAGAGCGTGTAGTCGCCGACGCCACGATGGGCGACAAGATCGCCGACATCGGGTGCGTCGGAAAGCCGGCGGCTGCTCCAGAGCCCGAAAGCCAGGGTCAGGGCGGCGAGCAGGCAAACCGCCGTGAGAACAGCCTGGCAGGTCACGAGAAGACGCTGTGTTGCAGGGGTGAGGTCGGTCTCGGCGCGGCTCAGCGCGACTGCGAGCAGCATGAGGAGCGGGAGGTATACGGGGAAGGTGTAGTACTCCTGGTTGGTGGAAAAGCTGAAAAAGATCAGGACCAGGGCGGAGAAGATCGCCAGCAGGAGTGTTGTGCGCTGGCCGAAGGTCGTTGGTGAAGCGTTGCGGGTGGGGAGCCAGTGGCGGCGTGTGCGCCAGGCGGCGGAAAGTGCGGCGGGGGCGAGGAAGCTCCAGGGAAACAGCCAGACGAGGTGCAGGGACCAGTACAGGAGCGTGGGGAGTTTGTTGTAATCGGGAGGATAGCGGCGGCCGAGAAATCGCAGCACGTGCTCATTGATGAAGTAGAACCAGAAGAAGCCGTGACCTTCGGGACCGCCGCGGTTACGCAGCCCCGCGAGGATGTGCCAGGGCGCCGCAACGACCAGGAAGAGGGCAATGCCCGGCAGAGGGTGGAGCCGGCGCCAGCGGGGAAGTTCGCCTGCGAGCGGGAGATAGAACGCCAGGGTGCCGAGGACGAAGAGGAGGGCGACGAGGCCCTTGGTGAGAACGGCGGCGGCGAGAGCCAGCCAGAGGAGCGCAGCCCAGCGGCGGCTTCCGGCTGAAGTTTCGAGGGCGTGCAGGGCGGCGTAGAGCGAAGCTGCCGAAAGCAGCGACAAGAGCGCATCCGGGATGAAAACACGGGTGAACAGGAAGACACCGGCAGAAGTGAGCAGAAAGAGCGCGGTGTAAAAGCCTGCCTGCGCGTCGCGTCTTGCGGAATCCGGGAGGTCTGGGAAATCCGGGATGTCCGGAAGATGCAGGGAATCGAAGGCGCGGCGTGCCCAGTGCCAGCCCAGCGACGCCAGCCCCAGCACCGTCAGCGCCAAGGGGAAGTGGATTGCAAAGGTGTTTTCGCCGAAAAGCCGGAGGCTGAGTGCGGCCAACCAGTAGGGGAGCGGCGGCTTTTCGAGGTAGCGGATGCCATTGACGTGCAGGGTGACGAGATCGCCGGTGTGGAGCATGGCCTGGGCGGCCTGCGCGTGCGTGCTGTCGGCGTCGTCGAGCAGCGGGGGCGTGAAGAGCGACCCGAAGTAGATTCCCGCCCAGAGGAGGAGCAGGAGCGCCCACCGCTTCCCCGTTTTCCCCGTTGAGCCGAGAAAGCGGGATGCTCCAGCTCCATGGGGGGTAAGCAGAGGCCGTGGTGTAAGGGAGGGGCGAGACGCCATAGCGTGGGGCGTGCCCCTTTGCAAGAGTACCAAGGGAGCACTCATGGAGAGATGGTGTCCTGTCTTCCACATGCACCTTAGCCCAAGACGACGATCTCGGAAAGGGCCACGATGTATCTTGATCGTGGCACCACGACACCAAAATTTACCCAAGTTCCCCTTGGAGGCCCATGCCCACCTTTGCGGCGATCGATATTGGATCGAACTCCTGCCGTTTAGCGATTGCCTCCGTGCAGCAGCACGAGTTGCGCACCCTCCACGAAGATCGCGAGGTCACGCGGCTCGGGGAGAGTGTCTTCGAGACCGGAGAGATCTCACCCGAAGCGATGGTGAGTACCATCAAGGCCCTGAAGCGTTTTCACAAAGCGGTGCAGGCCCATGTTGCCGATTATGTGCGCGTGGTGGCGACGAGCGCGACGCGGGATGCGCGCAATGCCGACGCCTTCAGCACGCGCGTGAAGTCGGCCACGGGATGGCCGCTGGAGATCATCAGCGGGCTTGAGGAAGGGCGGCTGATCCACCTGGGGGTGATGACTTATGAAGCCGAGGCGCGCGGACGGACCCTGCTGATCGATCTTGGCGGTGGGTCGTGTGAGATCACGGTATCGAACGGTGGCCGCATTCAGCAGATGGTGAGTCTGCCCCTGGGCGCGGTGCGGCTGAAGCAGGAGTTTCTGCGCGTGGATCCGCCTTCCAAGCAGGACATTGCGCGATTGAAGCAGTTTATCGACCGTGAACTTGGACGCGGGGAGCGGAAGCTCGGCAAGCCGCAGGTGGATTTGGTGCTGGCGACCTCCGGAACGGCGGCGGCGCTGGCAGAGGCCAGCAACGCCCTGCCGGCGGAGGGCGCGGCGGAGAAACATCCGCTGAAGTTCATTCGCGGCAAGAAGACGGATGGGTCGGCGCCGCTGCAGGCCGATGCGGCTTCCGTTCGCCGCCTGGCGGATCGACTGGCCAGGATGAGCAATGCGCAACGGGCGGCGGTGCCGGGAATCGGGCCGAAGCGTTCCGAGGTCATCGTCGGCGGGGCGCAGGTGTACGCGATGCTGCTGGAGCGGACGGGGCTGGGTGGATTTCGCTATTCGCCGCTGGGATTGCGCGATGGGGTGCTGGCGCAGATGCTGGCAGACGCCGACAGCCGCGCCAGCGTGCACAAGACCATGGAGGGGGAACGCTGGGAAGGCGTGCTGGAAGTTTGCCGGAGATACGGTGTGGATCCGGCCAAGGCGGAGCCCGTGCGCAAGCAGGCGGAGGCCCTGTTTGATGACCTGCAGCGCATCCACGAGCTACCGCCGGAGTACAGGGGCTGGCTGGCGGCGGCGGCCATGATGCGGGAGGTGGGCAAATTCATGAATCACCAGGGCCATCATCGTCACACGCAGTACATTATCGCGAACTCGGAGATTTTCGGGTTTTCCCCGGTGCAGCGGGGCATTGTGGGGGCTATCGCCCGCTACCTGGGCAAGAGCCGGCCGGAACCCATGGACCGCACCATGCGGGCGCTGCCGGTGGAGGAGCACACCAACGTAAAGCGCGCCGTGGGGTTGCTGCGGCTGGCGCAGGCGCTGCAGGGCGAACGGGCTGCCAGCGCCCTGCGGGTGAAAGTGATGCTGTATCCCAAGCGCGTTGTGCTGCAGCTGCATTCCGTGCGTGGGGGAGCGGAATTAGAGGCGTGGTCGGTTCGCAAGGAAGCGGCTTACTTCCGGGAGACCTTCCGACGCGAGCTCTTTGTCGAGGTGTCGTAGAGCGCCCGCACGATACGCGGATCCAGAACCCACTGCAGCAGAGCCGGGCCGCGATCAAGCGAAACGCGCGCCAGGGCTCCTTTGCGCATACGTACACGGGCTGTTCCAAAGCTCGCGCCGTCCTGGCTGGGGGTTCCGATCAGTTGACCCAGGAACATCGTCACGGTGGGATTGTGGCCCACCATAAGGACATTTTCGTAGGTGCGGCACTCGTGCACGAGCCGTTGGAACTGGGCGTAGCTGGCGTCCGGCTGCAGGGCCTTGGCATGCAGGATTTTCGCTTCGTAGCCCATTTCGGTTCCAACCAACTGTGCGGTTTGCAGGCAGCGCTTCAGCGGGCTGGAGATGATCAGATCGAAACTCAGCTTCATGGCGCTGAGCACATGCGCCAGGTGCAGGCAGTGCCGTTTGCCGTCCTTGTCCAACGGGCGCTTGACGTCGATCTTGGGATTCGGACGCTGGGTTCCGGCGCTGGCATGCCGCAGGATGAAAAGATTCAGCCGGCTGCCGTGGTTGGGGTGAGCAGAGACTCGTGCCTTTGAAACCGGGGAGGCTTTGCTGTGAAAAACCCCTCGGTCCGGGACCGCCAGCGAAGGCACCGGTGGCTCGGGAGCCGGTTGCGGATCGATCTCCGGTGACGCAACCGCGTGCCCGGAGGCATCCGCGATCAGGTCATTGCGTTCGTCCAGTTCGTTCAGATCGAGGCCCTTTGGAAGGAGGTCGGTATCAGAGTTCACCCTCAGGTTGATGATTCTCCGCCGGATCAAGTTGCGTGGATCTCGTGCCGGCGCTGCGTCTCCTGAACGCCGTGGGATGTCCAAATCAGATCCTTGTTCCCGATTTCCCGGCGCCAGAGTTCCGTGTAAAGCAGACCGCCGAGCCGCTCCTTGCGGCTTAGCCGTTGAAACCCCGCAGCACGAAGCGCCGCCTGTGGGTCGGGCAGGCGCTGTGGCCGGAGGCCTGTGAGCACGCGAAATGCTGCGTAGAGAAGTCGAATGTAGATCGCCGCAGCTTTGCGGGCGAGCTTGTGTCGTGGGAAACCGAAATCCGACACCAGCCAGAGGGTGCCGGGGCGGAGGGTGGCGGCCAAATGTTGCGCGAGGTGCTCGACCTCCGTTTGCGTGAGGCAGTCCAGGAGGAAGTGGGTGACGACGAGATCGGTCGCGGGATGTGGCCGGGCGAGGAGCACGGATCCGTGACAGGTTTGCAAACGGGAGAGGGTGCCGTCCCGAAGGCAGCGCTGACGAAGCAGGTGGAGCATGGCCTTGCTGCCGTCCACGGCATCGGCCCGAAGAGTGGGAGCCTCCCGGAGGAGCGCTGCGGCAAAGCGACCGTCGCCGTCGCCCAGCAGCAAGGCTCTGCAGCAGCTGCCTAGCTGGGGCAGAAAGTGGTTGCGGGTGTGTTCAAGCAGAGGGCCCAGGCAGAGGTATTCGGCCCAGCGGTACAACCGGGCCACGTAGTCGAAGTTTGGTGGTGTCGAGACTGCAGGCAGGGCCGGGCTGCTTGGCTTGTGGAACCCGGTGGTGTTCTTCATGACCGCCTTAATGCCACAAGGTTCGCAGCGCGAAAAGGAGCGGAGTCAGCAAAACAAGGTCCGCGAGGGCACGGAGACGGAGCGCCTCTACATGGCCGCGGACGCTGTGCAATCCAACCAGCAGCGCCGTACTGAGGGCACAAGCCAGCGGGACCGCGCGAAGGCCTGAGGACGAGAACAGAGGAAAGAGAATCGCCGTGGCTGTTGCCAGCAGGAGTAGGCCGAGCGCGAGAGCCGGAAGCCGGTTAACGGCCCAGCACGTTGCGGGATGGGCGCAGGTCCGGTCGTGTGGGTGCTCCCAGGCGAAAAGCAGGAGGCAGTTGAGGGTGCAGACGCCGGCAAACAGGGCTGCACCCGGCAGAAGAGCCGGCAGCAGAGACGGCGAACGGACAAGAGCGGGAAGGCTTACGGCGGCGGCGAAGAAGTTACCCACCGGGAACTCCTTCGGCAGGGGACGCCGGGAACTTAACCGGTGAATCGTCAACAGCCAGGGCAAAAGCAACAAGGCCAGCAGGCTTTCGGCCTCGAAGATGGGGACAGGAAGATGCGCCAGGGTGAAGGCGAGCAAGGTGGTAGCCAGGACGAGCACCAAGAGGAACCTGGACCGGTGCCGGTGATGAAAATGATGCCGAAACTCCAGTTCGGGCAGTTCTGACAGCGTAGTACGCGCCCATGCAGCAGCGGCTGGTTTGGTCAAAGACTGCGCATCCAGGAGGCGGTCCGCAGCGTACAGAATCCAGACCGCGAGAAAAAGAGCTGTGGGCGTTGCCACTCCGGGATTTTGGCCACTTGCAAGGGCAATGAAAAGGAGCCAGACCACTGCCACGGTCGGCGCATCGAGCGAGAGCAGGTGCCAAAGCTCCAGCACCCGATACTGCACAATGCCGGGTTGGCCGGAGACCGAAGCGGCGTTTCGGGCCACGCCGGGGGAGAAGGCCGCGGTGTGGGACCGTGGTAGGGACGGGAACAAAAGGCAGGCCCTCCGGCTGGATCTCCTCTTTATCTTCGCATCCTGTTTCTCCTCGCCAATGGATTCGAACCGGCGGGGAATGAAACGTTTGTGGAGGCGACCGGAGGAAACGTTCTTTTGGCCTGCGGCGCACGCGCGATCAATTGAAACACGGCTGAAGCGGCAATAAGGGCAAGCGCATCTCCCCGCTTCCGCAAAAAGGTCCAATAGGTGAGTCGGGTCAGTACGAGACAGAGTTTCCCGCCTGGCTTGATGAGGAGTGCCGGGACTCCTCGGAGTTGCGCTTAAGTGGCCCCGGGTCGAGGTTAGAATCAGACGTCATCCTGTGCTAATTTCGTGCGTTTCGGCGAGGGTCGAATTGTTATGCAGCACTTCACTTTTCATGCCGAACATACGGCTTCGAATAAGACGCCGCGAAAGATAAATCAAAATCTCGTCTTTCAACTGATTCGGACCCGGCAGCCGATTTCCCGTGCAGAACTGGCGCGGATCTGCGGGTTGAGGCGCAGCACCATCTCGTTAATCGTGGAAGGCCTGATCAAGAGCGGTTGGGTCGTTGAGGGCTCGCAAGGTCAGCTCCCACGCGGTCGCCGCCCAACTTTTCTTGAACTGAATAGCCGTCGAGCCGTCATTGCGGTCGACATCCATCCCATGCAGACGACGATTGCAATCGCCGATCTCGCGGGTAAAATCATTGCGCAGCAGGTACTCCTGGTTCCGGAGGAGTCACGCAAAGCGCTCACAACGATTGTTGGAGCTATCCGCAAGATCATGACGGCGCACAGTGACCGCTCCTTCGATGGGATCGGTATCTGTTTGCCCGGGCGCACGGATCCGCATCTGGAAAAGCTGATATTCGCTCCGAATCTGAAGTGGCCGGTGCTAAGCCTGAAGGCCAAGATGGAACGTGCGACGGGTTTGCGGGTCGAGATGGACAACGTAGCAAATGCCTGCGTGCTCTCAGAGGTTTGGTTCGGCGCGAGCGATGGGCTGCACGATCTGGTTGTGGTGAACGTGAGCGAGGGAATCGGTACGGGGATCTTCGTGAACGGACGTTTGCTGCGCGGTGAGAGCGGACTCGCGGGTGAATTTGGACACGTGCAGTTGCAGCCAGATGGGCCGCTGTGTGCGTGCGGCGGCCGCGGCTGCTGGGAGATGCTGGCGTCAAACCGAGCTGCGGTGCGTTATTTTGTCGAGATGGCTCCGTCCGCCCCCGTTCCAACATTCGAGCAGTTGCTGCGATTGGGCCAGGATGGTGATGCCATCGCTTGCCAGGCGCTGCAGAAAATGGCGAAACATCTTGGCGCCGGTATCCGGGTGATCATGGCGGCACTGGCACCGCGTGAAATCATCATTGTCGGCGATATCACTACAGCGTGGCACCTTTTCGGTTCGAGCGTATTGGCAGAGATGAACAAGCATTCTCTATCGCATGTGCCCATGCTTCGTCCCACTTATGACGGCAATGCGGCGCGGCTTAGGAGTGCGGTGGCCCTTGTCTTTAGTGGAGGCCTGGCCTGGGTCGAGGACTAAAAGCTTCAGGGTAGCCGCCGCGGAAGCCCTGTCAGCAAGCGTTGTCCGAGGCGTTCGAGCACTTCGGTCGTCTGGACGTTCTGGTAAATAACGCCGGTTACAGCCTGATTGCAACGGCGGAAGAAGCCACGGACGAACAGATACAAGCCTTGTTCGACGCAAATGACTTCGGCGTTGTGCGGGTTCTTCGAGCGGCTTTGCCCCTCCTGAGACAACAAGGCAGCGGTCACATCCTGGGGAGTCACAAGCAGCCTTGGCGTAGTGCCAGCGCCTTTGATCGGCTTCTACTCTGCAACGAAAGCCGCTGCGGAAGCCTTGCACGAGACGTTGGCCAAGGAGGTTGCGCAGTTCGGAATCAAGGTAACGATGATCGAGCCGGGTGCGTACGCAACAGAATTTGGAAAGAGCGCTACGCGTGCGAATGCCATGGAGGTCTACGACACATTCCGCAGAGAGTTTATGGCGGGCCTGATGAAGCTGGAGCGCGGGGATCCAAAAGCCACTGCTGATGCCCTCTTCAAAGTCGTTGATGCAGAGCAACCACCGTTGCGTCTCATCCTCGGCAACACCGCCCTGCCCGCCATGCGCGTGGCCTATGCTGACCGGCTCGCGACATGGAACGCATGGCAGGCAGTCTCGGACTCCGCACAGTAAGGGGCCAAAGACTCTTGGCATCTGAACCTGCGAGCACGTCTGGGGTGTTGAGCATGTAGTTGGCAATCGGCTCCCTTTTCGATGTGATGGCATGCTACTTTCTGGCTCGGAGCTGGAGCCGGTCTGAGTTGCCCGTTTGTCTGCTCATTCGCTTAAGTCAGGGAGGTGCGCGGTCGTTGGTGTGCAGTCAATGCCGCGAGCGAACTACGCTGTGGGTTGGCGGCTACCCACGTGCGGCAGCGGGGGGAGGTTGCGGCGAACGTTGAAGCCCATGGGGGCGGCCTGGAAGCCGGCGTCCAGGAGGGCGCGAGCGATGGGGTGCTCGGCTACGGGGGTGCCGTTGACGGTGGTGATGAGCATGCCGGCGCGGCTGCGGTCGTGAGCGCCGCTTTCGGCTTCGGCGCGCTGCACGGTTCCCACGAGGAACTCGGAGAGGAACCGCATGCTGGCGGAGCGCGCCGGTTCTTCTTCGGGCAGCAAAACCTGCAGGTTGGGGTTGCCGCGGCGAAGATAGGCAGTCAGCGCGCCGTCGAGCAGGATGACGCGTGCGCCGACGGAGCGGGTGAGGGTGGAGGCGGTGTCGGCGCCGGGGTCGGCGGGGGCTGCGGGCCAGCGGAGCAGGGTGCCGTAAGGGTTGGCGGGGTCTGTGGCGGCGAGGAGCACGGCCTCGCGGCCCTCTTCGGCGTAACTTGCGCCGGCGCCGTTATTTTCGCCGGGTCGAAGGGAGCGCAGGAGGTCGACGGCGGCGGGCTGGGCGAATTGCGTGGCGCCGAGATCGGCGGCGAAGTACCCGCGGCGAACGCGACCGGACTCTTCCAGCGCTTTCAGGACGTCATAAATGGCGCTGAAGCCGCCGGAGAGATTTTCAGCGTGAGCGGTTTCGCGAAAGACGACACCGTAGCGGGTGAGAAGCTGCTGCGCGATGGCATGCGACCACTCGGTCTGGCGTGTGGTGAGGGCGGCGAGGGCGGTCTGGCGAGGATTCGGGTTCGCCGCCCTGACAGGCAGGGGTTCGGGAGCGAAAGCAGGTTCGTTGAGCGACCAGCGGCCCTGTGCGGTTGGGGGTGTGGTCCGGCGAGAGCGAAAACCCTGCTGATTGTGGATTCGCCGGGTGGGCTTTGTGCTGCCGCGAGCATTTGTGGAGGCGGTGCGGTCCGTGTAGGCGCGCAGGGCATGGAGAGCGTCGTTGGTAAGCAAACCGCGCCAGACTAACGACCAGAGGGCGTCGATAGTTTCGCCGGGGTAGCCGCCGCCCAGGGTGTCGTGCAGCGGCTGGAAGAAGCTGGCACCGGAGCGGCGGAGATAGGCGAGGATGGCCTGTTCGCGGTCGGAGAGGGCACCCT
>CAXTZL010000071.1:0-13604 GCA_964248555.1 uncultured Bryocella sp.
TGAATGCGCCAACTGCATACACTACGCCAACCTTGTCTACACGGATTTGATCGCCTGCGAAAAGAGGGATCTGGCCCCAGATGGCCTCAGAGGGTTGTGGCCCCAGTGGCACACGGACGGGCACGCCGAGGGACGGCCGGAACAGCGTCACCGTATAACTCGCGGGAGAGTTGGAATTGGGACTACCGGCCGCACTCTCCACAAATCCGTTGGCTTGGCTGAGGTAGTCTGCCAGGCTAAGGTTTCCTACCGCAGGGTATATTCCAGCCTTTTGTACGTTGCCCAGGACCGAAACCACCAAGCTGGGTCGAAGTTCTGAGGTGATACTCACCTGGGCATCTCGTACCATGCCCTTATCGACAAGCGCCTTGGCGATGCTTGCCTGCAACTGCTCTGTGGTGAGTCCGGCGACCTGCGTTTTGCCGATCAGCGGAAAGACGATCGTCCCATCATTGCTCACCCGTTGCTTCTCTGCATACGTATCAATCCCGTAAACCTGGACGGAAATGACGTCATCGGTCTGGAAAACCAGCGGCGGCCGGGTCGCATGCAGAAGCGATTGTAGCTCAGCGAGATTAGGTAGTTCGCTGTCGCTGGTTGGCTTTGCAGGCAGAGAGGCGTTGACGCTTTGTGCTGATGCAGGAACAATGGCGCAACCCATGAGGGCTAGAGCGAGAAAAGACGATCTCATCAGGCGGTCTCCCTTGTACCTGAAGCATACATACGACGGTAATTCCGCCGGCTCACGTCCTGGGATGCAAGGCTTGAGTCAGTGAGGACGAACCCCACCATGGGCACGCCGGCTGACCGGAGGACAGTTTCTACGCGTCTGAGAAGCTTGCGTTTCGTGTATTTATACCGTGCGACAAGGATTCCGCCATCGACCACGTGCGCCAGAGCAGGAACGTCGGAAAGGCCGAGACTGGGCGGCCCATTCAGAATGATGAAATCGAATTGCTCTCGGACTGTCTGTAGAAGGTTCCGCATTTTTGTCGAATCCAGGAGCACGGAAGACCGCATTTCCGGTGGGTTTCCGCTCGCCAGGATTTGCAGGCCAGGAACAGAAGGAACTACATGAAGGCACTCCTGGAAGGTTAGCCGGTCACTGAGAACCTCACTCAGTCCAGAGGTGGAAGCGACGTCCGCCTTACCCGCAAGGGTCCCCCTCCGCAAGTCGCAGTCGACCAGAAGCACGCGGGCATGATGCTGCGCCAGAGCGCAGGCGAGAAACAACGAGAGCGTCGAGGTATCCTCACCCGCGGTGGCGCTTGTAAGGAGAAAGACCTGGAACGAGGAGGAACCGCCCTTTCGCTGGAGCAGCATCGCTCGTATGGAATCAATGGCCTCCATGTAGCCCCAGTCATGCAGACCTTCCGAGAGGCCGCTTCCACGCTTGAGACGAGGGATGGCGCCTAGGAAAGGATAGGAACTGGCGCGGCGGGCCTGATCGATGGTAGCCACTTTTGTATTCAGAGCTTCCGCTACCAAGGCGAGGAGGAAGCCGAGGAATAAACCGGCCAGAAGGGAGCCAAGAATGAAGGTGAGGCGGCCAGGTGGGGCCGGGCGGGTCGGAACATCGGCAAGGTCGACAATGTCAATTTCGCCGCCCTCTAGGCCAGCCGTGATGCCGGCTTCCTGCAGACGCGAGATCAGCCCCTCATACAGGGTGCGATGCGCCTGATAGTCATGCAACAGAATGATGTACTTCACCATGTCGCCACGCTGACTGAATGCCTCACCCTGTTTGTTAGAGAGGGCCTTTTCCGTCATTTGCTCGTTGGCACTTGCGGCGGAGTAGGAGAGCTTGGCCTGGTTTAAGATCCGCGACTCCTCCGCAGATACCTGACGGGTCGTCTCATCCAGCTGCGATTTCTGCTGCTTGACGTCGGGATAGTTCGGACCGAACTGGGCCAAGAGACGGGCGTAGTTGCTGGCCTGGGTTGCCTGCGCACTCCGCAGGCTCTGGAGGAGGCTGCTGGTCGAGCTTCCGCTCGCGCCGCCGCCAAGGAGGTTTACCTCTCCCTCGATCAGGTTTGGGTCCGAATCCTGGAGGAAGCGGTATTTAGCCTCTGCCACGATCCGATCCACCGTGGCATCGCTCGCGGCCTTGTTCATCGAATTAAGGGACTGCGCGAAGAGGTAGTCATTGCCCGACTCGTTAAGGCCGATGACGCCCAGCTTGGCTTGTAACCCAGTGAGGGCCGTCTGGTCCTTTTCGACCTGCTGCTTGAGATCATCAAGCTGCCCGATCAGCCAGCCGGAGGCGCGCTTGGACGCACCATACCGGGTTTGGAAAAGGTACTCCACATAATCATTGATCAGGGTGTTTACAACTCGTGCCGATAGCTGCGGCGAGGTCGTCGAGGCCGTAACACGGATGATCTCATCCTTCGGCTTGTGCACCACGGCGATCTGGCCCTTCATGGACTGCAGAACACGGTCCCGAACCGCCGGCTCGTCGAGCGACCAATGGCGCCCTGGCTGGCCGCCCCCGAACGATGGACTGTTCGCCAGATCGAGATCCTTGGCAACCTTCAGATACAGGGTACGGCTCTGAAGAATATCGACATAGGGAGAGATCTGGTCTTCCAGCCCGCCGGCTTCTGCCGCCGGGGAGGTGGCACGGTATTCACTGGTAATGCCAGGCTGGACTCGCATCATGCTGTCTGCTGCGTACTTCCGTGGCCCAAGCGAGAGCAAGATACCGATAGCAAGACAGGCTAGCACGGTTGCCAGGATCACTGTCTTGTGTCGAAGCAATACATTCCAAAGATCGGACAAGGCCAAGTCTTCGGAAGGGTTTGCTTGCCCATAACTGCTGCTTTCGATCATCTTTCCCTGTCCTTGCGGCGAGTATAGCAGTGCGTCTTTTTGGCCGGGGAAAACTTTCGTTACCACCATCTGGTACCGTAGCCGGCGAAGTTTGCATTTTTGGAACCAAATTCGGCCCATGTGACACGAAGATTGTAGGGCGGGAAGGCACCGTGCTCAGGCAGTCAGCGTCCACTGCTCCATCTGCACCGGATGTCCGAGCAGCAGCTGTTCGTAGGCACCAAGGATCAGTTCGCTTCGGAAGCACAACGCGTGTCGAGCCCTGCTACCACGCTTCATCGCGGCGATCCGGGCTGTATCGGCGTCCAATTCTGAGAAGATCTGGTCCAGCTCTGAGGCGTTGGAGAAGAAGCGGGCGCTTGGTCCCGCAACCCATCCATTGAAGATATTCTTATGGGCGATCACGGCATTTCCCGCCGCCAGTGCTTCCACGAGAGACGGATTGGTTCCACCTACCTGGTGACCATGAAGATAGGCCGTAGCATAGAATCGCAAGGCCGTTACGACCTCGGTCTGGTAGATAGCTCCTGGAAACAGAATGCTAGCTCCATCCGCGGCCGCGAGCACTTTTGCGTGATAGTCATTCTCTTTTGGTTTGTAATTGCCTAACATCACCAGCGGGAATTTACGCGGAGATGCCTTGTAAGCCTGCACCATTTCCAGAATAGAATTTTCCGGTTCCGGGCGAGCGATCACGATGTAGTACATGTCAGGCTGGATGCCGAGAGGCTGAAGAAGCGAGGCATCGGCCCCGGTGATCGCATCGGCGCCGTAAGGAATGACGGTGATCTTGGCAGGATCGACAAGCTCACTGAGGTGCGCCTTAATGGCCGGGTGATCGGCAATGAGCTGGTTGGCCCAGTGCGCTCCGGCCCACTCGTTCGCACGCAGCCAGAGACGCTGGGGAAGGCTCCATTTCTGACGTTTCCACTCGATGCCATCCATGTTCATGAAGTGGCGTGTATGGCGGCGATGCAGAAGGGAAAAGACCGCGGTGTTGTATCCAAGCGTCAGGATGGTGGCGTCGCGGTGGCGGGAGGCGGCCAGGGCACTGCGGAAGTCGAAGCGAATGGTGCCCTTGGGGCCATCGGACTCCGGAAGTCCGACGCGGTGGACACCCTCCCAGGTGTCCTCAAAAGCGGCTGCGTGCTGCTCTGCCTGGCAGTACACGGTGACCTCGTGGCCGCGATTCACCATGTACAGGGCGAACTGCTCCGCAAAGGTTTCAAAACCACCATGTTGGGCCGGGATGCCGCGAGTTCCCAGAATATGCAGTTGCAAGCGTGAAGCACTCCTGGCGAAAGGGGAAGCGAACGGAAATCGATGACCACTTAAGCTCTAGGCATCCTAAATGATGGCCGGCGAGCAATTGGGCCAAGCTGCTCCCCGAAAGGGGCAGAGAAGAGGAAAGCGGATTGCATACTCCCCCCGAAAAGAGGCAGCGCGACTGCCCGATGCTGGGAAATTGCGGCACAGCAGCGGCCGAAGCGGGATACGGGCCTGAACTGCACCGCGTAGAATCGCGATATGGTGTTCGTACTCGACAACTACGACAGCTTCACCTACAACCTCGTGCAGTATATGGGGGAGTTGGGTGCGGCGGAAGGCGCAAAGGCCTCTGAGATCGTGGTGCGACGTAACGATGAGGTGACACCGGCCGAAGTGATCGCCATGCGCCCGGACCACATTTTGCTCTCTCCGGGCCCGTGCACCCCGCAGGAAGCGGGAATTCTGATTCCCCTGATCGAGCACCTGGCCGCGCTGCCCACCGACGAGCAGATCCCTACCCTGGGAGTCTGTTTGGGCCATCAGGCCATTGGCGCTGCCTTTGGGGGCAAGGTGGTACGGGCCCGGCAACTAATGCACGGCAAGACAAGTACCGTGGAGCATGATGCACGTACGATTTTCCGTGACCTGCCGCAACCGATGACGTGTACGCGCTACCACTCGTTGATCGTGGACGAAGAAAGTGTTCCGGCGGAACTGGAAGTTTCCGCACGGGTGGCGGGCGAGGGAACCATTATGGGGCTGCGTCACCGTACGCTGCCGATTGAAGGGGTGCAATTTCATCCCGAAAGCGTGCTGACGCAGTCCGGCAAGCAGTTGATAGCAAACTTCCTTCGGACCTGAAAGTTTCGCATTACCATGAACCCAGGACAGCAAAGCGGATCGATTGAGGCCTTGGCGTTATGGCGCAAGACCCATCTTGTCGTGGCGTGGTTCCTGTTCGGGATGCTCCTCAGCCTGAGATCGCTCAAGATATATGCGCAGGAGAGCATGGGCGTAGTCGCCACGCGCGACGCGCGCGTAACAGGTGGCCTGGAAGTGCATGGTGAACGGGCCGAGTTGGTGCGCAATGTCAGCGTCACGGCCCTGGACCGTACGGCGCCCATCACGCTGAGTCGCGGTGGGACAGTTCTGGTTTGTTCCACCAGTGAGTTCCATCTGCTGCGTTCAGGGGGAGCCGGAGCGCTTGTGTTTGGACTAAATCGCGGGGCCCTGGAGATCGATTCGGATGGGCACACGGGCGATGTGGTGCTCACGCCGGATTTGAAACTCGCGCCCATCACTCCTGGGCCGCTTCATCTTGCGCTACGCGTGACTCCTGAGGGGGATACCTGCGTCGACAATGCCGGGCCGAAGGCGCCTGTGTTGCTGGTGAGTGATGCCTTTTCAGCCTCGAGCTACCGGGTTCTGCCGGGGCAGCATTTGTTGTTTGTCAGAGGGGATCTCCATCAAGTGGTGGATCATGAGCGTGCATCGTGTGGGTGCCCGTCTGCCGTTGCACCGCAGCTCGCCTCGGTGCGGCCCGGGCAGACGATGACCGCAGCACAGGCGGCCGCGGTTCATCCCTTTCCTGAAGCGCAAAGCGCAGGTCTGGCACCGCTGGCCAGTCCGGCCAACGAGGCACCCGTGGGCACGGCAAGTTCGCAGGTCACGACCAGCTTCAGCTACGCAGACGGCGAAGGGCGGCTGCCAGCCCAGGCTCCGGGCGTGGCGGTCTCCGCATCCCACGGTGGGACGCAGAATGCTACCCAAACGGCACAGCCCGCCGCAGAGCACCGCGGCTTCGGCGGCGCCCTGCGGCGGTTTTTTCATAAACTATTCCACCCTTCCTCGGCGTTCTAGCGCGGCCGGCGCTGAAGAGGGCTGCAGGCGTTGGTCGCTACGTCAGAGGAGGACCGAGACTCTGCAGTAGAATATTCTTTGGCGTGGCCCGCAGAAGAAGCGTGGGCAATCCAACCCTACTTGCAGCTACAGGAGTTCTTTTATGGCGATTCCCGCCACGCAGATGCGCCCCGGCATGATTATTAAGTACAAGGATGACCTCCACCTCGTTTTTTCAGTGGAGCACCGCACGCCGGGTAATCTGCGCGCCTTTATTCAGGCCAAGTTGCGCAATGTGCGCACCGGTTCCATGTTTACAGAGCGTTTTCGATCGCCCGATCCCATTGACCGCGTGATCGTAGACGAAATCAAGATGGAGTACCTGTACAACGATGGCGATGACTACTATTTCATGGATCAGCAAACCTTTGAGCAGACCAATTTGAAACAGGACATTCTGGGGGAAGCGATCGATTACTTAACGCCCAACCTGCTCATTTCGGTCAGCTTCCATGATGGCAAGGCCGTGGGCATCGAGCTACCTCCCTCCGTCGAGATGACGGTGGTAGAAACTGAACCAGGCATTCGATCCGCTACGGCGAGCTCCACAACAAAACCGGCAAAGACCGATACCGGTCTCATTGTGCAGGTTCCACCCTTTATCAATGAAGGGGAGCGGATCAAGGTGGACACGGCAGAGGGTGCGTACATGAGTCGCGCCTAGGTCGAGGAAGCTTTGAAGAGACTGGTGGAATCCTATTTCGCCACCTAGCATTCCTCTCGAAAAGGAACGGACGCCACTCCGGAGTAGGTGGCGCCCATTTTTTCGATTGAAGGACCGCTTAGAAGCGATAGTAGGCGCTGACCACCGGCTCTTCGGTAGAGCGCCATGCGCGTGTGCTGATCGCCGGTTGATAGAAGTTCGGAGCGCGGTAGATGAGCGTCCGGCCCGAAACGCGGAAGCCGATGCGCTCGCTCTTGATGGGCAGATCGAACCCTGTCTCAAGCAGGCCAGTGCCGCGGATCTGATTTGAAGTTGTGGAGGGAGTAAAGTCCAGGGCTCCGCCACCAACTTCTACATACGGCTGGAAAGGAATGTGCTTCGGGTGGAAAAGGTATCCACCCGTGAACTCATGCACGTCTGTCGGTACTTGCGTTTGGCCTGTAGCGCCCGTATTGGCATAGGTGTACTGGAATCGCTCCTGGTAATGATTGAAGCCGTAGTTGAACGCCACGCCGGCCCAGGATACTGGATGAAACTGTAGAGAGGTAAGGAAGCCTGCCGACCACGTCGTGAACTGCTGCTGATTGCTGGCCGTCGTCGTCGAGGACCCGTTGGGGTTCACATTGACCGTGACGGGCACATTGTTCTGTTCGAGGATTGTGCTGAACTGTCCCGTGCCTCCGACCGACAAGGTTGCCCCGTGGGTCTTAAGGTACTGTGCCTGCGCGGAAACCGCCGACAAAGCCAGAAGTACGGGAACGGTGCGACGAAGAAGGTGGATCATCTAATGGTTCTCCTCAAAATCTCAATGTGTCAGGTCAGGAGAAGAACGGAATAACCAGACCTTCCCATCAGGAGCGGCCGTAGTACCCGCCTTCTCGCCAAAATGGTGCAACCACTACGTACGTGTTGCCGGCTGTGAAGCGTGTTCCCCTAGACAGACGCCCCTCGGGTGAGCTTGGTTGCATGTTTTTGATGGGAAGACGTCACACCAGCGTGGTAGTCTTGCCGGTTTTGTTTCACTCTGCGACACTTTCTCGATGGTGTTGCATTTCCTGGTTCGGGGTCGCGTGCAGGGTGTCGGGTTTCGCTGGTTCGTGCATCGCGAGGCGGCGGATTTGGGCTTGCGCGGCACGGTGCGCAACAACGACCAGGGCGAGGTGGAGGTGGTTGCGGCAGGAGATCCGGAAACCCTCGCTGAGCTGCGGGCCGAGCTGCACAAGGGCTCACGCGGCAGCAGGGTGGATGCCGTGATCGAGCACGAGCTGGTGGAGTCCGAGGGCGAGGGGCTGGGACCGTTTCGGATCGAGGGTGCCTGGTAGGCAGGTGCCTGGTTGCCGAGATCTTCGCCGGGGAACCTGCTACAACAGTCTGATATGGACGACATCAATTGCGAGCCGCTGAAGGCGCTGATCCGCACCGTTCCGGATTTTCCGAAGCCCGGCATCCTGTTTTATGACATCACCACCTTGCTGAAAGATCGCGCCGGCTTTGCGCGCATGATCGACGCCTTTGCGGCGCACTACATTGGCAAGGGCGTCGACCTGGTGCTGGGCACCGAGGCCCGCGGCTTTATCTTCGCCCCGGCGATCGCGTACCGCCTGAATGCTGGCTTTGTGCCGGTACGCAAGCCGAAGAAGCTGCCCTCCGAGGTGATCAAGGTCAGCTACGACCTGGAATACGGCTCCGATGCGCTGGAGATCCACAAGGACGCCATTGAGCCGGGGCAGCGCGTGTTGCTGGTGGACGATCTATTGGCGACAGGCGGAACGATGGGCGCTACGGTGCAGCTGGTAGAGCAGCTTGGCGGAAAAGTTGCAGGCATCGCCTTTGCGATTGAGCTTGATTTTTTGAAGGGCCGCAATAAGCTGGCAGATCATGAAGTTTTCAGTTTGTTGCACTATGCGGAGTAGACGGGCATTTGCCTCCCTCGGATTGCTGCTGCTTTTGGTCGCCTGCTCTCAAGCAGAGGAGAAGAATTCGCCGGAGGATAGACTGACCAAAGCAACGGAACTTTCCTCGTTGACTGACGTCAGCCGCCCATGGCATTTAAGTTGTTCGTTTCCCTTTATGAGAATGGAACCGAGCCTAGCGTTCAGGGCACCATCGAGCGCTGGCAGGCGGGATCGGATTTTAAGACAGTGAGTACTTTTGGGTCTTCGGTCACGACGCATGTAGAGCACGATGGTAAGGGCTACACGCTGGTGGCGGGTGCGCCGGTGACGGACGCGGCCATGGCTGCTCTGGCCGGCGTTTTGCATCCCGGTCCATACCCCGACGACGCAAAGGGTGCGAAACCAGACTTGCGCAAGCAGGACTTCGGCAAAATCAGCTTGGATTGCATTATGCTGAGTCGTCCCTTGCTCAAGGGGGCTCACCCTCCCCTGGGTTTGTTCCCAACCTATTGCCTGACGCAGGCAGACCAATTCCTGGTCAGCTACGACTTCGGCAGTCAAACCGTATTACGTTCTGCTGTTGATCACTTTTTGGACCACGACGTCACTACAGCCGACTCGATCTTGGAAGGCCAGCGACTTCTTGCAACGGGCAAGGTGATCACGCTGAGCACGTTTCAACCCAAGCCGGACGAGTTCGAGCCAACTCCAGATCTGTTGGCCAGCACGGAAGGTGCCCATGTCGATGCCAGTGTAATGGCAGGCGGCATTCTTACAAAGGTGTCACCTCATTACCCGGAAGCCGCTAGAGGAAGCCACACCACCGGCACCGTGATTTTGGCAGCGCTGATCGGCGTAGACGGCCATGTACACTCACTACGTCTGATCAGCGCCCCGGATCCGGATTTGGCCGAGAGTGCCATAGCTGCCACTCGACAATGGACCTACACGCCTTATCTGTTGAACGGTATACCCACTGCGGTCCACACAACGATTACCGTCAATTACGACATGAGATAGCAGGAGTTCCGGGACAATCCTTGTGGGGTGTTCGAACATGCATCTCAATTTATCTGAGGACCTCATGACCAAAAGCTTCGCTTACGCCGCCCAGTCGAAAGCCGCCCAACTGGCCCCCTTTTCGTTTGATCGCCGCGATCCGGGCCCCAAGGATGTTGTTGTTGCCATTGACTTCTGTGGCATCTGTCACTCGGACATTCACCAGGTTCGCGGGGAGTGGGGACAGATGCTGTACCCCATGGTGCCGGGCCACGAGATCGTGGGTAAAGTTGCTGCCGTCGGCAGTGAAGTGACGCGATTCAAGGTAGGCGATCCTGCCGCGGTGGGTGTGATTGTAGAAAGCTGTCTGCACTGCAACAACTGCAACGATTCGCTCGAGGTGTACTGCTCAGACGGCGGCGCACGCGATACCTACAATGCCATCTTGCGCAACGGCGAACGCACGATGGGCGGCTATGCCACCAACATTGTGACGCCGGAACATTTTGTCCACACGCTGAAGCCGGGAATCGATCTGGCAGGTACGGCGCCGTTGCTGTGCGCGGGCATCACGACCTACTCGCCGCTAAAGCACTGGAAGATCGGTCCGGGCATGAAGGTCGGCATTGTGGGTCTGGGCGGGTTGGGGCATCTGGGGCTGAAGTTTGCCCACGCCTTTGGAGCCCATGTGGTGCAATTCACCACCTCGGAAAGCAAGGTGGAGGATGCCAAGAAGCTCGGTGCGGATGAAGTGATCATCTCCAAGAACAAGGCGGAAATGGAGAAGCATGCCGGCTCCTTCGACTTCATTCTGGATACCGTCTCCGCGCCACATGACATGGATGCGCTGCTCGGGCAGCTTCGCCTGAATGGCACACTTTGCCTAGTGGGTCTGCCAGATGAACCGCTTTCGATTCAGCCATTTTCCCTGCTGGCGAATCGGCGTTCGCTGGCCGGGTCGGCCATCGGCGGTATGCAAGAGACGCAGGAGATGCTGGATTACTGTGCCGATCACAAAATTGTGGCCGATGTCGAAGTGATCGGGTATGACAAGGTGAACGAAGCGTACGACCGTGTCGTGAAGAACGATGTGAAGTATCGCTTCGTACTAGAAAATTCGACCTTGAAGCAGTAAGTTTTCAGAAGAGAAGCAGCGGCTTTTAGTCCGCTGCCCCTGCTTCTCGCCCCCGGTGCTACACCCAAACGATACACATGGGAGAAGGAGCGGACTGCTTCGAGTGCGGGGTTAAGTGGCCGCTTTTGGCGTCTCGCGCGAATACCGTAACCGTGCTGCTGTTTTGATTCGCGCAGAGAAGCCAACGTTCGCTCGGATCCAGGGCAAAGAAACGCGGTTTGTCTCCAGCGCAAGGAAGCTTTTGCACGATCTCCAGAGCCGGCTTCTGACCAGGATGCACCCGCAGGGCGGAGAGCTCGTTGACGCCGCGAACGCTGGCATAAAGAAAGTGCCCATCGCGGCTCACTGCGATCTCCGCTGCGGTATTTGGAACGGCACCTGCTGCGATGTTGCCGACCGGAGCAAGCGACACGGAGTCGCCGACCAGCCTGGCACCGCCCGCGAGAGCCTTCTCCGTCCCGGGCCAGCTGTATACATCAATCGAGCAGTCCAGCTCGTGGATGCAGTAAAAGACATCACCGCCCGGAGTGAAGGCGATGTGGCGCGGCCCGGATCCCCGTCGCGCGGCGAGGCGCGTGGGTGGGCCGAGCGGCTGGGGGGCGCCGGGGTGGATAGGGAAGACCAAGATTGCGTCATCGCCCAGATCGCAGGCCAGCACGGACCGGTTGTCAGGCGATACCACGGCGCAATGCAGGTGCGCTGCATCCTGCCGTGCACCATTCGGTCCGACGTGGCCGCAGACGGCCTGTCCATTGCAGGCGAACAAAGCGCTTTCCGAACCGGGACTGCCATGGCTGTCCAGCGGGAAAACGGAGAGGCTGCCGCCACTGTAATTTGCGGAAAAGAGCAAGCGGCCCGTGCGGTCAACCGATGCATAGCAGGGTGCGTTACCGTGAGTTTTCTGCTGCCCGAGGGCGGTCAGGGTAGCCCCCTTCCTGGCGATTCCGAAGGCAGAAACGGTTGCGGCGTCGCCATCGTACTCGTTGCAGGCGTAAAGGACCGGAAGTTGCGGGTGAAGGGCGATGTAGGTCGGACGCGGCGTGGCGATGGCGAGCTCGGGCGCACCGAGTTCGCCGATGGCGGCGTTCCAGCGGGCGCGGTAGACACCTTCACCATCCTGTGTGCCCAGCAGGATCCAGGTTTGCTCGGGCGCTTCAGACGCCTGTGCCAACCCCAGACGTCCGGCGATCGCCGCGGCGGTGGCACCGGCGAGGAGACGGCGCCGGGTGAGCGAAGGCGGGGGCGTGGAGAGAAGGTCGGCCACGGCTAGGACCGCTGCTGTGTGCCGTTGCGCGGCAGGTTTGCGGTTTGGGCCGCCGTATCGGGCTCGCCGGGAAGCTTGAAGTCCATTTCAGAGGGGTGGGCGTCCTGATTGATGACCGGGAGGGAAGGCAGATGCGAGACGTCGCCGATTTCCTTTGCAACGGCGGCAACATTCTGCAGCACCTCTTCGACGCTCATCGTGTACATTTCACGGCCGTTGTCGTAGCCGTTCTCGATGGCATCTTTCAGATAGCGGCCGGCCGCCTGGGCGGCGAGATAGTCGGTGATGACCTTGCCATTGCGGCGCTTTTGCTCCACCCAGGCCGTGTTGGGCATGGCGATCCAGAGGGGGCGGCCATTTACGCTGAAGCGAACGTCCGTGGCATCGGCATGACGCGTGGCAATCGCGACGACCGTGCCTTTCCAGACGCAGTGCAACGGCTCATCTGTCCAGCGATCGGTGGCGGTGAAGTCCTCATACATACAGGTCAGGGTAGCGGCTCCGGTTCAGGGAGGCAAGGACTTCCCGCTCGGCGGAGAGCGGAAGCAGCATCTAAATTTTGTGAGGAACTGTTTGATGAAGATTCTGGTGTTCGGAGCGGCGGGCAAAACGGGTGAGGCGATTGTGAATCAGGCGCTTGCGCAGGGCCACACGGTGACCGCCTTTGTGCACAGCGCGAAGGATTTCGAGGCTCCGGGCGCCCGGGTCATTGAAGGCGACGTGCTCGATGCCGCCCTGGTGGGCTCGGCTGTGAGTGGGCAGGAGGCGGTTTTTGACGCCCTGGGAGGACATGCGCCATGGAAGGAATCAACAATGGAAACAAACGCTGCGCGCAACATCGTTGAGGCAATGACGGCGCATGGCGTGAAGCGGCTGTTGGTGGTGTCCGCCATCGGCGTGGGCGGAACGCAGGACCTTGTGCCGAGCTGGTATGAGCGCCTGATCATGCCTACGCTGTTGAAGGGAGCCATGCAGGACAAGGAACGCATGGAGCCCGTGGTCGAGGCCAGTGGCCTGGAATGGACGCTTGTAAGACCCGGTCACCTTGTGGATGGCGAGGCCACTGGCAAGATCAGGAAGTTTGAGCCAGGCCATGGAGAAACTGCACACAAGATCACGCGGTCGGACCTGGCCGCATTTCTTTTGGAGGCCCTCGCCGAGGGCATCTACAAGCAACAGGCGGTGAATATTGCCTCAAACTAGCCCGGCGATCCTGCGCCTGTATGCGACGAATCGGATCCGGGCGGAAGAAAGCCGCCGGTGACTCCAGGCGAGTGCCGCAGGCGACCCAGAGTATCGTCCTCGGTCGTAAGGTCGCCCGAAGCGGACGGTGCCGCTGTCCATCACCCTGGACCTTTGTCAGGAGGCGGAGGGGGACGCCAAGCGTGGCACCCAAGGTCACGTTGAAGCTTTATTCCGCCTTTTCCAGAGCCAGTTAGACGACCCTGAGAAGAAGAGAGGTCCTCCGGCAACAGAGGTTTCTGCTGTGTTGACTCAGATACCTATCGGGTTAAATGCCTCCAGTGCCCTTGCTTGACTCAATGCCGGCTCTATCCGGCAGTTCGGAGTATTTAATTTAGGTTAGTTAGGAGATGGTGGGCACAGCAGGATTCGAACCTACGACTTCCACCGTGTGAAGGTGGCACT
>CAXTZL010000072.1:0-13445 GCA_964248555.1 uncultured Bryocella sp.
AGGAAAGTGCGACCGCGGCAAAGCCGGAAATCCCACGTCCGCTGCGCAGATAGGCCAAGACACGCCGCATAGCACAATGTTACGCCGCAGGCTTCGTCCTCGGGCTGGGAATGGACGATAAGCGACGTAACAAGGAGATCGAGACCCGAATGACTTCCATGCGGTCCGGCGGAAAGGTTCAGTTCTTTGCCAGCTCCCGTGCTCGTTCTGTTGCCCGCTTGACCGCCTTGATCAATGTCACACGTAACCCGCCCGCTTCGAGCTCAAGGATCCCATCCACCGTGCAACCGGCCGGTGTAGTGACTTCGTCCTTCAGCAGCGCTGGATGTGCGCCGGTCTCGAGCACCATGCGTGCCGCGCCATAGGCCGTCTGGGCAGCTAGCTGCGTCGCGATATCGCGGGGAAGTCCAACGTTCACTCCGGCTTCTGCGAGAGCCTCCAGAATGATGAAGTGAAATGCAGGGCCTGAGCCGGACAGGCCGGTCACTGCGTCCATATGTTTTTCATCCACCTCCACAACGCGGCCGACGGACTCGAAATAGCTTCGGACCTGGTTCACTTGTTCGGCGCTGGCAAATCGGCCTCGCACCAGGGCGGTCATGCCTGCATTTAGCCGCGCAGGGGTGTTGGGCATCGCACGGACGACTGCGGGTTTCCGGTCACTGCCGATAGCTTCCTCAATCGCTCGTGCTGTGACGGAGGCTGCTATGGAAATAATGAGCTTGTCTGCCGTCAGCGCTGGTGCAATCTCGCGTAGCAGCTCCGTCACCTGCGTCGGCTTGACTCCCAGCATCACGATGTCTGCTTGCTGAGCCGCGGCGAGATTGTCGGTGGTGCAATGTACCCCCAGTCTGAGTCCCAGGACTTCCGCGTTTTCCTGGTGAGCGACCGTGGCAATGACGCGCTCAGGGGTAAACAGCCCTGACTTAAGGAATTCCCCCAGAAGAATGCCGCCCATTTTCCCTACGCCCAGAAAAGCCAGCTTTACTGGTTCGGGTCTCGTGGCGATCTCTGGTGTTGCTGGTATGACATTCACGGAGTCAGCGTAACATCTGTGGGTTCGCTAGCTGGCCAGCGGCAAGGGGGTGTTTTGTGCAGCAGCTTCCAGCATGCGGTACAGGGTGGAGCGACTGATGCCGAGAATGTCAGCGGCCCGCTGCTTGTTTCCGCCGCAGGCACGGAGAACCTGGTAAATGTGCTCCTGGATCACATTGTCAAGCCGGGTAAGACGGCTGGCTGCCGGCGAGACCTTGGGAATACGTTGAGCCTGAACGGCGCGATTCCAGTCGGGAAGGTCAAGGCTGCTGCGATTTTGTCCCTGCCGCAGTAATTCCTCCGAGATCTCAGACAGCTCATGGAGATTGCCCTCCCAAGAATGCTGCATTGCTGCACGCAGAAGGGCTTCCGATACCTGCGGTGCAGTTTGCTGCCTCGCCTGCGACTGCAGGGACAGCATCTGGTTCAGCAGCATGGGAAGGTCTTCCGCACGCTGCTTCAATGCAGGGACCGCGATCCGTACGGCTCCCAGCAAATCTGCGAGTTCCGCTGAGAAACGGCCCATTCCTACTAGGGTGCGGAGGCTTTCGGTGACTGCGGCGGCCACCGAAACTGCATGGGGGCGCTTTGTACGCAGCAGGCGAAGCAGGCTGGCTTGTGCTGCTGCCGAGAGCTGGTCGGCGTCGGGCAGAAAGAGGAAGAACTCGTGGGGAAGGCCGCCTGGCGTGAGGGCGCGGGCGAGTTTGTCTTCCGCTGCTTCGGAGGGCACAAGGAGAAAACGCCGATTCGGATGAGGGGAAAGGTCCAGCAGGAGCCGCGCCACGGCTTCCTGGCCGGCGTCCGGTTCGCCCGTCAGCAGCACGGTCCGCATGTGTGGGGCGAGGCGCCGGATCTGCGACCACAGCTGGGCCATGGCAGTGCTGGGACCGAGGAGGGTGAGGGCGAGTTCGGCGCTGAACGGAGTGGCTGGGGTAGCGAAGGGGGAGGCGGCGGTGTTGATCAGTGTGTTCATACACTGGCTTTATCGACCGCATCACGGAAAACTTGAGGGTTAAAAAGCGAAAAGGTAGCGAATCATTTCCGGAAACGGGACAGGGCCGGACAGAGTCCGGCCCTGTCCCAGAGTGGGAATGATGGGTTACAAGCTAAGCGACCGTGTTGGCGCAGTAGTGATCGAAGGCGCGTGCCAGTTCCTGGGCGATAGCCGGGGCCGTGGAGCTTTCGATGGCCGAGCGCTGCATGAGATAGACGAGTTGGCCGTCGCGGAAGAGGGCGATGGAGGGAGAGGTGGGCGGGTGGCCGCCGAAGTTGGCGCGGGCGCGATCGGTTGCCTCGCGGTCTTGGCCGGCGAAGACGGTGATGGAGCGGTCGGGCTTGGTGCCGTGCTGAAGGGCCAGGCGGACGCCGGGACGCATCTTGCCAGCGGCGCAGCCGCAGATGGAATTGACTACGACCATGGCGGTGCCGGGCTGGGCGAGTGCGTTGTCCACGTCGGCGGCTGAGCGTGCTTCGTTGATACCGGCGCGGGTGAGCTCCTCGCGCATCGGAATTACCATCAGCTCTGGGTACATTTGATCTCCTGCGTTTCCGGCCACTATTGGCTTCATCTATATTGTAGCTGTCCGTGCGGCTGACCTTTCGCCAGGGTCCCCTCCCCACCCTACTTTCTGTTTAAAGTCTTCGATCCAGGTACTTTAAGTCCAGACTTTTTGCGGGGGCAGAAATGGGTTCATCGGTTTTGACCTCTTCTGACTGCAGTTTAGCTTTCCGGACGGAATACCTATGCAAGTCGGCTACCCCGAGCCAGTCCTGTTTGTGCGGTAGCCTCAATGCCATGAGGATGGAGCAGAACATACACCTGGCTGGGCATACGACCTTTCGCCTGGGCGGTGCTGCGCGCTACTTTGTCCAGGCCGTGGAGGAGTCAGATGTTCGGGAGGCCTTTGCCTGGGCCAACGACCACGGCATCGCTCTCTTTATCCTGGGTGGCGGCAGCAACTTGATTGTTCCCGATGAGGGTTTTTCCGGGCTTGTGCTGCGGATTGCGATAGCCGGGGCAGTGCAGGACGGATGCGCCTTTGATGTGGGGGCGGGGGAGCCGTGGGATGGGTTGGTGGAACGGACGGTGCAGGCGGGGTGCGCCGGGATGGAGTGCCTGGCGGGGATTCCGGGCAGCACGGGGGGAACGCCGGTGCAGAATGTGGGCGCCTATGGGCAGGAGGTGAGCGAGACCATCACCTCGGTGCGGGCGTTTGATCGTTCGGCCGGCCAGTTTGTTGATTTGACCCATGACGCCTGCCGGTTTCGCTACCGGGCGAGCGTATTTAATATAGATGAGCCGGGGCGGTACATCGTGACGCGGGTGCGGTTTAGGCTGCGGGCGGGTGGGGAGCCCTCGCTGCGGTATGCGGATTTGCAGCGGTATTTTGCCGGACGGGCGCGCACGCCGAGTTTGGTGGAGGTTGCGGCCGCGGTGCGGGAGATCCGGCGGACCAAGGGCATGGTGCTCGAGGAAGGCGAACCGGATACCCAGAGTGCGGGGTCGTACTTCAAGAATCCGGTGATTGCGATGGAGCGACTTACTCAGATAGCTGTTGCGGCCAAGGTTGGCGTCGAGGCGGTGCCGCGCTATCCGGCGGGGGAGGGGCAGGTGAAGCTTTCCGCGGCGTGGTTGATGGAGCGGGCGGGGTTCCGGAAGGGATTTCAGCTGGGGGCAGCTGGTTTGTCGACGCGGCATGCGCTGGCTTTGACCAATCGCGGAAGGGCTACCTGTGCCGATGTGCTGCGGCTGGAGGAGCATGTGCGGTTGGGTGTGTTCGAGCGGTTTGGGGTGCGATTGGAGCGCGAGCCTGTGCTGCTGCAGGTGCCTTAGGGCACGTTACGTTTTCTGTGTCTGTGGTGAAGCCTTTGACATGGATTTTGTTTGTCGGGCTCGTGCGTTTGGCCCTCCCGCGCTTGAATACAGGGGTTTCTCCGCTTCGGCTGCGCCTCCGGTCGAGATGACAAGACTTTGGCGAGCGTTCAGGTTCGGGTCGGTTCATGCGGTTTGGATCGATTCATGCGGGTTGTGTTGTGGATTGGGACGTTTCTCCCGGTTCGTCTACTACTTTCGGTCAAACTTGCCCGGCCAGTGTGTCAAAACGCTGCACTTTTGGCTATTGGGTGTAGTGGCTACGGTAGTCTAGGAGGGTATGACGCCAACAGCCCCGAGGACGACGCCTACTCACAGGTTGCGATGCATTGGTTGCGGATCGCGCATTGTGGCGGCGCAGGCGCAGAGTAACTTCCGGTGCGCGGTGTGCGGTGAGTTGTTTGAGGTGGAGTACCCGTGGAGCGATGGGGCGCAGGCGTCGGCGCAGCCCGGGGCGGAGCGTGTGTGGCAGCCGAATCCGGGAGCGCTGCGGCACCTTTGGGCGGAGCGCCGGACGTCCACCATGAGCGTGGATCAGAGTGGGGTTTGGCGGTTTCGGGAGCTTTTGCCCATCGTAAATCCGGAGCAGGCCGTGACGCTGCGCGAAGGCAATACGCCGCTTTACGAGATGCCGCGGGTGGCCGAGGCGCTGGGGATGAACTGGCTTCTGGCCAAGCACCAGGGTATGAATCCCACCGGGTCATTTAAAGATACGGGGATGACGGCGGCGCTGTCTGTGGCGGCGGCGAGCGGGTTTGAGTGGGTGGCGTGTGCCTCGACGGGGAATACGTCGGCGGCGATGGCGGCCTACGCGGCGCGGGCGGGGCTGCGGAGCCTGGTGCTGATCCCCGAAGGCAAGATTGCGTGGGGCAAGTTGTCGCAGTCGATGGATTATGGCGCGACGACGGTGCAGTTGAAGACCGATTTTGACGGCTGCGTGCGGGTGGTGAATGAATTAATCCGGCGGGCGCCGATTTATCTATTGAATTCAGTGAATCCGTACCGGCTGGAGGGGCAGAAGACGCCGGCCATAGAGATTCTGGAACAGACGGACTGGCAGGTGCCGCACCATCTGATTGTGCCGGGTGGGAACCTGGCGAACTCGTCTGCGCTGGGCAAGGGATTTGCGGAGTTGAAGCACCTTGGATTTATCGCGCGGGTGCCGAAGATCAGCGTGGTGCAGGCGGAGGGGGCCAACCCGCTGTACCGGAGCCTGCATGAGAACGGCGGCGTTGCGCTGGAGCCGGTGACGGCGGAGACGCGGGCGTCGGCGATCCGGATCGGCAATCCGGCTTCGTGGCGCAAGGCGGTGCGGGTGCTGGCGGAGACTGGCGGATGGTGCGAGCAGGTGAATGAAGGCGAGATTGCACTGGCGAAGGCGCAGATTGGTGCGGAAGGGATTGGCTGTGAGCCGGCCTCGGCGGTGACGCTGGCGGGATTGAAGAAGCTATTGGCGGATGGCAGGGTGGGGCGTGAAGAGACCGTGGTCCTGCTGCTGACCGGGCACACGTTGAAGGATTCGGAGTACACGATCCAGTTTCATCGTGGAGAGTTGTTTGGTGAAGAAGAGCAGGCCTTCCTACCTGGGCCGGAACGGCTGGAGATGGCACGTTTAAAACGGGAGCCGCTGGTTCTGGAACCCGATGCGGACAAGGTGCTTTCGATGTTGGAGCGGATTGCCGGATTTGCGAGTCAGCCGGCTTGAGCGGGCGAGCGAAAGCGCGCGGTGTGCGGCTTACGTTGCCGGCGACCTCGGCGAACCTAGGGCCGGGGTTCGATGCGGCGGGACTGGCCCTGTCGCTGACGCTGCAGGTGGAGGCGCAGGCGGCGGCGCAGCCTGCGGGACCGGACGCGATTCAGGCTTCCGGGCTGGGGGCGGAGGTTTGCGGTGCACTGAAGGGCAATTTGATCCTGGAGAGCTACCGGGCGGTCACCGGGGCGGCAGGCAAGGTGGCTGGAGCGTTGTCGCTGGTGGTGGAGAACGAGATTCCGCTGGGGATGGGCTGTGGTTCCAGTGCGGCGGCGCGGCTGGCGGGGGTGGCGCTGGCGAATCATTTTGGGCAGCTGGAGATGGATGACGCCGCGGTGGTCGCCGAGGCGAGCCGGCTGGAGGGGCATCCGGACAATGCCGCGGCCTGCTGGTATGGGGGCTTTACGGTGTCGGTACCGCACGCGGCGGGGGTGATGGCGGCGAGTTTTGCGCAGGATTCGACCTGGCAGTTGCTGCTGGCGCTGCCGGCGGCGGGTCTGGCGACCGAAGAGGCCCGGGCAGTGTTGCCGCCGCAGCTTTCGCGGGAGGATGCGATTTTCAATGTGCAACGCGCGGCGCTGTTGACGGCGGCCTTTGCGCAGGAGCGGCTGGATCTGCTGCGGGTGGCGATGGAAGACCGGCTGCACCAACCGCATCGGCAGGCGATTTGCGGGTTGCTGGCGTACCTGGACCGGCTGCACCGGGCGCCGGAGTTTGCCGGAGTGGCGCTGAGTGGAGCGGGACCGGCGCTGCTGGGGATTTTGGCGGAGAGGGCGACACTGCATGCCGCCGAGAAGCGCATGCACGAGGTTTTGGGCCAGGATGTGACCCTGCTGCCGGTGCGCGTTGGGGGACCGGCGGTGGTGGAGGAGCTCTGAAGGCCGGAGATGCCGCCTTGGTGGCAGGAAGCTGGTGCATCGGCTTACGATGGGCTGCATCTATTGTTCAGGTTGAGAGATACCCCGGATGAGAAGTCCGCGATCCTAAGTGGAGGCTGTAATGGCGAGTGAGTTTGTGACCGAGGTAAACGACGCGGAATTTGAGGCCAAAGTGCTGAAGTCGGATACGCCCGTGCTGGTGGACTTCTGGGCTGCATGGTGCGGTCCGTGCCGTGCGTTGGCGCCCGTGGTGGACCAGGTGGCGAGCGAGAACCAAGGCAAGCTGAAGGTAATGAAGATGGACGTGGATAAGAATAACCAGATGCCTGGACGCTATGGCATCCGCGGAATTCCCGCGCTGTTGGTCTTTAAAGATGGCAAGGTTGTGGAGCAGATTGTGGGTTTTGTGCCGAAGACCACTATCGATCAGAAGCTCCAGGGCGTCTTGGCGTAGGAGTTTGTTTTGAAAAGGGGACCCCGGCCTCTGACGAGGCTGGGTTTTGTTTTTTGCGGCGGGATTTGATTCGCAAGGAGTTAGCCGCCGAGGGACTCCGCTACACTTGGGGGACATGCTGGACTGGCTGCTGGTGCATGGAAGTCTGATCGCGTTGTGCATTCTGGCGAACAGCTTTTTTGTGGCCGCCGAGTTTGCGCTGGTGAGTGTGCGCGAGACGCATGTGCAGCAGCTGGTGGCGCGGAACCGGCCGGCGGCGCGTACGGCGCTGCGGCTGAAGCACAACATTGACGAGGTTTTGCCGGCGGTGCAGCTGGGCGTGACGCTGGCGAATCTGACGCTGGGCGGGCTTGGCGAGCCGGCGCTGGCGGCTGGTGTGGAGAACCTGCTGCGGCGGTTTGCGGCGGCGGGGTGGATGGGCGCGCGCATGGAAGCGCATGTAGCGGTACATCCGGCGGCGCTGGCCCATACGATTGCGATTCCGCTGGCTTTTGGGCTGATTACGTATCTTGAGGTGGTGCTGGGCGAGATTGTGCCGAAGTCGCTGGCGCTGCAGCGCGCGGAGCGGATTGCGCTGGCGGTGGCGGGGCCGGTGGACCTGTTTATCCGGATTTCGCGGCCTGTGGTGCGCTTGTTGAATGGGTCGGCGGCGCTGGCGCTGGGGGTATTTCGGGCGCCGTTGCGGGGGGAGGCCGGGGCACATTCGCCGGAGGAGTTAAAGCTGATGACCTCTGAGGTGCGCAAGCTGGGGTTGCTGCCGGTGTACCAGGAGGAGGTGGTGCACCGGGCGCTGGAGCTGGGGGAGGTCTCGGCCAGTGAGATTATGACACCGCGGACGCGGATTTTCAGCCTGCCCGCGGACATGGCGCTGGAGGCAGCGAGCGCGCGCATTGTGGAGGAGGAGCACTCGCGGGTGCCGGTGTATGACCCGGCGCGGGGCGCCGAGGCGTTTGTGGGCGTGGTGTATGCGAAAGATGTATTTCGGCTGATGCATTTTCGTGGGGTGGCCTTGAGTATGGGGCACCGCGGGGCGTCGGGGCTGACGTTGCGCGAGGTGATGCGCGAGGTGCTGTTTGTGCCGGAGACGAAGCCCGCGCTGGAGCTTTTGAAGGAATTTCAGGAGCGGCGGCGGCAGTTGGCGATTGTGGTGGATGAGTTTGGGTCGACTTTGGGGCTGGTGACGGCGGAGGATGCGCTGGAGTCGCTGGTGGGTGAGCTCGAAGACGAGTTTGACACGGGGAAGTCGATCGGGGCGGGGGCGCGGGGGGGGGGGGGGGGGCTGGATGGCAGCGTGACGCTGCGGGATCTGGCGACGCAGCTGCGATGGGAGCTGCCGCGGAGCTTTGGGGTGGAGACGCTGGCGGGGCTACTGTTGGCGCGATTTGGGCATATCCCGGTTGAGGGGGAGTTTCTGGATTTTGAGGGGCGGCGGTTTGAGGTGGTGGCGATGGACCGGCGCCGGATTGCGCGGGTGCGGGTGGAGACGCTGGCGGAGGCGGATGCGGGTGGGGGGACGGTTGAAGAACAGGGTGCTGCCGGGGTGCGCGGTTGAGGTTTGCTCCAGCGGTGCGACGAGCGGTGCAGCGGTTCTTGGTGACTTTGCCGGCGCTGTGGATCGTGGTGACGGTGGTTTTTTTGCTGATCCACCTGGTGCCGGGTGATCCGATTGTGCTGATGATGGGCGAAGGGGCTTCGGCGGGCGATATTGCGGCTTTGCGGCACAGTTATGGGATGGACCGGCCACTGGGGGAGCAGTATTTCGGGTATTGGCGGGGGTTGGGGCATGGGAACCTGGGGCGGTCGCTGCGGCTGCACGATTCGGTGTGGCACCTGATTCTGCAACGCTATCCCTATACGCTGGCGCTGACGGTAGGGGCGATGCTGTTCGGGGCGGCGGTGGCGATTCCTGCGGGGGTAGCGGCGGCGCGGCGGCGCGGGACGGCGGTGGACCGGATGCTGAGCTTTGGGAGCCTGCTGGGGTTGTCGCTGCCGAATTTTGCGCTGGGGCCGGTGCTGATCCTGGTGGTTTCGATCGAGTTTGGGTGGTTGCCGGTGTCGGGTGCGGGGACCGGGCCTGTGGAATTTTTGCAACACCTTGTGTTGCCCGTGGTTACTTTGGGGTTAGGCGTGGCGGCGATTTTGACCCGGATGGTGCGTTCGGCGATGCTGGAAGAGCTGGGCCAGGAGTACATCAAGACGGCGCGTGCGAAGGGGCTTTCGGAAAACCATATCGTGTACCGGCATGCGCTGCGGAATGCGGTTACGCCCATTTTGACGATTTTGGGGCTGCAGTTCGGGTCTCTGCTGGCGGGCGCGATTGTGACGGAGACGATCTTTGCGTGGCCGGGTCTGGGGAGGTTGACGCTGTCGGCGGTGAGCAACCGCGACTACCCGCTGGTGCAGGGTTGCATCCTGGCTATCGGGGTTACTTACGTGATGGTGAACTTCATCACGGACTCGTTGTACGCTTTGGCAGATCCTCGCATGCGCCCTTAGGAGCACAGCATGAACCTCCGCCGAAACCTTTTCCGAGTCCTTTGTATCTCTTCCGTTTGCCTGCTGTCTCTGCCACTTTCCAGCCATGCCCAGGTGTCCGTTCCGGAGGCGCCGCCGGTGCATGCGAGGCAACAAAGCTTCCACGACGGCCGTTTCGGCGTGCGTTTTCGCGTGCCGGAGGGGTGGGAGTTACAGCGCAAGGATGGAGAGGTGAGCACCTTCCACCTGGATGCGCGCACGGCGACGCCCCATACGCAGATGCGCAGCGTGGCGGCGATCCAGTTCAATCCTTATCCCTACTCGACGTTGAGTGGAGCGCTGTTTTACTTCAGTGTGCAGAAGCATGCCACGGATGCGGAGTGTGCCCGACAGGCTTCGGCACCGAATGCGCATGCGACGGAGGTCCAGGAGACCACTGACATCGACGGCATGAATTTTGCGCATGGGCACGATCAGCACGGCAAGATCTGCGTGGAGGCGCGGGACGAGGTGTATACGGCGTACCGCAAGGGTTCCTGCTATCGCTTCGACCTGGCGATGAATACGTTCTGCTCGGTTTCAAGCGGTGCGGCGGACCTGACGGATCAGCAGATTCAGCAGATCGATCAGCGGATGAACTCGATTCTTTCGACGGTGCAGCTGGACTGGGTAAAGAACCCGCGCGGGAACAGTGCGGCGAAGGTTGCGGCGACACCGGCAGCGGTGCCTGCCCAGCCCGTGGCGGCGCTTACGCCGCTGATGGAGCAGGGTGGGCAGTAGAGCTACAGGAGATTGAGATGGGTGGGGGTTTGCGTTGAGCGAGACAGCGTTGAACCCTTCACCCTGAGGCGAAAACGGCATGGCTGCGGCCATGCCGTTCTTTTGCCGTTGGCGTTTGTGGTGGGCTCGGGAATGCAGATTCCTCCGCTGCGCTGCGGAATGACAAACAAGAGGGGAGCGGGATGACAAACAATTTGGGCTGGATGATAAACAGGAGCCGATTGCTGCGGGATGCCAGGGGAAATGCAGATTCCTCCGCTGCGCTGCGGAATGACAAACAGGAGGGGAGCGGGATGACAAACAATGTGGGCGGAATGAGAAACCAAAGGGGCGGGATGGAAAGAGAGTGCTTTAGCGGCTCGGGAAGTGGAATATGTCGAACCAGCCTAGGGGGTAAGTAGATCGAGTAGTTCGGGATGGAGGGGGCTGTCGCCGACGTTGAGGATTGCCAGAGTCACCGGTAAGGAGAAGCGGCGCGGGCCTGCGCTGCCTGGGTTGAGGTAGAGGATATTGTCCTTCCAGGTGATCGAGGGTTTGTGGCTGTGGCCGTAGATCACGGCGCTGATGCCGGCGGCTTTGGGGTTCAGGTCGAGATCGGGCAGGGCGTGGACGAGATAGAAGAGGTGGCCGCCCAGTTCCACGGCCTCGGTGGCGGGCAGGGCGGCGCAGGGGCCGGAGCGGTCGATATTGCCGCGGATGGCGGTGACGGGCGCGATGGATTGCAGGGCTTCGAGGATCTTTGGATCGCCGACGTCGCCGGCGTGCAGGATATGATTCACCCCGTGCAGGGCGGGGAGGACCTCCGGGCGGAGGAGGCCGTGGGTGTCGGAGAGAACGCCGAGGCGCACTAGTCGGCTCCTCCCAAAAATGCGATGCGCACTAGTCGGCTCCTCTGGCAGAATGCGGTGCGCACTAGTCGGCCCTCTGATTGATCCCGTTTTGTGCTGGTCGGCTCGATATTCAGTATCTGATCTGCACTCGGCGGCCTTCTTTAGATCCAGCTTGCAGCAGACCGCGCCTAGGCCGGGGTTGGGTGTTGCCCTTGTTGTCTTTTGAAGGAGACGGCCTGGAGGAGTTGGGTTATTGAGACAAAGGTTGGCTTTATTGGCCTTCCCGGCTGAGTTGGGCTGGGTCGAGGAGGTCGCGCAGGCCGTCGCCGAGGAGGTTGAAGGCGAGGACGCAGCCGGCCACGGCCAGGGACGGGAAAAAGACGAGGTAGGGCGATTCGAAGAGGTGGGAGCGGGCGGCGTTGAGCATGGCGCCCCAGGTGGCGGCGGGGGGTTGGACGCCGAGGCCGAGGAAGCTGAGGGTGGCTTCGGCGAGGACGGCGGCGGACATGCCGACGGTGGCCTGGACGAGAACGGGCTGCAGGGCGTGGGGCAGGATGGAGCGCGTGAGCAGGCGGAGGTCCGAGGCGCCGAGCGAACGGGCTACCTGGACGAATTCTCGCTCGCGGACCTGCGCGACCTGGGCGCGGACGAGGCGGGCGTAGCCGACCCAGGCCGGCAGGGCGAGCGCGAGGATGAGGTCCGGCACGGTGGGGCCGAGAAAGGCGACGACGGCGACGGCGAGCAGGATGCCGGGCAGGGCGAGAAAGGCATTGCCGAGATAGACGGTGAGAACGGTGTCAAGCCAGCCGCCGTAAAAGCCGGCGAGGGAGCCGAAGACCAGACCCAGGGTGAGGGACACGGCGACGACGGCGGCGGCGACGGCGAGCGAGATGCGGGCGCCGAAGATGACGCGGGAGAGGACGTCACGGCCGAGTTCATCGGTGCCGAAGAGGTGATGCGCGGCGGGCGGCAGGAGCCGGTGGGTGAGATCGATCCGGGCGGGGTCCTGCGGGGCCAGCCAGGGGGCGAGCAGTGCCAGCAGAAGGAAGCCTGCGATGAGGCAACCGCCGGCGGCGATGAGCGGATGCGAGCGCATGTGCCGGGATGACGGGAGCCTCATGAGAGTCATGGTACCGCGGCATTTTCCGGCGAAAAGTGGGGTTGGTGATTTGGATGTCCGGGCGGTCTGACCCGTGATGCGGAGCATGGGCCACGAAAGTGTGGGGCGTGACCGAATGGTGGAAGGGCGTGTCGCTAGTGTGGGTGATTAGACTCCGTTTTGGCTTGGATAGAGACACCTCCACCGTTTCAAAAGGGGAAGCGCAAGCCGGGTAAAGGGGCAGGTGCAGATGGCAGCGATGAGCTTGAAAGAAACCACGATTCTCGGCATTGATTTCTTCAGCGGCACGGCAGGGCAGGCGATTGAACGGATGAAGCAGGGTGGGTTGCTGGTGGTGCCCGCGGCGCCCTCATTGCGCGAGGTGGAGACGAACGCAAACTACCGGCAGGCCATGCTGGAAGCGGATATGGCCTTGCCGGATTCGGCGTTTATGGTGATGATCTGGAACCGCATGCAGGGCCAGCATATGCCGCGGATTTCGGGGCTGGAATACCTGCGCGAGTTGTTGAAGGATGAGGAAGTCCGCAAGCCCGGCAACACGCTGTGGGTGATGGCGCGGGATGTGAGCGCACAGCGGAACTGCGACTGGCTGCAGAGCCAGGGAATTACAGTGCCGATGAGCTGTGTGTACATTGCGCCGACCTATGGCGCGGCGATTGAGGACTCGGGACTGCTGGAGCAGATTGAACGCATCAAGCCGAAGCACGTGATTCTGACCGTGGGCGGCGGGACACAGGAGCGGGTGGGGCTTTACCTGAAGCACCAGCTGAGCTACCTGCCGGCAATCCACTGCATTGGGGCGGCGATTGCGTTTTTGAGCGGGGACCAGGTGCACATTCCGGTGTGGGCGGACAAGTTGTATGTGGGATGGTTTTTTCGGGCGATGAGTGAACCGACCCGGTATGTGCCGCGGTACTGGCATGCGCGCAAGCTGTTTCAGCTGATGGTTCGGTACAAGGACCAGCTGCCGGAGCTGGCACCGCAGCGGCATTGATTTCGGGATTTGATTCGAAGGGGATGACGGCGGATTGGCAGCCGGGGGCCGGGGAAGGTATCACCGGCCCTCCTTTTGACTTTTGTTGTTGGCTTCTATTGTGCGCGGTACCGCAGCCTTTTGCCGGAGGCGGGGTTTTCTTGAGGATGCGGGTTTTGTTGGGGCTGTGTGTGTTGTTGTGGCTGGGTGTGCCTTTGCTCAGGGCGCAGGGGCCCGGCTCGGTGGCGGAGCAGTACCTGTTTCAGGCGGCGAATGCG
>CAXTZL010000073.1:0-13206 GCA_964248555.1 uncultured Bryocella sp.
TCGCCATGCCCTGGTACACCGGTCCCACGCTGCTCCACTACCTTGAAACCGTGCCTCTGGCTGTTGCGGAGGAGAGTGGACCGTTACGGTTTCCCGTGCAGCTTGTGGTTCGACCCGATGCAAGCTTCCGTGGCTTTGCCGGTCGCGTGGAGCGGGGTGAATTACGCCAGGGATTGGCGGTGCGCGCACTACCCAGCGGACGTCTCGCCCGCGTGCGCTCGCTTGTGACCTATGACGGCGAATTAAGAGTCGCGCGCGCTCCGCAAAGTGTCACGGTGGAGTTAGACGAAGAGATCGATCTCAGCCGCGGGGAGATGCTGGTAGCCGCCGAACAATCCGCGCCTTCGGTCGGTACTAGGTTGCGCAGTATGCTGGTCTGGATGCACGAGCAGCCACTCGTTCCTGGGGCGAGCTACCTGCTGAAGCACACAACGCGTACCGTGCGTGCGAGTATAAGATCAATTCGCTACCGCGTTGACGTGAACTCCACGGAGAAGGTCAACGCTACCGAAGTTGCGATGAATGACATCGCCGAGATCGAGCTTGACACCAGTCTCCCGCTTTTCTTCGATTCCTATGCGGAAAACCGCTCCACAGGCTGCGTCATCCTCATCGACCCGCTCAGCAACGCCACAGTAGGCGCCGGTATGTTGCTCGCCGCACTCCATGCCGAGCGCTCAAAGCGAGAGCCGGGCAAAACACCATCGCTTGTGCTGCTGCCCGGAGATACGGAAGCACTTAAGGCGCTGCAGGTCCAGCTGCAAGCTATGGGCAAATCTGCGGTCATCCTTGACGATCCCGCGATCCCTGTAGCCTCGCTGCCAGGTGCGGTTCGCGCTCTTCAGTTGGCCGGTGTCGTTGCCCTGTCTGCGAATGCCTCGCTGCTGCCCGGGATACTGCATGAAATTCACCAGATAACTGGCGATGCTTTGATCGAGGGGCATGCCGCCCTGGCGCGTTGGCAGGAAGGGGACTGACGTTATGGAACAACTGCTCACCACATTGCATCTGGAAAGCCCTTCCCACCGTGGAGTGGATCCTCTTATGGAGCCTGAGGCTGCCTCCGCCGAGGTGCTTGTCGGCGCAATTGTTGACGCTGTCAGTGGCAAGGATGTTTGTCTCACCAGCAGCTTTCAGACTGAGGACATGGTAGTGCTGCACCTTTTGCGCAAACACCTCCACGATGTTCCCGTCATTTTTCTGGAAACCGGGTATCACTTTCCCGCGCTGCTGGAATATCGCGATCGCCTCGCCGGAGAATGGGGTCTGAACCTCATCAACGCCACGCCCGTGACCACGCGGGAACAACATGAGGGAACTCACGGCCTACTCCATATCGTGCAACCGACAACCTGCTGTCAAATGCGTAAGGTGGAACCGCTGATGCGCTCGCTGGAGCCTTACCGCTGGTGGTTTACCGGCCTGCGCCGCGAGCAGTCTCCGACCCGTGCGGGGCTGCGAAAGATAGAGGACCACAAGCTTCCCACAGGAACGATGTTGAAGAAGGTCAGCGTGCTGGCCGATTGGAACTGGGCGCAGGTGGAAGCCTACGCGACAGAGCATACCATTCCACGTCTTTCGCTTTACGATCAGGGATTCACGTCAATTGGTTGTGAACCTTGCACCGCTATTCCGCAGGCTGGTGCCGATCCTCGCAGTGGCCGCTGGGGCGGCAAGAAGCTTGAGTGCGGCATCCATACCTTTAGCGAAAAGTCCTGAGCGCGCTCGCAGGCATCGAGGATCAGCTTTGGTCGAACGTCGCAAACTCGTGGAACTCTGGAAGCGCGGTGACGCCGTAGCCTTGGCCACACTGGTTAACGTGGAGGGTTCCAGCTACCGTGGTGCGGGTGCGCGCATCCTGATCGCAGCCGATGGATCGCACGTCGGCTCTGTTTCGGGTGGCTGCCTTGAAGCCGAGATTGTTCGCAAGGCACGCTGGATCACGCGCTCCGGTGCAGCTATGGAGCGCTATTCCACGCTCTTCGATGACACCTCCGACATCCCTTACGGCCTTGGTTGTGGGGGAACCGTGGAAGTCCTGCTCGAGCCTGCGAACACGATTGAAGCTGCGGCACTGATGAACGCGTTGGAAGCGTCGCTTTTGGGAAATGTCTGCTCTGTAAGCACAGTTCTTCCGCAGACCGGCGCAACCTTTGCACGCGAGATCCTCGATGAACAGGGCCGCCTGATTTTCCGTAGTGACTGCTTTAACGCCAACTCGCAGATCTATACGGAAAAGCTACTGCCTCCGCAGCGGCTCTTTGTCTTGGGTGCCGGAGATGACGCGCAGCCGATGGTGCAGCTATCCGTGCTGCTCGGCTGGAACACGTATGTTTTTGATGGCAGACCGCAGCTGGCCCGTGCGGAGCGCTTTCCACAGGCGGAGGCTGTCGTTGCTGCACAGCAGTTCCGTGGAGTTCAACCGGCCACTGGAGATGCTGTCGTTCTGATGACGCACAGCTATGAACAGGATCGCGACTGGCTGGTGCAGGTGCTGCCCACGGCACCGCGTTATCTTGGCATTCTAGGTTCCCGTCATCGCACAGCCCTGCTCCTCCGGGATGCTGCAGATCGGTTGAATTTGACGCTTGAGCGCGTCTGCGAGCGCGTGTTTTCGCCCGTCGGGCTGGACCTCGGGGGTGATGGCGCCGAAGCTGTCGCCCTCTCCGCCGTTGCAGAAATCCAGGCCTGCATGCAGGGCAAACTCCCGCACTCGCGCCGCATGACACCTGAACTCGTGGCCGAGCAACTGGAGCAGGGCGGCTCCAGAACTGCTGGGCAGTATCTGCAAAGTCAGTGTGCCCTGTGAGTGTAGCGGCCGTTATCCTCGCTGCCGGCAACTCCACGCGCTTGCGCGAACCGAAGCAGCTAGTCCAACTCGGAGGGGAACGGCTGCTGGAGCGCACGGTGCGTCTGGCACGCGAGGCCGGCCTGTCGCCCGTTATCGTGGTCGTGGGTGCTCGCGCCGCGGAGATCCTCGCGCAGTGCGACCTGCATGGAGTGCAGGTCGTACGTTCTGAGCGCTGGGCAGAGGGCATGAGTTACGCCGTGCGTGCCGGTATCGCCGCTGTAGCAGAAACCAACGCCGCATCCGCTGTCATGCTGACCTCCGATATGCCCTTCGTCACGCCGAAACATCTGCTGGCGCTCACCAAGCGTCACAGCGAGCTGCGTGCCTCTTCCTACAATGGCCGCCGAGGCGTCCCTGCCCACTTTCCCCGTGCCTACTTTCGTGAACTGGCAATGCTGGAGGGGGACAGTGGTGCTCGCGAAATTCTGCAAAATGCGCTCACGGTGGAGCTCGGGGAAGACGCTTTGGATATCGATACGCCTGAGGATCTTGCTGCTGCCCGTGCCCGCTTTGGCTCCGTGAAACGTCTTCGTAAAGGCGCGCGCTGATCAGAGATCACCGGGATCCGTCGCTGCTTGCCCGGTGCTGCAGACCGCGCACAAACTCCTCCAGCAAATTGGCCGCAACTGCTTCACGATACCGTGCGGTCGAGCGAATGTCATCGATCGGTGCGGCTTCGTTCAGCAACGCCAGACGTCCCCTACGAATAGTCTCCTCGATCTTGTCTGCATGAAGGCTGGCACCGCGCATGGCCTCTTCTGTGTGCGTCAGACGGACGGGACGGTCTGCAAGCGAGGCCGCTCCCAGCCGGATTTCCACGATGTGATGACCCTGTATCAGCGCTCCCGCTGCAAGCGCCACCTTGGAGATCGCCTGTGCCTGGCGTGTTCCTACCTTGCGAATGTAGTGTTGCCAATCACTTGAAAGGCGCGGCACGATAACGCTGTGCAGAAGCTCGTCCTCCTGCAGCGCCGTCTTCTTATAGCCAAGGTGAAACTCGTGGTAGGGAAGCGTGCGGCTGCCGCGCTTACTCATGAGCACCACCTTGGCGTCATAGGCCAGCAGTGCCGGCGGCGTGTCCGCGGCCGGCGAAGCGTTGCAGACATTGCCGCCAAGAGTGCCCCGGTTTTGATTTGCAATCGAACCTGTCCAGGAGGCCGCCTGGGACAGCAATGGAAAGCCTTCGCTGATCTTATCGTTGCGGCGAAGATCGGTGAAGGTGGTGCCCGCACCGATGTGGATCGCGTTCTCTTCTGCTCGAATAAAACGCAATGCTTGCAGGTGCTGAATCGACACAAGCGACCTTGTCTCCAGCCGCCCTGTGTTCAGAGCGACCATCAACTCCGTCCCGCCGGCGATCAACCTATGCCGGCCAGGCTCAGCGGCGAGCAGCTCAAGAAGGGCCTCCAGTGAGGGTGCTGCCTGCAATGCAAAATCATGCACATCGGAGTGCATCTAGGCTTGATCCCTTTGTAGCGCAGCAGCCTCCTGCACAGCTTCGAAGATGCGCATGTAACCCGTGCAGCGGCAAAGATTCCCGGCGAGACCCTCTTGGATCTGCGCCAGCGTCGGCTGCGGATGCATGCGCAACAGCTGCTGCGTAGCCAGAATCATGCCCGGCGTACAGATGCCGCATTGTGCTCCGCCCTGTTCCAGGAAGCACTGTTGTACCGGGTGCAGATGGCCGTCACGACTCATCCCTTCAATCGTGCAAACGGTCGCTCCTTGGGACTGCAGTGCAGGCAAGAGACAGGAGTTCACCAACTCACCATCCAACAGAACGGCGCACGCACCGCACTCGCCCTCGCCGCAGCCTTCCTTGGTGCCGGTCAGTTGTAGATCCTGACGCAGCACATCCAGCAACCGTTTCATCGGCGGCACATTTACACTTCGTAGCTCGCCGTTCACAGAAAAACGAAGCGCAAGGGAGTTCAAGCCAGCACCTCTGTTCGGGTGTCACGATCCACGCTGGCATTCATATCCTCGCTACCACCACGCTTCGGCGTCGCAAAGGTTTGCATCATTTCAAAGACATCCTCCGGTAGTAAGGGAATGGATTGAAAGCTGATCCCTGTGGCATTTGCGATGGCGTTCAAAATTGCCGGTGCTGGCCCATCCATCGGTAACTCTCCAATGCCCTTTGCCCCACCCGGGCCATGCACACTCGGCACCTCGGCAAAGTGCACATGGATCGGAGGAAGATCGGCTGAGGTTGGCATGATGTAATTTGTCATTTGATTGTTACGCATACGGCCTGCGTCGTACACGCATTTTTCATAAAGCGCATAGCCGATGCCCTGAGCAACGCCACCTTCGATCTGACCCTTCGCGAGCACCGGATGCAGCACCTTGCCGACCTCCTGCAGCGCGTCGAAACGCGTCACGGTCGCCGTGTAGGTGCGCATGTCTACAGCGACTTCGGCCACATAAACAGCCCATGCATAGTCCGGGTAAGCATCGCCGCGGTAGAGTTCATCATTCCAATGAATCGGTCGCACAGGCTCGTAGTGTGCGGTCGCTCGGAGCTCTCCATGTTCAGCAAGAAATCGCGCAGCCGCAGCCCGAAACTGCTCCGGGGTATGCAACACCGGAAGCCGTGCGAAGTCACGCAGGGAGGTCAGCATCTTTTCTGCTGCCCGCTCCACAAGCTTGCCGACGATCATGGCTGTACGGCTGGCCACCGTGGGTCCCGAGTTCGGCACGCGCGCCGTATCCGGCTGATGGATGTCGATTTCGTCGTACGGTAGCCCAAGCGCTTCGGCGGCCACCTGCGCCAGAATCGTGTTGGTACCCTGGCCAAACTCGGTTGCTGCTACAAGCACAACCGGCCGCAAGGTATCGGCGTTCACTTCGATACAGACTTCGGAGTTCAGGCGCCGCTCCCCGGAGCCGGTGAAGCCAGCGCCATGCAGGAAGCAGGCAAAGCCGACGCCGCGTTTGATCAGGCTGTTCGGGTTTTCCGCAGCGAAGCGGGAACGTTTTGCGTGGTACTCATGCACCGCAAGCGCCTGAGACAACAACGCCTGCATATCGACGGGTTCGGTGAGTCGCTGTCCTGTCACCGTGGAATCGCCGGTGCTGAGGAAGTTGCGTCGCCGTAGATCTTCGGGTGAAAGGCCCACCACCTTCGCGATCCTGTCCATGTGCCGCTCCAGCGCAAACAAGGACTGCGGTGCCCCGAAGCCGCGAAAAGCCCCATGCGGAGCCACATTCGTTGCCATCGCCTTCGAGCACACGCGCAGATGAGGCCACTTGTAGGGTCCCGCGGCGTGCAGCGTGCCGCGCGAGAGCACAACCGGAGACAGCGTTGCATAGGCCCCACCGTCTATTGCAAATTCAATGATTCCACCTAATAGCTTGCCCTCTTTGCTCACGGCCGTGCGGTGCCGCGTGCGCGAAGGATGCCGCTTGGTCGTGGCAACCATGTCCTCATCCCGGTCGTACACCAGCTTTACCGGATGCCCGCACTGCATCGCGAGCAGGGCCGCATGAGAGCCGATCACGGAGGGGAAATCTTCTTTTCCGCCGAACGCGCCGCCTGTCTCGGTTTGTATCACGCGGCATCGTTCGGCCGGCAGGCCAAAGACAAGCGTCAGCGCATGCACGAGATAGTAGGGGCACTGCATTGATCCCCGCACACAGATGCTTTCAATGTCACCCTTTGCATCGCGAAAGCACTCCGCGATGACACCGTTTGGCTCGATGTAAAGCTGCTCCTGTGCGCCGGTGGTGTACTCTCCCTCCACAATGTGATCGGCCTTCTGAAAGGCCATCTCTAGAGCGTGCTCCGTTGCTTCCGCATCGCCCGTGTACAGCGTGTATTGCTTGAAGCAGTTCGCTGTAGCACCCCAAGGCTCCCCATCCCAAATCATTCGCTCGGTATCGCCAAGCGCCACCGCAGCTTCGCTTTCTTCAATGGTGAAGACGCCCGGCAACTCGTCGTAATCGATCGAAACGCCCGCAACGGCCTTCAGCAAGGCTGTCTTCTCCGCATGGGCAAGCAGCACAATGGGCTCGTCGGGATGGTTTACGGTTTTCGATGCGAGACAGGGATGGTCCTGGGTGAGGTGAACAATCGTGTTTCGCCCGGGAATATCTGTGGCCTGCACCACGGCGTATTCACCCCAGTTCACGTCGGGAGAGAAATGGACGGCCCGGATTCTTCCGCGAGCCACCCGGGAACGTACGGTGGCTCCATGCCACATTCCCGACAAGGAGAGGTCATCGACATACCGAGCCTCGCCCAGCACCTTGGCCCGACCTTCTTTGCGGAGGGGAGAGGTACCGGGGTAGCCGTTGGATCGATTTCCTTCGCTCATGTCGAACGCCCCATCGTATAGAGGTATTCGAAAAAGAATAGCCGAAAGCTGACTTTGGCGTCACATGTCCGAAGTCGCTCGGCTAACGTCCCTGCGCCCCAAGCTTGGTTTGAATGAGATCCGTGAGGTGTCCCACGGTCTGCATGGACTCAAGCTCCGCAGTCTTGAACTTGATTCCGAACCGGGCTTCAATGGCCACAATGAGGTTGATGTGATTGAAGGAGTCCCACTCGGGCACATCCGCCGCTGTTAAAGCAGGGCGAATCTCCAGCGAGTCATCATCGAACAAATCGCGGAAAATCTCTGAAAGTTGTTGGACAATTTCCTGCTGCTGCATACGTCTCTGCCATCCTCCGCGGTGAGGCATCTCCATCCCGCAGCCATGTTCTCTACTTAGAAGTGACGCAGCTTCGGCCGCGGCACCGTGGTCTCTCCGCTGACGGGCGCCTCCGGCGTGGGCACAACCAGCGGCCTTTCAATACGCTCGATCGAGCGGCTGACGAGGTCCCGCGAGCCCAATCCGACAGCCAGGGAAAGCGCAAACACGATACCGCCAAACAGGATGCCAAAAGCCAACTCCACAATCGTTCCACCAATTCGAAGATGGTCCAACGCCATCGCCGCGGTCAACACCAGAACCAGCCACTTCACTCCGAGTGACAGGACCCGCGCGTATTGAAGCTGCGCGTTGACTGCGCCGATCAGCACGGAGCGTGACAGAAAGCGAGCGATCAGGCCGCCAACAAACAGCAGCAGAATAGCGCCGATGAGATGGGTCAGGTACGGCAGAACGAACATCTCCACCTGCGAGTTCGCCTGATATGCCGCATCGAAGGCGGTGATGCCGATGGCCACGCCGATGACGACACAGAGCCAAAGGATTGTTCTTGACACCAGAAGCGTCGGCGAATGCGCCGGAGACCAGTCTCCAAGGCTGGTCACAGCGCCAGGCAGTCGCTGCGACGCAAGCCTTTCATCAAAACGCAGACGGGACAGCAACGCACGACACCCGGCAGCCAGCAGCAATCCCAAGGCCGTCAGCACCACCACGGAAACGAGCAGAACGACGACACCAGGTAGAAAATTAACCAGAACGCCGACAACACGCTGGGTAGATTGCTTCAGGGCAAATTCGATTTGGGGTCCCATGGTGGTCCTTTCTAGGGTGCACTTTCCGCTTTCGTCCGAAGCTTTCCGCTAATTCAGAGCCTGCGAAGGGAGCTATGGATTAAACCGGTCCGGCCAACGCCAGCGAGAGACCAGATACGGTTTTTCCTGCTCGAAGGCATGAGCCGTAGCTTCCAATAGGTCGGTCGCAGCCATCTCTCCCGACTCACTTCGTTGCAGAAAACTGGCAACCCAGGCCAGGTAGAGCGGTGTGAAAGAGCCGAGAAGATGACCCCGGTTTAGTGTGCGCATGTGGAACGCCAACGCGAAGTCGTATACGGTACGCGCCCAGAGCGCAGGAGAAAAACTGAAGCTGTCAGGCGAGCTTGTCGCCAGTTTTTTTAAGGCAAGAAGCGATTGCGGCGGTAGCACCAGGGACCAAATTTCACGCAAGTTGCTGAACGCATCGCGGTAGTTGTCGGCCAGGAGTTTAATCTCATCGCTCGCCGGAACAAATGGATTCACTCCGCCCTGTCCTCGAGGCGATCTACCCGCATGGGGTAAGGCTCTGGCGCGCTGCCAAAACGTGGCTTTGTTTTCCAGATCGGAAAACAGGGCACCGGTCACGGCGGGAAAGACCACGTTCAGGTCCGACTCGGTCGGATGGGGCAGCAGACGCTCACCACCTTCTACTTCACGTACCGTGTAGCCGGCAATGGACACCTCGGAAACCGGCCAAAGGAGTGAAGCCTCAGGCTGCTGCGTAACGCGGCTGGCTGCATTCGCCAGCCGTTGCAACATCCTGGGTGAAAGTCCCACATCGAGCGGCAGGGGAAACCGGACATCCGCAAAAAGAGCGCGCGTGATGGGATAGAAAATGGCCGAGTTCACCAAGCCGTTGTCGGTGGCGGTCCTGTAACGCGGCATCGCCAAATCGGTTCCCCTCGACAGACTTTCCGACATTGCTACCAGTGCCGCAGGGTGCAAGGAGGAGGCATCCGGACCAAGCAGCAGCACAAAGCCGGCGTGGCGCTCCTCGGCGAGGTTGGCCGCAGCGACATAGTCTGCTGCCCCCAGCACCCACTCCCCATCACTTCGTGGCGTGGTGTAGGAAACTATGTGGGGCATTCCATCTTCAGCAGCCTGCTCGTTGGGGTAATCAGGGCAGGCTACCATAAGGGAGCGTCCAGCAAATGCCGTGCTAATGGCACGAACCGTCGCCATCGAGGCATCGTTTGACATGGAAGGCAGGCAGACCAACAGCGGCCGTTGCGCGTCCGGAACAGCGTCTGCATGGCGTTTGAGTTCCACCGTGGGCAGCGTCGCCATCACCGACCTCCTTCTGCATCCGACGTTGGCGCTCCCGCGCCAGTGGATGTCTTCTCTGTGGGTTCGAGGAGCTCAAGGATTCCTCGCAGCGGAATGGGCAGCCAGTTTGGCCTGTTGTTCAACTCGTACATGAGCTCGTAGAACGCCTTTTCGACCAGCAGACTTGCCAGCAGCCGTTGTGCCAACTCCGGGGCGGGCAGCAGCTCCGGACGAGCCCGCATCGCCTCCCTATATCCTTGCAGAAACTTGGCAGCGCTGCCGCGTTCCCACAGTGTTGCCCAGGGATGCAGGGCTTCCCCGTTCTCGGGCCGGCGCTGCGCATGACGCTGCAGCGCAGCTTGCGCGGCGTAACTGAATGACCGTAGCATCCCGGCAACGTCGCGCAACGGTGATTGTTTTCGTCGCCGCTCTTCTAAGGTCCGTGCAGGTTCCCCCTCGAAATCAACAAGCATGAAGTCTGAGCGCGAACGCAGCGTCTGCCCCAAATGATAATCGCCGTGAATGCGAATCCGTTTACCAAATCGGGCCGGATCCCCATCGAGGCCAGTCAGCAATTCTTGCAGGCGGTTCCCCTTGCGCAGTAGCCGGTCGGCCAGTGGTCGAGCCTCCTGCGGAACACGCTCCAAGGCGGTGGTTAATGCCTCCATCGCCGTACTGGCCTGGACATTGACGCGGTCGCGCTCAGCCGCTACATCGTGTTGCGTAAATGCTTCAGCACGAAAGGCCTCGTTCTCCGTCGGGGTCGCCAGCGCCACGTGCATCTCACCTGTTCGACGCCCCAGCAACTGCGCCGCATCTAGGAAAAATCCCGCATGCTCCTCCAGCTCGGAGGAGATCTGCGCAGGCCGCCCCAGGGCAGGGAGATCGCCCACATCGTCCGGTATAGGGCAGTTTGCGACGGAATCGAAATACCGGTCCAGCTCTTCAAGCGTCCATGCCCAGCCGTCCCCTTCGTTAGGCGCGAATGCCTGCAGAAAAGCGAGAGTGGTGCCGTCATCCGTACGGTGCAAGTCCCCGAGGTAGGCAGGAACGTTGGTGTATCGCCCCACCTTTGTGAGAAATCGAGTGACTTCGACATCTGGATTCTCCCCCGCACGCAGTCTGCGGAAGAGCTTCAGAATCGCCTTCTCATCAAACAGAATGCTTGTGTTCGACTGTTCCACCGAGCCAACACGCGAAGGCATGGCGAGGAACTCCTGTCCGTCGAACGCTCTTGCCTTGGTGGCTGAGAGGCTCGCGGAAGATTCGCCCAGGTTCAACGCGACCTCGGATCCTCGCGCAATCAGGGAAATCAGCGCAGACCGAAAGCCGGAACTTGCCGTCGCGTCATACAGGGTAACCGGCCCGTCTGCATGGTTAACCGTAGCAATCACCGCGGCGGGTGCGGTTTCGCGTAATTTTTCAGCTTCCGCTCCACTCGCCATGGCAAGAGGCAGCTGATATAGGTCCGAGTCTCCGTTGTCGTACACAACACTCACCACGGAGATCGCTCCTTCGTCTCCTGGCAGCGGCGTTACGCTCAGGATCTGAGCCGTGCGGATTGTGAGCGATTTGCTGCCGAACCATCGTCTTTGGGAAATGTAGCCCGGCAGCACCTGCTCGAGCAATGCCCGCCCGGATTCATTCAAGATACGACCGAGAGCGTTGATCGGCATGGGAGAGATTTCGCCGACACGCTCCATCAGCAAATCGGCAGCCGGCTCCACAACGGGAGCTTCCGCTACAGGCTGGCGTTCTTGCAACTCCAGCCATAAGAAACTGTATGGCGCCAGCGTCAGCGGATAAAGCCCTTTGCTGATCTCTGGGAAGGACACATAGCCTAACATCTCGACGGGCTGCCGCCCGGCAAAGCGCGCGAGATCGAGTGCTACCGGCTGCGCAAAACGCGAAAGGTTAGCCACGCAGAGGACCGTCTCGCAATGCCCATCCTCCGATTCGTAAGCTCGGACATAGGCCAGGATCTTGCGATTCTCGGGATGTAAAAACTCTAGTGTTCCGCGCCCGAAGACCTTGAACAACTTGCGCAGAGCGATCATGTTCCGCGTCCAGTGCAGCAGGGAAGAAGGATCGCCCTGTTGAGCTTCCACATTCAGGGCCTGATAGCCCCACACGGGATCCATAATCACGGGAAAATACAGCTTGGCCGGAACCGCCTTCGAAAAGCCGGCATTGCGATCCGAGTTCCACTGCATCGGTGTGCGTACACCATTGCGATCCCCAAGGTAGATGTTGTCGCCCATCCCTATCTCGTCGCCGTAATACATGATCGGTGTGCCCGGAAAGCTCAGTAGCAGGGAGTTCAGCAACTCAATGCGGCGCCGGTTGTTGTCCAAAAGGGGTGCAAGCCGGCGTCGAATCCCAACGTTGATGCGCATGCGCGGGTCGGCCGAATAGGCCATGTACATATAGTCCCGCTCTTCATCGGTCACCATCTCCAGCGTCAGTTCATCATGATTGCGCAAAAACAAGCCCCATTGGCAGCTTAGCGGGATATCCGGCGTTTGCGCCATGATGTCCGTAATCGGCAGCCTGTCTTCCTGCCGCACGGCCATGTAGATGCGCGGCATCAGCGGAAAGTGAAACGCCATGTGACATTCATCGCCGTCGCCAAAGTAGGGCCGCACATCCTCGGGCCACATGTTGGCCTCGGCGAGAATCAGCCGGTTCTCATATTCCGCATCGATCACCGCGCGAATTTCCTTGATCTTTGCATGCGTTTCAGGCACGTTTTCGCAACTGGTCCCATCGCGCTCCAGCAGGTAGGGAATTGCATCCAGGCGCAGGCCATCCACGCCCATGTCCATCCAGAAGCGCATCGCGTTGAGCACCTCTTCCATCACCCGCGGATTATCGAAATTGAGGTCGGGTTGGTGTGAAAAAAAACGGTGCCAGTAGTACTGCTGTGCCACTTCGTCCCAGGTCCAATTTGACTTCTCGGTATCCGTGAATATGATGCGAACGCCGTCATAGAGCTTGTCCGTGTCGCTCCAAACGTACATCTCTCGCTCCGGCGAGCCCTTGGGGGCGAGGCGGGCTGCCTGGAACCAGGGATGTTGGTCGCTCGAGTGATTGATCACCAGCTCGATCATCACCTGCATACCACGAGCATGAGCGCCGTCGAGGAACTCCTGAAAGTCCTCGATCGTGCCGTAACTGGGGTTCACGCTCAGGTAGTCGGCAATGTCGTAGCCGTCATCTCGCAGCGGGGAGGGGAAGAACGGCAGCACCCAAAGGCAGGTGACACCGAGGTCCTGCAGATAATCCAGCTTGGAAATCAGCCCCTGGAAGTCGCCGATGCCGTCGCCGTTGGAGTCCGCAAATGCACGGACGTGCAACTCGTAAATAATGGCGTCCTTATACCAGAGTGGATCCGTTGCGCTGCAGGCCTTCTTCACGCGTTGCTCGACCTTTCGTCGGTTCTTGGTGCGTTTGGATGCGGGTTGACCATCACGCGATGGTCCCCTGGGCGTTGTTCCGTCGTCAATCTCGTCTCCCGGGAACGCCGCCACAGTTCCGCGGATAAGTCACTTCTGTATGCTCGACTAGTCAGCCGAACCGCGGCGACGGAGTGGCTTTTCATGCATTGCAAGACCATTGGCC